>DASWAH010000397.1:0-7262 GCA_036391235.1 Streptosporangiaceae bacterium
CTGGCGGGCGAACTGATCGGGGGAGACGCCCTGCTGATAGGCCAGCTGGGTGATGTACTGGCCGATCTCATCCTGCTCGATGCCCAGGTTTTCCTGTTCGGCGAGCTGATCGAGGATGAACCTGGCCTTGACCGAGCGGCGCACGTCGTCGCCGATCTCCTTCTCCAGGTCCGCGACCGAGACCTGGCGGCCCTCGGCGTAGCTTTCCATCGTCAGCCCAGCCTGGTCCAGGTCGCGCTCCAGGGACTCGCGCCGGTGCTCGATCTCGTGCTCGACCAGCGCGTCCGGCAGCGGGATGTCGATCCTGGTCAGCAGCTCCTCGATGGCACGGTCCCTGGCCTGGCCGGCCTGACCGGCCTTGCGCATGGCCTCCATCTGGTGCCGGGTGCTGGCCCGGAGCTCTCCGACCGTGTTGAACTCGCTGGCCGACTGGGCGAAGTCGTCGTCCAGCTCGGGCAGGTCCTTGATCTTGACGCTGCGCACGGTGACGGTCACCTCGGCCTGCTGGCCGGCCAGCTCGCCCCCGGCCAGCTCGGTGCTGAAGGTCGCGGTCTCGTCGGCCGACATCCCGGTCAGCGCGTCGTCGAGCCCGTCCAGCATGGTCCCGCTGCCGACTTCGTAGGACACTCCGGTGGCCTGCGCGTCGGACACCGGCTTGCCGTCCACCTCGGCCGACAGGTCGATGGAGACGTAGTCGCCGGATTCCGCCGGGCGGCTCGCCGCCCGGAGCGAGGCGAACCGCTCGCGCAGCGCGCCCAGGTACTCCTCGACCTGGTCCGGGCTCACGTCGGCGTCATCCACGGTCACGTGCAGCTGGGCGAGGTCGGGAATCTCGAAGGCGGGACGCACGTCGACCTCGGCCGTGAACGCGATCTCGGTGCCGTCGTCCAGCTTGGTGATCTCCACCTCGGGCTGGCCGAGCGCGGACACCTGGGCCTCGCGGACGGCCCTGGCGTACAGGTCGGGCACCGCCTCGTTGATCGCATGCTCCAGCACCGCACCGCGGCCGACCCGCTGGTCCAGCACCTGCCGCGGCACGTGACCAGGCCGGAAGCCGGGAATCCTGACCTGCCGGCCGACCTCACGGTAGGCCTGGTCCAGGCTCGGCTTCAGCTCATCGAAAGGAACCTCCACCGTGAGTCGCACACGGGTCGGGCTCAGCTCCTCGACGTCGGTCTTCACGACGTGCTCACTCCTTGGGTATTCGGGCGGCCTGCCGCCCGGCCACTGCGTCTCCGGTACGGGCTCGCACGTACCGGGGGCTCCGGCGCCAGCCGGGCTGGCACCGCGTGTCCGGTCGGATGGGGTCGATGGGCCGTCGCGCAGTCACTCGCGAGATCGCTGACGGCTACGGCGGCCAAGTCTAGGGCCTGCCGGCAACATTCACCCGTCACGGGTGGTGATCGGCCTGTGCCGCCCGCGCAGCATGACGCCATGAGCACACCTCATTACACCGCTGAGGCCAGCCAGGACGACCGGGCGGGCTTCGCGCCCGACTTCGCCAGGACCGCCTGGCCTGCCTTCATGGCCGCGGGCATCGGCGCCATCGTCGTCGGCATCTTGCTGCTGGCCTGGCCAAAGGCGACGCTGACGATCGCGGCGATCCTGATCGGGGCATCCCTGGTCGTGGCCGGGCTGCTGCGGCTGATCGACGGATTCACCGCCCACGACGCCTCGGGCGGCCGCCGGGTCGCCCACGTCCTGATCGGCCTGCTGGCCATCATCGTGGGCCTGTACTGCATCAGGCACTACAACGTGACGATCGCGGCCCTGGCCATCGTGGTCGGCCTGTTCTGGATCCTGCACGGTATCGCCGACATCGCGGCCGGGCTGTTCGGCGGGGCATTTCCCGGTCGCGGCCTGACCATCGTGGCTGGAGTTTTGTCGCTTTTCGCGGGCCTGATCGTGCTGTTCTGGCCGACGATCTCGCTGACTGTGCTGGTCGCGATCATCGGCATCTGGTTGCTGGTGTACGGGCTGCTGATGACGATCACGGCGCTGACGCTGCGCCGCGGCGGTCACCAGGCTGGCCGTATGGCATCCGCATAGATCCCGCTGAAGGCGCGTTTACCTGGCCAGACAGGGTATGAGGCAACCGAGTGCTCGCTGGCTGCCAGGGGAAGAACGACGGCGCTGCGGGGCCGCGGCCGCGAGCACACACAGGGACTCGCGACCAAGCGAGGAAAAGGGGGGCGGCTTGAGATGAGTAGTCCAACCGAACGGCCAGCCGGCTCATCAGGCTCCACGATGGGCTACGAGCAGGGGCAGGCTCGCGGCAGCGAGTACCAGGCCCAGGCGACCGAGCGGGCGTCGGGCGGCGGTTACGCGGCCGGGACCGGCGGGCGCCACGAGCATCGCGGCGCCATCGTCACGTTCACCGCGCTAGCCGGGACCCTGATGGTCCTGGGCGGCCTGTGGGGCGTGATCGTCGGGCTCGTCTCGCTGTCGACGAACCACGTGTTCATCACGGCGCCGGCGACCGGCTACACCTACTACTGGTCGTATCACGGCTGGGGCTGGGTTGAGCTGATCCTCGGCATCGTCTTGTTCGCGGCCGGTGTGTGCGTGTTCCTGGGCATGGCCTGGGCCCGGTACGTCGGTGCCGGCGTGGCCGTGCTGAGCGCGATCGCGCACTTCATGTTCCTGCCGTACACGCCGCTGTGGTCGATCATCATGATCGTCCTCGACGCTTTCATCATCTGGGCGCTGCTGTCGCCGCGCCGGGTGGCGGGAGAGTTCTAGCCGGGGCTGGCCGGCCGGCGGCGTGACAGCCGCCGGCCAGCCGGCCGTCACGCCCCGCCGCGGCCTGGCCGCGGCGGGGCCAGGACATCTCAGGAGTCGCGACGGCCACGCAGGGACCGGCGGGCGCAGAGGGCGCGGAGGGCGCGGAGGATCAAGCCGGCGAACCCGGGCCGCCCTGGCGGGCGGGCCCACACCAGCGCCGGGCACCGAGACGATACGGCCTGCTGCTGATCATCTTGATCTGCTCGTACCTGCTGTCCGCGTTCGTCACCAGCAGATGGGTCACCGATACTCAGATCGCCCTCTTCACCATGGCCGGCCTGCTGGCGATCCGCAGCGTCCGCCTGCGCCGCGCCCGGCTCAGGCTGATCATCTCGGCCGGCTTCGTCGTCTCGCTGCTGATGATCCTGGTCGCCAACCACCAGCTCGGCGACACCGGACGAGGCGTCGCCTCGCTCTGGGGCGGCTTGCTGCTGCTGTTCATCGTCGTGGTCATCCTGCACCAGATCCTGGCCGCTCCTGCGGTGACCGTGCAGAGCATCTACGCGGCGATCAGCGCGTACCTGATCATCGGGCTGATGTTCTCGGCGTTCTACGGCGCGATGTACTTCTTCCAGGGCCGGGTGTTCTTCGCCGGCGGCCAGCCAGGTAACGGCGCCAATTTCCAGTATTTCAGCTTCACGACGCTGACAACGCTGGGCTACGGCGACTTCACGGCCAAGTACAACCCGGGCCGGACCGTCGCCATGCTCGAGGCCATGACCGGCCAGATCTTCCTGGCCACCCTGGTCGCCAAGCTGGTCGCCACGTTCCGCCCGACCGCGGCCGCCGGGCGGAACTCCGGGCGGGAACCCGACGAACCGGGCTGAAAATCTTCAGATGCCATAAACGCCACGCCACCCCGGTCAGGCCGGGCTAATCTGCGGTGCCAGGAGGGACCTTTCTGTGCCGCAGTCCGCGTTAATGCTGCCACTACGCCCGTGGGATCCGGAACGTATCGGCGGTTATGTCGTGCTCGGCCGTCTCGGCGCGGGCGCGATGGGCCGGGTCTACCTGGGCCGGTCAGCCTCCGGCCGGCTGGTCGCGGTCAAGACGGTCAGGGTCGAGCTGGCCGAGGAACCCGATTTCCGCACCAGGTTCGCCAGGGAAGTCGCCGCCGCCAGGCGGGTCAGCGGCGCCTTCACCGCGGCCGTCGTCGCCGCCGATCCGGACGCCGACGTGCCCTGGCTGGCGACCGCTTACGTCCCCGCGCCGACCCTCAGCCTGCTGGTCCGCGAGTGCGGGCCGCTGCCGGTGCCCGCGGTCCGCTGGCTGGCGGCCGGGTGCGCCGAAGCGCTCGAGTCGATCCACGCGGCCGGGATCGTGCACCGCGACCTGAAGCCGTCCAATGTCCTGGTCGCGCCGGACGGGCCGCGGGTCATCGACTTCGGGATCGCCAGGGCCGCCGAGCGCGCCTCGCACACGATCGCCCAAGGCACCATCGGCACGCCCGCCTTCATGGCGCCCGAGCAGGCCAAGGACGTCAGGCGGGCGTCGCCGGCGAGCGACGTCTACTCGCTCGGGGCCACGATGCTACTGGCCGCGACCGGGCACGGCCCGTACCGCGGCGACTCGGCGCTCGAGGTGCTGACCAGGCTCACGTCAGCGCCCCCTGACCTGTCCGGGCTGGCCGCGGACCTGCGCGAGGTGGTGTCGGCCTGCCTGGCGCCCGATCCGCTGGACCGGCCGACGTCGGCCGCCCTGCTGGCCGCCGTCGCGGGCGATCTCGGCCAGGCCGGTCAGGCGATCGACTTGGGCGTCCGGCTGCTGCCGCCCCCGGCCCTGGCGCTGATCGGCCGGTACCGGCGCGAGCCGCCGACTGACACGGCCGAACCGGCTCGCGACAGCCAGGTGCCCGGCACCGGCCCAGCGGAGTTCGAGCCGACGATCGGATCGCTCGGCGCCCGGTCACTGCCGGACCTGGCCGAGGAGCCTGCATCGCTGTGGCGGTCGCTGGACACTCTCGGCTCGGGGCCCTCCGCCACCGGCAGCGACCGCCACGCCGGCCGCGAGCCGCGAGCCGGCCACCGGCAGCCGTCCCGCGCTGGCCGCGCCCTGATCGCACTGGCCGTCGCCGCCGCCGTCGCCGGGCTACTGGCCGGCGGCGGCCTGATCGGAGCCGCTCTCAGCCGAGGTCCGGCCAAGACCGCGGGTAACCCCCGGTCCGGCGATGTGCTGCCGCTGGCCGGGCCAGGCGGTCAGGGCCAGGACGCGGCCCAGCGGGTACACGCTCTGGCTAGCCGGACCGGCAGGCCGGCCATGGCCGTCGCTCAGCCGATGGGCGACCCGGCCACCGGGTTCGTGGTAATCGGAGCCGGGTGGCCGCGTGACAAGCAGGTGACGATCAGACTGGCCGGGATCGGCGTCTCTCCCGACCCGCCGGTGGCCGATCAGCAGGGCAACTTCAACTACGTCATCAACCAGGCCCACGAGTTCTTCCGCCGCGGCATCCCGCCCGGGTTGTACACGGTCGTGGCTACCTGCGGACCGGTCAGGGTGACGGCCATGTTCAGCGTGATGACCCACCCGCCGGGACCGCCGGGTCCCTGACCGATCGCTCACATCGCGGGCGTCCACCACAGGTCCTCCTGGCGGGACCGCCAGCCCGGATCGCCGAACCTGGTCAGGTCGTCGGCCGAGATCACACCATGCTCGATCAGCACCCCGACGGCGGCCTCGTCGGACAGGCGGACATCGGGCCGCACCAGTCCGCGCTCGGCGATCTTGCGCCGGATCACCTTCAGGTGCTCGGCCACCCTGGCCGCGAGCCGGTCCCGGTACTGCGGATCGGCGTCGAAGCACTCGAGTTCGTGCTGCGCGCCGGTGACTTCGAGCGCCGCCCTGGCGATCTCCGGCGTGCGCGGCAGCGGCGAGAGGCGCGCTGGGTCGGTCAGCCAGGGCCGGCACCAGATCAGCGCGACCAGGAACAGCTTGGTATTCGGGTCGAGGTACAGCGGCATCAGGGTGGGATCCCCGGCTGTCCGCTGGCCGGCCTGGGCGACCTGAGCGGCCTGGCCGGCCGCCGGCTGGACCGCGACCCGCAGCCCCTGGTCGTCGTCCAGCATGGCCCGCGATCCGACCAGGACCGAACCCCGGGACACGAACCAGCCGCCGGCCGGCTCGGTACCTTCCTCGGCTCGCGGCAGCCGGACGCGGAAACCCTTCCCCTCGACGTACAGGGCATGGGTCAGGCTGAGGTTGGCGACCAGGACACCACCTGGCAGCGCTCGAAGCGACCCGGCCCGGCGCGACAGGCCGCGGCCGGCCGGGACGGTCAGGTCAGCGTCGGGGCCGCGGCCGAAGACGACGGCCGCGCCGTCGGCGATCCCGATGACCCGCCCCGCCGATGTCGTGACCTGCGCCGTCGTCCCCTCCGGATCGACTGTCATCAACCGCCCTTCGCGTGCGCCGTCCTGGATGGCCGGGATTCTAGGGACATGCGGGACCGCGGCGCCATCCCCGGACTCGGGGATGGCGCCGTGGCCGGCCCTCCGGTTAGCTGGGTGCACTGAGGCAGACAGGCGACTAGGGCTCCGGGGGGATGTTCCGAGACGATGCCGACCACCCAACACGCTGGCACACGGCGCCGGGCGCGGGAGCACCGGTGGCGCACGCCATGATCGCCTTCGACAGTGATCAGCCGCCGGTGCAGCTGGCCTATTCTGGCCGGCACCGCAAGGTCCCGCTCGCCCTGCGTACCGCGTTCTGGGTCGGCCGCCTGGTCAGCCCGGGCCGAGCGCATCGATCAGGGTGGCGAAGGTAGGCCCGCAGGCCCAGCGTGCCGTCTCGGATCAGCACACCCGCTACCCGGCCCGTCCATTTGCTGGTCCCGGTCGGCGCTGACCCGCCGGGAAAGAGGAGCAGCCGCCGCTTCTTAATTGTTTCCCGTAGCCCTCCGGCCGGGCCCAGGATCGGGAAATCATGGCATTGTAACGTGCCCGGCAGAGCCATTCGTGCACATTTAAGCAAACCTTCCAGGCGGCCCGGAGAGTCCGGCGCGGCGGGTCCGCGCCATGTCCTTTTTTTGGCACGGTCGGATACAGTATTGATGATTTGACCAATAGAGAAAGGACGAGATCAGTGCAGAAAGTGGAGACCGTCCGCACCGACGATCTGGACGGCAGCGCGGCCGACTCGACCATTCGTTTCGGCCTGGACGGCGCCGAGTACGAGATCGACCTGAACGATGAGCACGCGGCCACTTTCCGGCAGAGTGTGCAGCAGTACATCGCGGCGGCCCGTAAGGTCAGCGGCACCCGCCGGGCGCCGGGCGGCCGGCTGCGCAAGCCCGCGGCCGGTGTCGACTCCATCCGGGTGCGGGAGTGGGCCAGAAGCCAGGGCCTGCCGGTGAAGGAGCGCGGACGGGTGCCGAGCGATCTGATCGCGCAGTACCGCTCGGCCACCGGCGGCTAGTCACGGGTGTGCCCCGGCTCGCAGACCGCGGGCACGATCCGGTCGAAGGTCAGGCCGGCCAGCGCTCC
>DASWAH010000398.1:0-15404 GCA_036391235.1 Streptosporangiaceae bacterium
CTTCGACGCGCTGGTCGAGCGGCTCGACGACCTGCGCGACCTGGGCGTGACGGCGATCGAGCTGATGCCGGTGGCCGAGTTCTCCGGGCGGCGCGGCTGGGGCTACGACGGGGTCGGCCTGTTCGCGCCGCACCACGCCTACGGCGGTCCCGACGGCCTCAAGCGGCTGGTCAACGCGGCCCACGAGCGCGGGCTCGGCGTGGTCCTCGACGTCGTCTACAACCACCTCGGCCCGGCCGGCAACTACCTGCCCGAGTTCGGGCCCTACTTCTCGCGGCGGCACCAGACCAACTGGGGCGACGGGATCAACACCGACGGGCCGGACAGCGACGAGGTGCGCCGGTTCATCTGTGACAACGCGCTGAGCTGGCTGCGCGACTATCACTGCGACGGGTTGCGGCTGGACGCGGTGCACGCGATCGCCGACGACTCGGCCACCCACCTGCTCGAACAGCTCGCGGCCGAGACCGCCGCGCTGGCCGCCCAGGTGCGCCGGCCGCTGTTCCTGATCGCCGAGAGCGACCTGAACGACCCCCGGTTCGTGCGGCCGCGGGCGGCCGGGGGGTACGGCCTTGACGCGGCCTGGGCCGACGAGTGGCACCACGCCCTGCACGCGGTGCTGACCGGCGAGCGGGACGGCTACTACGACGAGTTCGGCTCGCTGGCCCAGCTGGCCAAGGCGCTGCGCCAGGCCTGGGTCTACGACGGGTGCTACTCGCCGCACCGCCGCCGGGTGCACGGCCGGTCGCCGGCCGGCCTGGCCGGGTCGCAGTTCGTGGTCGCGACCCAGAACCACGATCAGGCCGGCAATCGCGCGGCCGGCGACCGGCTGAGCGCGCTGACCAGCCCTGGCCGGCTGAAGATCGCCGCCGCGCTGCTGCTGACCAGCCCGTTCGTGCCGATGATCTTCCAGGGCGAGGAGTGGGGGGCGGCCAGCCCGTTCCAGTACTTCACCGACCACGCCGACCCCAGCCTGGGCCATGCGGTGACCGAGGGCCGGACCGCGGAGTTCTCGCACTTCGGCTGGGATCCGGCCGGCGTGCCGGATCCGCAGGATCCGGCCACGTTCGAGCGGTCCAGGCTGGACTGGGCGCAGATCGGCAAGGAGCCGCACGCCGGCCTGCTGGCCTGGTACCGGACGCTGATCGCGCTGCGCCGGCGGACCGGCGTGCTCACCGACCCGCGGCTCGAGCTGACCAGGACGGCCTGCGACGAGGACGCGGGCTGGCTGACCGTGACCCGCGGGCCGGTCACAGTGGCCTGTAACCTCGGCAGGAGAACCTGGACGCTGCCGGCCGACAAGCGCGCTGAGCTGATCGCCGCCTCCGACGAGGCCGTTTGCCCGGTTCCTGGCGGGATAGAGCTGCCGCCGGACACCGTCGCCATCCTGACCGGCACGCACCCATCAGCACCGGCCCCGTAGCCGAGACGACACCGCAGCCGAGGCGACACCGCAGCCGTCACGAGAGGACAACCCGACCCGATGACCGATCCGAGCGCACCGAGCGATCCGGGCCAGACTCCGCCCGCCGAGGCCTGGCCGGGCCGCCCCTACCCGCTCGGCGCCGCCTACGACGGCGCGGGCACCAACTTCTCGCTGTTCTCCGAGGTGGCCGAGGGAGTCGAGCTGTGCCTGTTCGACGAGGACGGCCACGAGGAGCGGCTGGCCCTCGACGAGGTGGACGCCTCCTGCTGGCACGCCTACCTGCCGTCGATCGTGCCCGGCCAGCGTTACGGGTACCGGGTGCACGGGCCCTGGGACCCCGAGCGGGGCCAGCGCTGCAACCCGGCCAAGCTGCTGCTCGACCCGTACGCAAAGGCGATCGAGGGCGCGGTCGACTGGTCGCCGGCCTGCTTCCCTTACATCTTCGGGGACGAGAACACGCGTAACGACGACGACAGCGCACCCCATGTGCCGCGGTCGGTCGTGCACAGCCCGTTCTTCGACTGGGGCAACGACCGGCACCCCGACGTCCCGCTGAACGAGTCGGTGATCTACGAGCTGCACGTCAAGGGGTTCACCCAGCGGCACCCGGACATCCCGGAGGCCCAGCGCGGCACCTACGCCGGGATGGCTCACCCGGCCGCGATCGAGTACCTGACCGGGCTCGGCATCACCGCGGTCGAGCTCATGCCGGTACACCAGTTCGTGCAGGACTCGCACCTGTCGCAGACTGGGCTGCGCAACTACTGGGGCTACAACTCGATCGGGTTCCTGGCCCCGCACAACGAATACGCCGCGGCCGGCCAGCGCGGCGAGCAGGTGGCCGAGTTCAAGGCCATGGTCAGGGCGCTGCACGAGGCCGGCATCGAGGTGATCCTGGACGTCGTCTACAACCACACCGCCGAGGGCAACCACCTCGGTCCTGTGCTGTCGTTCAAGGGCATCGACAACGCGGCCTACTACCGGCTGGTGCCGGACGCGCCGCAGTTCTATTACGACACCACCGGGACCGGGAACAGCCTGAACGTGCGGCACCCGCACACGCTGCAGCTGATCATGGACTCGCTCCGGTACTGGGTCACCGACATGCACGTGGACGGGTTCAGGTTCGATCTCGCGGCCAGCCTGGCCCGCCAGTTCCACGAGGTCGACCGGCTGTCCGCGTTCTTCGACCTGATCCAGCAGGACCCGGTGGTCTCGCAGGTCAAGCTCATCGCCGAGCCCTGGGATGTCGGCGAGGGCGGCTACCAGGTCGGCAACTTCCCTGCCCTGTGGTCGGAGTGGAACGGCCGCTACCGTGACACCGTCCGCGACTTCTGGCGGGGCGAGCCGGCCACCCTCGGCGAGTTCGCGTCCCGGCTGACCGGCAGCTCGGACCTGTACCAGGCCGACGCCCGGCACCCGGGCGCGAGCGTGAACTTCGTCACCGCCCACGACGGCTTCACCCTGCGCGACCTGGTCTCCTACAACTCCAAGCACAACGAGGCCAACGGCGAGGACAACAACGACGGCGAGAGCCACAACCGGTCGTGGAACTGCGGGGCCGAGGGTGATACCGACGACCCCGAGGTCCTCCGCCTGCGGGCCAGGCAGCAGCGGAACTTCATCGCCACCCTGATGCTGTCCCAGGGCGTGACCATGCTGCTGGCCGGGGACGAGTCAGGCCGGACCCAGCACGGCAACAACAACGCCTACTGCCAGGACAACGAGATCTCCTGGGTCGACTGGGAGCACCCCGACGAGGCGCTGGTCGCGTTCACCAAGCGCCTGATCGCGCTGCGCCGCGAGCACCCGGTGCTGCGGCGGCGGCGCTGGTTCCAGGGCCTGCCCATCCGCGGCTCGGTCGACCTGGGCTGGTGCCGCCCCGACGGCGGCGAGATGAGCGACCACGACTGGGACTCGGGCATCGCCACGGTCGGCGTGTTCCTGAACGGCGAGGCGATCACCGATCGTGACCGCCGCGGCCAGCGGGTCAGCGACGACTCGCTGCTGCTGCTGTTCAACGGCTTCCACGAGGTCGTCGACTGGACTCTGCCCAAGCAGTGGGGCGAGTGGTGGGACCTGGTCGTGGACACCGCAGGACCTGAGCGGGAAGGCGAGTCGCTCAGCACCGACCGGAATCTGCCGGTCGCGCCGCGGTCGGTGGTCGTGCTGCTGCGCCGCGACGCGCCGTGACGAGCCGCCCGCGCCGTGACGAGCCGCCCGCCTCGGCCCGGTAAATCCGCTTGGGCCGGGCCGGCCGCCCGGTCTACCCTAAAGACATGAAGGTCAGCCGCACCGTCGCAGCCGCGCGAGCTATCTGCTCGCCGGTTGCCGCCGCCTGACCTGGTCCATCACCCGCCCGCTGGCAACCGGAAACGGTTCGCCAGCCTGCGGGGCAGCGCCTGCCCCGGTTCTTCGTGTTCCGCCGGCGGCGGCTGCTTTCCGGTGCCTGCCGCACCGGAAGGAAGCACCGCCATGGATGTCACCGAGACGATCCGCCGATTCACCGGATTCTTCACCGAACGCGGTCATCAGCTGCTGCCCGGCAGCACGCTGATTCCGCCCGATGGCGACCCCGTGCTATTCACCACCTCGGGCATGCACCCGCTGACCCCCTACCTGCTCGGCCGTCCGCACCCCGGCGGCCGCCGGCTCACCGGCCTGCAGCGCTGCCTGCGCACCACCGACCTGGACGAGGTCGGCGACGACAGCCACCTCACCGTGTTCGGCATGCTCGGGTCCTGGTCGCTCGGCGACTACGAAGGACCGCAGAGCCTGCGCTGGGGCCTGGACCTGCTGACCGGCGGTTTCGGCCTCGACCCTGGCCTGCTGCACGCGACCGTGTTCGGCGGCGACGAGCAGACCGGGCCGGACGTCAGCTCCGAGCGCACCTGGACCGAACTCGGCCTGCCAGTCGAGCGGACCTACGGCGACGACAACTGGTGGTCCAACGGCCCGGTCGGGCCCTGCGGCCCCGACTCGGAGATCTTCATCTGGACCGGCGAAGGACCGCCGTCCGGCCGTCCCACGACCGACGAACGGTGGATGGAACTGTGGAATCACGTCACGATGCGCTATTACCGCGGCGATGACGGCCGCCTGGAACCGTTGCGCCAGGTCAGTGTCGATACCGGCATGGGCCTGGAACGCCTGCTCATGGTGCTGCAGCGGGTCAGCTGCGTCTATGACTGCGATCTGTTCTGGCCATGGCGGTCGTTGCTGCCGGAGGCGTGGCAGCGGAACGAACGGGAGTTCCGGATACTTTCTGATCATCTGCGTTCGTCGGTGCTAGTGATCGGTGACGGGGTACGGCCGTCGAACACCGGGCGCGGGTACGTGCTGCGCCGCCTGATCCGCCGGGTGCTCACGATCCTGTGGCGCGATGACCCGTCGCTGTCGGTGTCGCTGGGCGGCCTGCCCGGTGAACTGATCGAGCACTCGCTGCGGCTGTTCGGGCCCGATCCTGGTGAGCGGGACCTGGTCAGGCCGGACCTAGTCAGCACCGTGCTGGCGGACGAGGAGCGCCGGTTCCGCGGCCTGCTCGGCCGCGGCCGCAAGGTGCTATCCCAGTTCGAGCCCGGCCGGGTGCTGACCGAGCGGGACCTGACCTACCTGCACGAGACCCACGGCCTGCCCCCCGACCTGGTCACCGAGCTGCTGGCCGGGCCTTCGTCCTAGCCGCCGGCTTAGCCGTCGGCCTAGCCGCCGGCCCGGGCGGCGACGAAGACGCGGCTAGAGGAGTCGGTGCCGGGCTCGCCGTCCAGGCCGGTCATCTCCAGGACGTCGAGGCCGTGGCAGGCCAGGCTGTCGCGGATCACGGCCAGCGGCACCCCGAGTTCTGGTATGTCCTCGCGGTGCAGCCTGAACAGGTCGCCCTCGGTTCGCTCGAACACCCGGACCGTCCAGATCGACAGCTCGCCGCCCCGGTCGGTGCCGCCGGTCTCGGTCGCCGTGGCCGGGCGCACGTCCATCACCAGCGTGTGCTCGCCGATGTCGGTCGCGAACGACATTCCCTGGCCGAGCCGCCGGAGCCGGCCGGTCGTGTTCACGTCGAACACGAACAGCCCTCCGTCGGCCAGGTGCTCCCGCACCCGGCCGAACAGGGCCTGCCAGCTGGCCAGCGTGGTCAGGTGGTTCAGCGTGTCGAAGACGCAGATCGCCACGTCGAACCGGGTTCCGAGGGCAAATGTGGTGATGTCGTCGCGGACCAGGCGCGCGGCCGGGGCGGCGCTGGCCGCGATGGCCAGCATCTCCGGTGACCGGTCGATGCCGGTGACCGCGAGATGGCCGGCCGGGCCGGTCAGGCTGGTCAGGCCGGCCAGCATGGCCCCGGTCCCGCAGCCGAGTTCAAGCAGCGTGGCCGCGCCCGGCCGGTAGCGGGCGATGACCGACCTGATCCGCTCGATGTCCGCCGTGCGGTCGCCGTTGGCCTGGTCGTAGAACCTCGCATACTGCGCGTACGCCGTCACCGGGCCATCATGCCAGCACCGCGTCCAGCCGCCCGGCCGCCCGCAGGGCCCGCAGATCCGGTTCGGTGCTGAGCTTGGCCCGCAGGTCCTGGTTGAGCAGCGCGGCCTGAGCGGCGGCGTCGGCGGCCCGGTCCGGCCGCCCGGCTCCGGCCGCCGCGCAGGCCAGGTTGTACCAGGCCATGCCGCTGGCCGGGGCCGGCGCCCGCAGGTAGCGGGCGGTCTGCACCGCGTGCGCGGCGAGATCCTCGGCCCGCTCGGACCGGCCGTGCGCGAGGTAGTAGTCGGCCAGGTGGCCCGATGGGTGCCAGAATCCGCGTACCACGACCTGCAGCCACAGCGGCCGGCCCCGCAGCCAGGGATTCCTGGCCGGATCGAGCAGGTCCTCGGGCGGCACCGCGGCCAGCAGGGCGGTCAGCTCGCCGGCCGTGTGCCAGCTTCTGTCACGAACCTGGGCGGGATCCTGTTCCGCGTAGCGCCGGTAGACGGCCGGCGAGCCATGGTCGATCTCCGCGAACTCGTCGGGGACCTGGCCGGCCAGGATCGCCTGGAGCCGATGGACCTGCTGGGCCCGGAACTCGGTGTTGTGGGCGACGACCGGCAGTGCCGTCCAGCGGTCCGGGCTGCCGGCTTCGGCAGGGGGCGCCTCGGCCAGCAGGCGCTGTTCCTCGACGGCAGCGAACCCGATCAGGCCGGTGATCGCGCTGACCAGGTCGCCCGGGCCGGTCACGGTGCGGTCCTGTTGCAGTCGGGCTCCGCGCCATCGGGTTCTGCGCTCGCGGAGGCGGGCTTGCGGGCGACAAACTTCAGCACGTCGTCCACCATGATCGTGAGCGCGCCGAATCCGATCGTCTGCAGGCGGCAGACGATGCTGCCTGGCTCGACCGGGTGGTAAGTGTCGCCCTCGTGGAAGTGGTGCAGCCCGTTGCTGGCCAGGCTGTCCGAGGCGATCAGGACGCCGCCGGGGCGCAGCACCCGCAGTGCCTCGGCCAGGATCGCGTTCTGGCCGGCCTGGGTCGGGACATGGTGCAGCATCGTGAACGAGCCGACCGTGTCGAATGACTCATCGGGAAAGGGCAGCCTGGCCGCGTCGCCGACTTCGACCGTGACGTTGCCGCCGGAGTACCGGGCGGCCAGCTTCCCGGCCGCTGCCTCGTCGATCTCGAGCACGGTCAGCCGCCGCACCCGGTGCCGCAGCCACTCGGTGGCGGCACCGGGTCCCGGGCCGATTTCCAGCATGTCGGCGCCCAGACCGGCCTGCGCGGTCAGGGCGGGCAGGATCTCGCCCTGGATGTGGGCCGCCCATTCCGGGCTAGGGCACAGGGTCGCGTGGTTGTTGTTCATGATCCGCACGCTACGGACGCGGCGGATCCGGCCCAAGGGCGTAAGCTGCCAATTCGTGTCGCAGGACGGACAACCAGGCGGCCAGGCGGTCATCGTCTGCACGTTTCCGATGCCTGCCGGGCTGGTGTTCGACTGGCACACCCACGACGACCACCAGCTGGCCTGGGCCGCGAGCGGGGTGCTGACCGTGCGCACGGACACCGCGACCTGGGTACTGCCGCCGACCAGGGCGCTGTGGATACCGGCCGGGCTGCGGCACGAGACGCTCTCGGCCGGCCCCGCGACCATGCGCACCCTGTACGTGCGGCCCGGCCTGTGCCAGATCAGCTGGCCGGACTTCACCCCGGTCGCGGCCAGCCCGCTGCTCGGCGAGCTGATCGGTTACCTGGAAGCGGCTGGCCTGGACGACGCCAGCCGGGCCCGGGCCGAGGCGGTGCTCACCGACCTGCTCAAACCCGCGCCGATGACGACGATCGACGTCCGGATGCCGGCCGACGACCGGGCACTGCGGGTCGCCACGGCGCTGGCGGCTGATCCGGCCGACGGCCGCACGCTGACCGAGTGGGGCCGGGAGGTCGGCGCGAGCGCCCGGACCCTGGAGCGCGGGTTCGTGGCCGGGACCGGCGTCCCGTTCGGTCGCTGGCGGTCGCTGCTGCGGCTGCAGTCGGCCATCCCCGCGCTCGCGGCGGGCGATCCGGTCGCCGCGGTCGCGCGCCGGGCCGGCTACGAGTCGGCCAGCGCCTTCGTCGCCGCGTTCCGCCGCGAAACCGGCACGACGCCCGCCGCCTACTTCCGCCCCCCGCCCGCCTGACCTGCCCCGCCCGAGTGGCCCGCCTGCCCGACCGCCTGACCTGCCCCGCCCGCCCGACCTGTCCGGCCGCCTGACCCGCCCCGCAGGCCCCGACCCGCCTCGTCGGCGCCCGCCCTCGCGGCTTCCCCGGCCCCGCAGCGCCGCCCTCCACTCAAAATGATCACTGCAAAGAATGGGTGGATTTATTGGCGCTATCACGCTTAAAGTCCACCCATACATTGCTGGCGGCAGTCGATCCCGGCTGGCGGGAGTTGAATCGCGGCTGGACGCAGTCGGATCACGTCTGGAGGCAGTCGGATCACGTCTGGAGGCAGTCGGATCACGGCTGGAGGCAGTCGAATCACGGCTGGAGGCAGTCGAATCACGGCTGGCGGCGGACAATCGTGCGCCGGACGACGTTGTCCAGCCGGGCTGCGCTCCCGCTGTTCATGATCAAGTGGACTTACACGTCTACACCCGTAGTTACTCCACCTGATCATGGCGCGTGGCCGGCGGCGGCCGGGAGTAGCGGCCCCGAGCAGCGGCCCGGAGCAGCGGCCCGGAGCAGCGGCCCGGAGCAGCGGGCGGGAGTCGTGGCCGGCAGCAAGGGGCCGGCAGCAAGCGGCTGGGAAGCAGCGGCGCCGGAAGCGGAAGCCGGCTAGGGCAGGAAGGGGCGGACTTCGAAGGTGCCGACGGCGGCGCTGGGATGCCGGGCCGCCGCCTCGATCGCTTCGTCCAGGGTCGCGCACTCCAGCACCATGTAGCCGGCCATCTGCTCCTTGGTCTCGGCGTACGGGCCGTCGGTGAGCAGCACCTCGCCGCTGCGGACGCGCAGCGTGGTCGAGTCCCTGACCGGCCGGACGGCGCCGCCCCCGACCAGGACGCCCCGCGCCATCATCTCGTCGTCCCAGGCCGAGACCGCCTGGTCGAACGCGGGGTCGGCGATCTCGTTGCCGTCGGAGTCCCAGAAGATGGACTCGTCGAGGTAGTGCAGGACCAGGTAGCGCATCGGCTGAGTCTCCTGTCGCCTGGCGGACTGCTGACACTATCCCGACGAGCGGCGGCCCGGCGAAAGGACACCGGCGGCTGGGCAGCAGGAAGGGGTGTCGTCAGCATCAGCGAGCCAGTGGTGCGTATGGACGGCCGGACCATGACGTGCGGCCAGGTCAGCGACCTCGCCTGGGGCCGCGCGACCGCCGAGGTGACCGCCGACGGGCTGGCCCGGGCGGCCGCGGCCGCCGTGACGGCGGCCGAGGTGGCCACCCGCCGCGAGGTCTACGGCCGGACGACCGGGGTCGGGGCGAACCGCGATCAGCCGGTCGGGCCGGCTGACCAGCATGCCCACGGACTGCGGCTGCTGCGCAGTCACGCGGGCGGCGGTGGTCCGCTGATCGCCGCCGAGCTGAGCCGGGCCATGCTCGCGGTCCGCGTCAACCAGATCGCGGCCGGCGGTTCCGGCGTCGATCCCGGCGTGCTCCGCCCCCTGCTGGACGTCCTCAACGCTGGTCTGTGGGTGCCGGTACCCCGTTACGGTGCGATCGGCACCGGCGACCTGACCGGGCTCGCGGCCGCCGCGCTGTGCCTGCTCGGCGAGCGGGACTGGCTCCCGGCCGGCGGCCCTCCGCCGCCCCGGTTTCCGCTGGCCCCGGCCGACGCGCTCGCGTTCTTGTCGAGCAATGCCGCCACCATCGGGGAGGCCGCGCTGGCCTGCGCCGACCTGGCCGAGCTGATCAGGGCGAGCGTCGTGGTGGCGGCCCTGTCGCACTGCGCGGTCAGTGCCTCGACCGAGCCGTACGCCGCCGCAGTCCACGAGGCCCGGCGGTATCCGGGCCAGCGGGCGGTCGCCGCCGGGCTGCGCGACCTGCTCGGCGACCAGGAGCCTGGGCGGCGGACCCGGATCCAGGATCCGTACGGCTACCGGGCGCTTCCTCAGGTGCACGGGCCCGCGCTGGACGCGGTCAGGCAGGCCGCGGCCGCGGTCACCGCGGAACTCAACGCCGCGGCTGAGAACCCCCTGGTCGACGTGGCCGGCGCGACCGTCTGGCACAACGGCAACTTTCACACGGCCTACGTCGGCCTGGCCCTGGATGCGCTGCGGGCGGCACTGTTCCAGACCGCGGCGCTGTCCGCCGCCCGGCTCGGCACGCTGGTCGAGCCGGCTTTCACCGGGCTCGGGCCTTTCCTGGCCACCGACCCGCCGCCCAGCTCGGGCGTGATGATCCTGGAGTACGTGTCGCAGTCGGCCGTTGCTGACATCCGCCGCCTGGCCGCCCCGGCCGCGCTGGGTAGCGCGGTGCTGTCCCGCGGCGTCGAGGAGCATGCCGGTTTCTCGACCCAGTCGGCCAGGTCGACTACCGACGTGGTCGATGCTTACCGGATCGTGCTGGCCTGCGAGCTGGTCGCCGCGGTCCGCGCGCTCCGGCTGAGCGGTGTCCGCCCGGCCAGACCCGGTCTGGCCGGCGCGCTCGGGGCGGCGGAGTCGGCGCTGCCGCCCGGCACCGCCGACCGGGCCCTGGACACCGACCTCGCGGACGCCCAGCGCCTGCTGCCCGGTCTGGCCGCCCTGGCCGAGGTGGCAGCCCTCGCGGGCTAGCCGGGGCGGCCGGTCGCCCTGGTCAGCGCGCGCGCCAGCGCCCCCGGCTCGAGTTCGGGCAGCACGGCCGCCAGGTGCCCGTCCGGCCTGATCACGTGCACGCTCGAGCTGGTGGCGGCGAGTGCGCGCCGCACCGCTCCCGAGGAATCGATGCTGGCGAGCGCGTAGGCGCTCACGGGCGCCGCGATCGCTTCCCTGGCCGTCCGTAGCGCCGCGTCCGCGGTCACCGGTTCCTGCGTCAGCAGCACGAACTCCCCGCCGAGCAACTGTCGCAGGCGGCGGATCCGGCCGTCTGGCCGGACCGGCGTGACCGGCCCGTCCGGGCAGATCACGCCGGGGACCGGCGGCCTGGCCGCGCCGGCCGCGTCCGGAAACCCGCCCGGCACGGCGGGTCCCGGCGTGGTCAGCGGGCTCGCGGTGTACCAGTACGGCTCGGCCAGCTTGCCCGAGTCGATCTGGGCCCTGGCCGCCGGATCGGTCAGCGCCCGGTTCAGGACCTCGGCCCGGTGCCGGCGTCGCTCAGGTGTCTGCGGGACCAGGAAGTCCATGGTCGCGCTGGTCACCTTCAGGTTCTCGCGGGCCGCGGCTGCCCGCTCGGCCTGGTAGCTGGCCAGCAGGGCCGGCGGCGCCCAGCCGTGGCGGACGAAGGCCAGCTTCCAGGCCAGGTTGTCGGCGTCCTGGGCGCCGGAGTTGAGGCCGCGGGCACCGAACGGCGCGTACAGGTGAGCGGCGTCGCCGGCCAGGAACACCCGGCCGGTGCCGAGCGTCTCGGCGACCCGTTCGTGGAACCGGTACGCGGTCGCCCAGACGATCTCGTAGGGCTGATCACCGGTGATCTGCCGGACTCTGGCGTCCAGCCCGCCCGACGCTCGCTCGGCGGCCAGGTCGAACCCGGCCGCCACCTGCCAGTCGATCCGCCAGACGCCGTCCGGGCACTGGTGGACCAGGACCTGGCGGCCGGGGTTCCAGGCCGGGTCGAAGAAGAACCTCCGCTCGCTCGGGAACGGCAGGCCGGCCCGGATGTCGCAGATCAGGAACCGGTCGTCGAACGACCGGCCGGGAAAGGCGATGCCGAGCAGCCGGCGGACCGCGCTGCGGGAACCGTCCGCGCCGACTAGGTGGCTGCCGCGGACGCTGGCCGCGCCCGGCCCGTCCCCGGCCTGCACCGTGACGCCGTCGGCGTCCGGATCGACCTTCGTGACCGGCTGGCCGAAACGCAGGTCGGTCAGGGGCTCGGCGGCCGCCCGGTCCAGCAGGTAGCGCTCCACGCTGGCCTGGGAGATGTTGATCCAGGGCGGGAGCGCGCCGTCGCCCGGCGCGCCGAACGTGACCGAGAACAGCTCCGCGTCCCGGTAGTACGTGCGGCCGGTGGTCCAGGTGACTCCTTCGGCGATCATGGGCGCGGCGCAGCCGGCCCGGTCGAAGATGTCCAGCACGTCCCGCTGGAAGCAGATCGCCCGTGAGCCGGCGCCAGCCGGGGCTGGCGCCGCCTCCAGCACCACCGACGGAATGTCCCACCTGGCCAGCAGCAGCGCGGTAAGCAGGCCGACCGGGCCGGCCCCGGCGATCAGGACAGGATCGGCGCGGTCGGTGGTCACTGGTCAGTCCTGCAGTTGGTCCCAGACCTGCCGGTCGCGCTCGGCGGTCCAGATGACCGGGCGCTCGATCCCGGACAGCTCGTCCCAGAGCCTGGACACGTTGAACGGCATGCAGTGCTCGAAGATCGGCCACCGGCCGTAGCGCGGGGCCAGCGCGCCGTGGGCGGCCGCGAACGCGTCCTTCAGCGTGCCGCCGGCCGCGTGCACGGTTCCGACCTCGGCCAGCATGGTCCGCAGGAAATCACGGGTCTGCCCGATCGCGGCGTCGACGGCGGTCCGGCCGCTGGCGACCGCTCCGCGCCCGCCGACCAGTGCCTCGGCGCCGAGCGCGGCGACCGCGTCCAGCGTGCCGGCCGCCCAGTCGCGGTGGAATGCGTCGCCGGTATAGAGCGCGGCCTGCGCCTCGACCAGGTCACCGGCGAACAGGATCCGCTGGCCGGGCAGCCATGCCACCAGGTCGCCCTCGGTGTGACCGCGGCCGCAGTAGGCCAGCAGCAGCTCGCCGCGGTCGCCGCCGAGCTGGATGGTCAGCCGGTCTGAGAACGTCAGCGTCGGCCAGGTCAGGCCGGGGATCGAGGCCGGGTCGCGGAACAGCCGCGGCATCCGCCCGAACTCGGACTCCCAGTCCTGGCGGCCACGCTCGGCGATCAGCGCCCTGGTGTTGTCGTGGGCCACGATCACGTCGGCACCGAAGGCGCTCGCGCCCAGCACCCGGACCGCGTGATAGTGCGAGAGCACCAGGTACCTGACCGGCTTGTCGGTGTGCTGGCGCAGCTGCCCGAGCCAGCCGCGGGCGGCGGCCGGGGTGGCCATCGCCTCGATGCAGACGACGAAGTCCTCGCCCTCGACCGCCCCGACGTTGGGGTCCCCCTCGGCGGTGAGCGCGTACACGCCGTCACCGAGTACCTCGAACCTTTGCTCCTTCTCCGCCAGGTCGGCCGAGGACGCGAATGCCTTCATCGGGCCAGCGTACGTTCGCACGGCCGGGTCCGGCGGGGGCGGGGAAGGTTTCAGCACCCGATCGCGGGCACGACAATGGCTTGGGTATGAAGAAGTTCGCGCGCCGCATCCACGTCAGGCTCGCCTGGATCGCGGGCGTGGTCGTGGTGGCGGCCGTCTCGATCGCGGTGGCGTTGCTGGTGACGCCGATGCAGCAGGTGCGGCTGGCCGGGCAGACGGTCGGGGTCGGGGCGGCGGCGCCGTCGTTCAGCCTGTCCGGTCCCGGTGAGCTTGACCTGTTCGGCCAGCGGCTGCCGACCACGCTGCGGTTCACCGGCCCGGTCAGGCCGCGGCTCGCGCTCACCGAGATCACCCTCGGCCGCCAGCTCGCCTCCGCGTTCGCGCCGGGCGGCGCCGATCCGGCCGGCCAGATCGGCGGCGCCCTGGCCGCGGGCTGGAAGCGCTACTTCAGCTGGGAGATCGTGATCACGGCGGGCTGCGCGGTGCTGCTGACCGGAGCCCTGGCGGGCTGGCTGCGGCTGCCGCGCAGGGGCACGCTGATCTTGCTGGCGACCGGGCTGGTGGTCACCGAGGCGGTCAATGTCGGCGGCATCATGGCCACCGCGTACACCGCCCCGGCCCGGCTGCGGCACGTGACGTCGATCACCGCGCTGGCCGGCACGGCGCCGCTGCCCGCGGTACCGAAGGCCGCGGGCCCGGCCAAGCCGCAAGTGCAGGTGGTCGTCATGGGGGACTCGACCGCGGCCGGGATCGGCAACCCGAATCCGCCGCACCCGAGCGTCCTCGGCCGGGCCTGCCAGCGCAGCGCCGATACCTACGCGGTCGACCTCGGCCAGATCAACAACTGGCAGGTGCTGAATCTGGCCTGCAGCGGAGCCACGATCCCGGCCGGCATCCTGGGGCCGCAGCCGCTCGGCCGGGTGACCGCGCCGCCGCAGTTCGCGGTGGCCAAGCGGGCGACCAGGGCCGCCTACGTGGTCGTCAGCGTCGGCGCCGACGACCTGGGCTGGACGGCCCTGCTCGAACTCTGCGCGGTGACGCCGACGTGCAATAACAAGCCGTCGACGGCGTTCTTCCAGCAGCGGCTCAACACGTTCGCGGTGGGCTATTACCAGATGCTGCGCCGGCTGGCCGCGCTCCCGTCGCATCCGACCGTGCTGGTCAACCTGTACTACAACCCGTTCGACCCTGGCCAGCACTGCCTGGACAAGGTCGGCCTGACCCCGGGCAAGGAGCACGCGCTCGTCAAGCTGCTCGACGCGCTCAACAACGTGCTGGCCAACGGGGCCAAGGCGACGGGACTGATCGCCGTGCAGCCGGACTTCACCGGTCACGCGCTTTGCGACCCGGTGCCGTACGTGCAGGGGCTGACCGGCCGCGCGCCGTTCCACCCGACCCTGGCCGGCGAGCTGGCGATCGCGCTCACCGACGCCCAGGCCCTGCAGTCCAGGCCGCCGCCGCAGCTGACGCCCGGGACTAGCCCGGGCGCCAGCGTTACCCCGGGCACGCCCGGGGTCGCGGGGACCGGCACCGATGGCCATAGCCGCTGAGGTCCAGGCGTCGTTGCTTGCGTACGGCCCTGGCCATCGGCTCCCCTCCAAGCCAGCACGAGTGATACGTCGCCGGTCCCGCCGGCGGATCACTCCGCGGATACCGGGTTGCGCGGGCGGCGGTCGCTAGAACTGATCGGGCGAGGCGATGGCCTCGGCCACGATGATCTCCGGCGGTGCCGGGTCGCCGCCGACCGAGGTGATGAAGGTCTGCAGGACGGGATCGCCGAAGAACGCGCCGAACCGGTGGTGCACTGCGTCGGCCGGCCGGTGCTCTCGGTAGGGGATACGTCGCGGCTTGTGATCGCGGATCACTAGGATCACTCGCCAGTCAGGGCCAGCACAGTCAGTCCAGCGCCAGTACGGTCGCCGCGGTGAGCACGGCGGCCGCCTGGCGCTGCTCGCCGGCCACGAACACGTCGAGGTCGGCCGGGCTGACCCGGTTCGAGAACAGGCGGCAGAACCCGACCACGCCGGTCACGATGGTCAGCGGGGCCGGCTGGCCGCCGGGCTCGCCGAGGCCGATGTCCCAGGTGCCGCCGCCCGGCCCCGTCAGCACCAGGTGCAAGCTGATCGGGTCGGTCAGGCCGGTCAGGGCGGCGCCGAGCGGCAGCAGGGCGGTGGCTAGCTCGGTCATCGGCCGGAGGGTGGACAGGCCGGGCGCTGACAGCGGCCGG
>DASWAH010000399.1:0-3230 GCA_036391235.1 Streptosporangiaceae bacterium
TGCTCGCCGGCGGGGTCGCGGGCGCGCTGGCCGGGCCGTTCCTGGTGCTGGTCCTGGCCGCGTGCGGCCTGATCGAGATGACCGTGCGCAGGGCGAGCATCTTCGCACCGTCGTCCGGCCCAGGGGCGCCCGGCGGCCGCACCGGAACGGGCGGCGGAGGCCGGATCGCGGCCTTGCTGCCGCTGGCGGTCGCCGCCCCGGCCGCGGCGGGCGGGCTGCTCTCGGTGGCCTGGGTCGCGTTCAAGGTCGGAGCGCTGTCCTATGGCGGCGGCTTCGTGATCATTCCGCTGATGCAGCACGACGCCGTGCACACCTATCACTGGATGAGCGGCGCCCAGTTCCTCAGCGCGGTGGCGCTCGGCCAGGTCACGCCGGGACCGGTCGTGCAGACGGTGGCGGTGGTCGGGTTCGCGGCGGCCGGCGTCGGCGGCGGCGTGCTCGCGTCGGCGGTCGCGTTCACCCCGTCGTTCGTGTTCGTGCTGGCCGGCGCCCGGCATTTCGCCGCCCTGCGCCGCAACCAGCTAGTCCAGGCCTTCCTGACCGGGGCCGGCCCGGCGGCGATCGGCGCGATCGCGGGCGCGACAATTCCCCTCGGACTGGAAATCGCCCATCTGTGGCAGCTCGGTGTACTCGCCGTCGCGGCCCTCTGGCTGATCGTGCTGCGCCGGAATGTCGCGATCGGGATCATCGGCGCGGCCGCTCTCGGCCTGATCGCCGCGCTGGCCGGAGCCCCGGTGGGTTAATCGCCGTGATGGCCAGGGCCGCCGTTGACACCCGGGTCGGGGCGATCCTAAGTTGTTCGTTTACGGAACCCCTGTTCGTTAGGCGTACAGAAGCTGAGGTCATGCGCACGCAGGTAGGAATCGTCGGGGCCGGGCCGGCCGGCCTGCTGCTCTCGCACCTGCTCACGCTGCGCGGCATCGACTCGGTCGTGATCGAGACCCGCAGCCGCGAATACTGCGAGGCCAGGCAGCGGGCCGGGGTGCTGGAGGACGGCAGCGTCCGGCTGTTTCGCGAAGCCGGCCTGGCCGGCCGGCTCGACCGCCAGGGGCTCGAACACGGCGGCATCCACCTGCAGTTCGCCGGCGAGCGCCGGCACCTCGACTTCCGCGAGCTCACCGGCGGGCGCACGGTGACGGTCTATGCGCAGACCGAGATCGTCAAAGATCTGATCGCGAAACTCCAGGCCGATGGCGCTGCCATTCACTTTGACGTCACGGCGACCGAGGTCGATGACCTGACCGGCGACCGCCCGGTGCTGCGCTTTACCGACGCGAGCGGTGTCCGGCACGAGGTCGAGTGCGACGCGATCGCGGGCTGCGACGGGTTCCACGGCATCTGCCGGCCGGCCATCCCTGGTTCCCTCTGCACAGTCACCGAGCGCGAGTACCCGTACTCGTGGCTCGGGATCCTGGCCGACGTTCCGCCGTCCACCGATGAGCTGATCTACTCTCATCACCGCAACGGGTTCGCCCTGCACAGCCTGCGTAGCCCGGCCGTCAGCCGGCTCTACCTGCAGGTCCCGCCGGACGAGCCGATCGGGGACTGGCCGGACGAGCGGATCTGGGACGAGCTCGCGACCAGATTCGCGCTGCCGGGCTGGGAGCTCAAGCGAGGCCCGGTCCTGGAGAAGGGCATCACGCCGATGCGCAGCTTCGTGAGCGAGCCGATGCGGTACGGCCGGATGTTCCTGGCCGGGGACGCGGCCCACATCGTGCCGCCGACCGGGGCCAAGGGTCTGAACCTGGCGATCAACGATGTCGCCGTGCTCGCGCCGGCTCTGGATGACCTGCTCCGTGGCGATAGCCGGCTCGCCGACGCCTACTCCGCGACCTGCCTGGACCGGGTCTGGCGCGCGACCCACTTCTCCTGGTGGATGACGACCATGCTGCACCGCAGCCCGGGCGCCGACCCGATGGAGGAGCAGCTTCAGCTCGCTCAGCTCCGTTACGTGACGTCTTCGCGGGCGGCGGCGGTGTCGCTGGCGGAGAATTACACCGGTTACCCGCCTCGCCCGGCCGGGGCGGCCTTGAGCAGCAGCACGCACTGAAGGAGCCTGAACGCCTCATGCGCACGACACCGCCGTTCCGAGCCGATCACGTCGGCAGCCTGCTCCGCCCGGCCAGCCTGCTGGAGGCGCGGGAACAGTTCGCGACCGGCGGGATCGACGCGGCCGCGCTCCGGTCGGCCGAAGACGCGGCGATCGCCGATGTGGTCGCGATGCAGGCCGAGGTCGGTCTGCAGTCCGCGACCGACGGGGAGTTCCGGCGCGCGTCCTGGCACATGGACTTCATCTACCAGCTCGGCGGGATCAGCAAGGCGCCGGGCAACCTCGCGGTGAAGTTCCGCAACCCGGCCGGCGAGATCGAGTTCACCCCGGCCGCGCTGCACGTCGGCAGCCCGATCAGGCTCGAGCACACGATCTTCGAAGGCGACTTCCGGTACCTGCAGTCGGTGGTCACCGACGCGACCCCGAAGCTGACCATCCCGTCGCCGAACATGGTGCACTACCGCGGCGGCCCGGCCGCGATCGACCAGTCGGTGTACCCGCAGATGGAGCAGTTCTGGTCCGACCTGGCCGCCGCGTACGCCGAGCAGGTCCGCCGGCTGGCCGAGCTGGGCTGCCGGTATCTGCAGCTGGACGACACCAGCCTCGCGTACCTGAACGACCCGGCCCAGCGGGCCGAGATCGCCGAGCGCGGCGAGGACGCCGAGCACCTGCACCTGCGTTACATCCGCCAGGTCAACGACGCGATCTCGCCCCGGCCGGCCGGGATGGCGGTGACGACGCACATGTGCCGGGGTAACTTCCGGTCGTCCTGGGCGGCCGAGGGCGGTTACGACTTCGTCGCCGAAGCCCTGTTCAGCGAGCTGAACGTGGACGGCTTCTTCCTTGAGTACGACGACGAGCGCTCCGGCGGCTTCGAGCCGCTGCGCTTCGTGCCGCGCGACAAGCTCGTCGTGCTCGGCCTCGTCACGAGCAAGCGCCCCGAGCTCGAGTCCAAGGACGAGCTCAAGCGCCGCATCGAGGAGGCGAGCCGCTACATCGACATCGACCAGCTGTGCCTCTCGCCGCAGTGCGGCTTCTCCTCGACCAAGGAGGGCAACAGCCTCACCTTCGACGAGCAGCGCGCGAAGCTCGCGCTCGTCGTCGAGACCGCAGCCGAGGTGTGGGGAACGAGCTGATGCCCGCAGGTCACGCGTGGCGGGCGTCTGAGCGCGCACGGGCG
>DASWAH010000400.1:0-14501 GCA_036391235.1 Streptosporangiaceae bacterium
GTTCGACGCCTACAACAAGTTCATCGAGGACGACTTCCTGGGGGGCGCCCGGCTGAACCCGCGGACCGACGGCCGCCCCGATCCGCGGCCCGACGTCCGGGAGAGCCTGCCGATCCTCGGCAACCTGGCCAGGGAGTTCGACTTCAGCACGCGGCCGCGGCGACCGGTGTTCCTCCCCGTCCATCCCCGGCCAGGCCCGGCGTCGACACCGGGCGGCTAGCCGCCCGCGCCGTCACCGCCGGTCCCGCTGGTACCTGGCCAGGATGGCGGCGCCCGACCGCTCGGCCGACTGGCACTCCAGGTAAGCCGGCGGGTTCCCGGCCGGGAACAGCCGCTCGCCCGTGCCGAGCGCGGTGGGGAAGATCAGCAGCCGGTACTCGTCGATCAGGTCCTGGGCCATCAGCTCGTGCACGATGCCCAGGCTGCCCGTCACGATCACATCGCGCTGCTCGGCCTTCACCGCCGTCACGAGGTCGTCCCGCAGAACCTGCGAGTTCGCCCAGGCTGAGGCGTCGGTCAGGGTACGGGAGGCGACCAGCTTCCGCGCCGCGTTCATCCGCGCGGCGAACGGGGTGTCGCGGCCCGGCCAGATCGAGGCGAACAGCTCCCAGGTCGTGCGGCCCAGCAGCAGCACGCCCTCGTCCAGCGTGCGGCCGAGCTGGAACTTGTCCCCGGCTGCCGTCTCCGGCCCGTGCCGGAACGCCCAGCCGCCGGCCGGCGTGCCGCCTCGCCCGTCCGGATCGGAGACGATGCCGTCCAGGGTCATGAATTCGATGACGATGATGCTCACGATGACTCCTTCGGTCGGTGTTCACCGGTACGTACCGGCGGCACCGCCGCAACTCATCGCGGCGGCCGGAATTAGCCGGCCGCAATCCGCTCGGGCAGCCCGAACGCCCCGACCACGGCCGGGTCGGCGAACACCACGTTGCGGGTGACGGCGCGGCCGGCGACCGTGAAGACCTGGAGCGAATGCACCCTGCGCCCGGCTCCGGCAGCCCCGGGATCGGGCGCGTAGGCGGCCAGTGCGGGTTGCCCGCTGGCGGTCAGCTGGCGCACCGACCAACCAGAACCCCTCATCTCGAACACCCGGTTCATGAACTGTCCGTAGTCGCTGCGGCCCCGGTACCACAACGGCACCGGCGGCATTTCCAGCACTGCGTCCTGGGCCAGCAGGCTGACCAGGGCGGAGACGTCGGCGGCCTCGAATGCCCGCATGTACTCCTCGATCACCGCGCTGACCTGCGGGTCCCGGGGGTCAGTGAGGTCGCCAGGGTCGCCCGCCGCGGCCAGCGCACCCCTGGCCCGCTGCAGGGCGCTGTTCACGCCCGCGACCGTGGTCCCGAGCTGCCCGGCGACCTCGGCCGCGCTGAACTCGAGCACCTCGCGCAGGACCAGCACGGCCCGCTGCCGGGGCGGCAGCAGCTGCATCGCGGCCACCAGGGCGAGCCGCAGGTCGGCCCGCAGGCCGAGGTCGAATCGGGCGTCAGGGAACGGCTCGAGCCACCCGATGCCGAAGTCTGGCGTCAGCGGTGCGGCCGGGTCGTCGCTCAGCGCGCCCAGCCCGGACGGCAGCGGCCGCCTGGCCCGGCCCGCCAGCGCGGTCAGGCAGACGTTGGTCGCGATCCGGTACAGCCAGGTCCGGACCGAGGCCCGGCTCTGGTCGTACCGGTCGCGGGCCTTCCAGGCCCGGAGCATGGTCTCCTGCACCAGGTCCTCGGCCTCGTGCACAGAACCGAGCATCCGGTAGCAGTAGGCGATCAGCTCACCGCGGTACGGCTCGAAGTCCATCGCTCATCCTTGCCCGCGGCGGCGGTCCAGCGGCCTGCCTGTCGGGAGATCGTGACCGGGAAGCCGAAGCAGGCGCTGACCAGGTCGCTGGTCAGGACGTCGGCCGCCGGGCCGGCCGCGACCATCGCGCCGTCTCGCAGTAGCAGGGCGTGCGAGGTGCTGGCGGGGAGTTCCTCCAGGTGGTGGGTGACCAGGATGGTGGCCAGGCCGGGCTGGTGGTCGCGGAGCCTGGCCAGGCTGGCCAGCAACTGCTCGCGGCCGGGCAGGTCGAGCCCGGCGGCGGGCTCGTCGAGCAGCAGGACCCGGGGCTGGCCGGCCAGCGCCCTGGCGATCAGGGCGCGGCTCCGCTCGCCCTGCGACAGCACCGGCCAGCGGGCGCCGGCCAGGCTGTCCAGCCCCATTACCGCGATCGCGGTCCTGGCCCGGTCCAGGTCGGCGGCGGCCGGGGACCAGCGGGCGGCCAGGTCGGTGGTGCCGGTCGCCCCGGTCAGCACCAGCTCGCGCACCGACCGGCGGGCTGGCACCGGCAGGTGCGAGCTGACCAGGGTGACCAGCGGCCGGAGGGTGAACACGTCGGTCCGGCCGAGCCGCCGCCCGAGGATGTCCACCGTTCCGCTCGTCGGATGGGCGTAGGTCGCGAGCAGCCTGAGCAGCGTGCTCTTGCCGGCCCCGTTCGGCCCGAGCAGTGCCCAGTGCTCGCCGCCCCGGACCCGCAGAGTGATCTGATCCAGCAGCGGCCGGCCGTCCTTGACCAGGTCGACGGCCTCGGCCCTGAGCACCACGGAAGGCTCGGCTGGCGGGCTGGCCTGAGTCACGGGCACCTCGTCTTGTGAGCAAGTCGGGCCAGCTCAGGCCCGCAGGTGTGAGATGACCGTACTGCACCGCCCCGACATCCCGGCCGTAACCCGCGCGTGCAGGTCACCGCATTTAACTTGACGGCTAATTAATCTACTGGTTAAATAATCTCGTGAGCCAGGATCAGCTCGACGCGACGTTCGCCGCGCTGGCCGACCCGACCCGGCGGGCCATCGTGGCCCAGCTGGCCAGGGGAGACGCCACCGTCGGGGAACTGGCGGCGCCGTTCGCGATGTCGCTGCCCGCGATCTCCCGGCACCTGAAGGTGCTGGAGCGCAGCGGCCTGATCACCAGGAGCAGGCACGCCCAGTTCCGCCCGTGCCACCTGGAACGGGCCGCCCTGGACGGGGCGGCCGGCTGGATCGAGGAGAACCGGCGGACCTGGACCGAGCGATTCGACAAGCTCGACCGGCACCTGCGCGAGCTGCAGGACGGGACCGGGCCCGAGGCAGAAGGAGGCGGCGATGAGCGAGCCGGATGACGAGCTGGTCTACACCAGGGACTTCGAGGCGCCGCGGGAACTGGTGTTCCGCTGCATGATCGAGCCCGAGCACCTGACCCACTTCTGGGGTCCGGCCGGGATGAGCGCGCCGCTGGCGTCGATCGCGGTCGACGCCCGGCCGGGCGGGAAGTTCGAGACCGTCATGGTCAGCGACGCCGACGGCGCCAGCTATCCCACCAGCGCCGTGTTCGTCGAAGTCAGCGAGCCGGACCGGCTGGTGTGGACCGAGCCGGACAGCGGCATGACCACCACCTCCACGTTCACCGACCTGGGCCGCTCCCGCACCCGGGTGCGGATCCACCAGGTCCGGGTGCCCGAGGCCTACCGCAGCCCGCAGGCGCGGGCCGGATTCGCGACCTCGCTCGACAAGTTCGCCGCCTACCTCGCGGCCCTGCCACGGAAAGGATGATCACCATGACCACCGCTCCCGCCGAGACCGACCTGAGCCCGCTGATCGCCGCCGAGCGCCGCGACCTGGCCGCGTTCCTCGCCGCCCGGCCCGATGAGGCCTGGGAGACGCCGTCGCTGTGCGCCGGCTGGCGGGTCCGCGAGGTCGTCGCGCACATGACGATGCCGTTCAGGTACACCATGCAGCAGTACCTCGACGAGCTGGCGGCATCGGGCGGCGACTTCACGGCCATGTCCGACCGCTGCGCCAAGCGGGACGCGGCCGCGCCGCCCGCCGACCTGCTGGCGGCCTTGCGTGACAACGCCGACAACCCGTGGCAGCCGCCGGGCGGCGGCCTGATCGGCGCGCTCACTCACGACGTCATCCACGGCCTGGACTTCACGGTTCCGCTCACCGCGGGGCACCCCGGCGCCGGCCGGGTCGTTCCGGCCGAACGCCTGGTAGCGGTCCTGCAATCGGTGACCGGGCCCGCGCTGGCGAACTTCGGGACCGACCTGTCCGGCATCGAGCTCCGCGCGACCGACCTGGACTGGAGCTTCGGCGCCGGCCAGCCACTGGCTGGCCAGGCTCAGGACCTGCTGCTGGTAATCGCCGGGCGCTCGCTGCCGCCCGGGCACCTGAGCGGTGAGCCCGCGGACCGGTTCACCCGGTGACCGCCACCGCCGGGACCTCGATCGAGCCGGCCTGACGCCACGCCGGGCCGCGGTTTCTGCCAGGGTGGAGCGGTGAGCGCATCGGGCAGGCCGCGGCGGGTGGCGATCGTCGGCGGCGGTATCGCGGGACTGGCCGCGGCCTACTTTCTCGCCGACAGCGGGGCCGAGGTCACCGTGCTCGAGGCGTCCCCGCGGATCGGCGGCAAGCTGGCGGTCAGCGAGGTCGCCGGGGTGCCGGTGGATGCGGGCGCCGAGGCGCTGCTGGCCCGCCGGCCGGAAGGAACCGACCTGATCAAGGCGGCCGGCCTCGGTGACCAGCTGGTCTACCCGGGGACCACCGCGGCCAGGATCTGGACCAGGGGCGAGTTCCGGCCGCTGCCGCGGCGTCAGTTCATGGGCGTGCCCGCCGACCTGGACGACCTGGAACGGTCCGGGATCGTGTCGGCCCAGGGAATGGACCGGGCCAGGCAGGACGCGACGCTGCCCGCGACCGGTCTGAGCGGCGACGTGGCGGCCGGGGAATACGTGGGCGCCCGGTTCGGCCAGGAGGTCGTGGACCGGCTGGTCGACCCGCTGCTCGGCGGCGTCTACGCGGGCCGGGCCGACCAGCTTTCGTTCGAGGCCACGCTGCCCGCGCTGGCCAGGGCGGCGGGCTCGTACCGGTCACTGGCCGCGGCGGCGGCGTCGCTGCTGCCACCGCCAGCTGGAGCAGCCGGGGCGGGCCCGGCCGGACCCGGGCCTGCGACGGCCGGCCAGCCTGCGCCAGCGGCGCCGGTCTTCACGACGCTGGCCGGCGGCCTCGGCGAGCTTCCGGCCGCACTGGCCGCGATCGCCGGCGCGACCGTCCTGACGAATACCACCGTCCGCCAGCTGGCCAGGACCGCGGACGGCTGGGCGCTTACCACCGGCCCCGCGATCGCGCCGGAACGGATAGAGGCGGACGCGGTCATCCTTGCGCTGCCCGCCCGCCCGGCCAGCCGCCTGCTCAGCCCGGTGCCCGGGGCCGGCGCCGCCGCGGCGTCGCTGGGCCAGATCGAGTACGCCAGCATGGCGATCGTGACCCTGGCCTATCCGGTGACGGCCTTCCCCGAGCCCGTCACCGGCAGCGGGTACCTGGTACCGGCGGTAGACGACCGGGCGGTCAAGGCGGTGACCTTCAGCACGGTCAAATGGCCGCACCTGGCCGGCCGGAAGAGTCCGCTGCACTTGGTCCGGTGCTCGCTCGGGCGGATCGGCGAGGAGGCGGTGCTGCAGCGTGACGACGCCGACCTGGCCGCGCTGGCCGCCGCCGACCTCGCCGACGCCACCGGCGTGGCCGGCCAGCCGGCCGGTTCCCGGGTGACCAGATGGGGCGGGGCACTGCCGCAGTACACGACCGGGCACCTGGCCCGGGTGGCGGCGATCCGGGCCGGCCTGGCCGGCCAGCCCGGGCTCGCCGTCTGCGGGGCCGCCTACGACGGGCTCGGCATCCCAGCCTGCATCGCTACCGCGAGGCTGGCCGCGGACCAGGTTCTCGGATACCTGACCGGCCGGCCCGCCGGCCCCGGTCAGGGTGGCGGCACCGGTACGGGAGAATAGGGGCATGGCAACCGAGCACGGCGAACAGCAAGAAGCGGCCAGGCCGAAGGCCAGGGACCTGAACCAGCTGATCAGGTACACGATGTGGTCGGTATTCAGGGTGACCGACCGGGCCGCGCTCGACCTGGCCAGCCGGAACGCGCTGGCCAGCGAGGTCACCGACCTCTTCGAGCAGGCGGCGGGCAAGGGCGTGCTCACCAGGGGCTGTTACGACTTGCAGGGCATGCGGGCCGACGCCGACCTGATGTTCTGGTGGATCGCGCCGACCGCCGATGACCTGCAGGAGATGTACGCCAGGTTCCGCCGCACCCGGCTCGGCCGGGCCTGCGAGCCCGCCTGGTCCTCGGTCGCGCTGCACCGGCCGGCCGAGTTCAACAAGAGTCATGTCCCGGCCTTCCTGGCCGGGGAGGACCCGAAGAACTACATCTGCGTATACCCGTTCGTCCGGTCCTACGAGTGGTACCTGCTGCCGGACGCCGAGCGCCGGGCGATGCTGGCCGAGCACGGCCAGATGGCCCGCGACTACCCGGACGTGCGGGCGAACACCGTGTCCGCGTTCGCGCTCGGCGACTACGAGTGGCTGCTCGCCTTCGAGGCCGATGAGCTGTACCGGATCGTGGACCTGATGCGGCACCTGCGCGGCGCGACCGCCCGGCGGCACACCAGGGAAGAAATCCCGTTCTACACCGGGCGGCGCAAGGCGATCGGCGAGCTGGTCGCCAGCCTGGCGTGAGCAGCCCAGGCCTGAGCAGCCCAGGCCTAAGCAGCACAGCGTGAGCCGGCCGGCCGTCCTGTTCGCGCGCGACCGGTTCACCGCCGAGCTGACCTGGACCGACCTGGCCGGCCTGCTGCCGGGCTGGACGATCAGGAGCTGCCCGTCCGGGCAGCTCGCCGGTTACCTGGACGGCATCGACGTGATCTGCCCGCTCGGATCCAGGGTCGACGCCGACCTGCTCACGGCGGGGGAGTTCGGGCTGGTCCAGCAGTTCGGGGTCGGGCTGGAGAAGGTCGACCTGGCCGCCGCGGCCGAACGCGGGGTCTGGGCGGCCCGGGTGCCTGGCGACGCGACCGGCAACGCCGACAGCGTGGCCGAACTGGCCGTGCTGCTCTTGCTGGCACTGGTGCGGCGGCTGGACGAGGTGCGGGACGCGCTGACCGGGCGGCGCTGGGCGGTCCGGCCGACCGGCGGCTCGCTGGCCGGATCGACCGTCGCCATCGTCGGCCTGGGCGCAATCGGCGCCGCCCTGGCCACCCGGCTCGCCCCGTTCGGGGTGCGGCTGCTCGCGGTCCGGGCACACCCCGAACGCGGCGGTCCGCCCGGCCTGGAGTTCCTGACCGGTCCTGAGAATCTGGCGGGCGTGCTGAGCCGGGCCGACGCGGTGGTCTGTGCCGCGATGTTCGAGGGGGGCCAGCCGCCCCTGTTCGACGCGGCCGCGTTCGGTGCGATGCGGCCGGGCGCCCTGTTCGTGAACGTGGCCAGGGGCGGCCTGGTCGACGAGGCCGCGCTGCTCGCGGCGCTGGAATCCGGGCAGCTCGGCGCGGCCGCCCTCGACGTGTACGCGACCGAGCCGGCTGACCCCGACTGGCCGCTGCTCCGGCATCCGCGGGTGCTCGCCACCCCGCACGTGGGCGGGCTGACGCACGAGATGTTCCGCCGCACCGGCGAGGCGTTCGCCGCCAACCTGCGGCGCTGGGCGGCCGGACAGCCGCCGTGGTGGGCCGCGAACCAGCCCGCCCCGGGCGTCCTGCGCCGTCCGCCGGCCGCGACCTAGCGGCGCGCTAGCGGCCGGCCGCCAGGAACCCGCGCAGCCGGTCCAGCGGCCAGGTGTTGATCACGTCCCCGGCGGTCAGCCAGCCCCGCTGGGCGGTCCCGACCCCGTAGCGCAGGACGTCCAGATGGCCGGTCGCGTGCGCGTCGGTGTCGATGGCGAAGACCACGCCGGCGTCCCTGGCCGCCTTGATGTGATCGGCGGACAGGTCCAGCCGGCCGGGGCTGGCATTGATCTCCAGCGCGGTGCCGGTGGCCGCGCAGGCACGGAACAGCGCGCCGTAATCCACGTCGACCGGCGGTCGCTTGCCGATCCTGCGAGCCGACGGGTGGCCGATGAGGTGGACCTGCGGGTTCTCGCAGGCGCGCAGGAACCGCCTGGTCATCTCGGCCCGCGGCTGGTCAAAGTGCGAGTGCACGGACGCGACGCAGATGTCGAACCCGGCCAGGATGTCCTCCGGCCAGTCGACCGAGCCGTCCGGGCCGATGTTCAGCTCGGTGCCGTGCAGCAACACGATCGGCGGGCCATCGTCGTCGTCCAGCCGCCGCTGCAGCGCGGCCAGCTCCTGCCGCTGGGCCAGCATCTTGTCCAGCGTCATCCGCTGCATGAACAGGTTCGGTGCGTGGTCGGTGATGGCCACGTACTCATAGCCCCGGTCCCGGGCCGCGAGGACCATCTCGGCCAGCGTGCCGACCCCGTCGGTCAGGTTCGTGTGCACGTGCAGGTCGCCGCGGATGTCACCAATCTGGACCAGGTCGGGCAGCTCGCCCCGCAGGGCCGCCCTGACCTCGCCGGCATCCTCGCGCAGCGGCGGCGGCACCCAGGCCAGGCCGAGCCTGCGGTAGACGTCCTCCTCGGTCTGGCTGGTGATCAGGTCGCCGCTGGCCACGTCGAACAGGCCGTACTCGGACAGCTTGAGCTTCTTGCGCACCGCGATCTCGCGGACCGCGACGTTGTGGGCCTGCGATCCGGTGAAGTACTGCAGCGCGGCGCCCCAGCACTCCGGGGGTACCACCCGCAGGTCGACCTGGATGGTCTGATCGCCATGTCCGGTGCCGATCCTGACCGAGGTTTTGGTGTCGCCCCTGGCGACCACCTCGGTGACGCCGGGCAGGTCCACGATCGCCTGCATAAGCGGCCCTGACTCGGTAGCCGCGGCGAGCACGTCGATGTCGCCGATCGTCTCCCTGAACCGCCGCAGCGAGCCCGCGTACTCACAGCGCTGACAGCCGGGTACGGCGGAAATCGCCCGGACGACGAGTTCGGCGACCGCCGCGGCGACGTCCAGCCGCACCCGCTGGCCCAGACTGCGGGCCAGCTCGATGCCGTGCCGCAGCTTGTCCTCGCTGCGCGGGCCGAAGCCGCGCAGGTCGCGCAGCTGGCCGGCGTCGATCGCGGCCGAGAGCTCGGCGATCGAGCCGACGCCCAGCTCCCGGTACAGCTGCATGGCCCGCTTCGGGCCGAGGGCCGGGACCTTGGTCAGCTCGCGGACACCGTCGGGGATCGAGGCCCGCAAGTCCTCCAGCCGCGCGATCGTGCCGGTCCGCTGGTACTCGGCGATCTTCGCGGCGATCGAGGCGCCGACGCCGGGGATCGCGCGCAACCCGGTCTCGCTGAGCTCGCTGACGTCGGCGCCGTAGCCGGCCACCGACTTGGCCGCCTTCTCGTAGTTCCTGGCCCTGAACTGGTCGCCGCCGGAGATCTGCAGCAGCTCGGCGTACTCGGCCAGCACCGCCGCGACGTCGTCGTTGGCCCGCGCCATCGCTCAGCCGGCGGCGGCCAGGCCGGACTCGATCTGCTCCCGGTGGTCGTCGGCGTGCCGGGCCGCGATCACGGCCAGCCGGGCTGGCCGGCCGTCGGCGAGACCGAGCTGTTCCGGTTGCAGTCCGGCGACCAGGGCGATCAGGGCGTCGCCGCTGGACCGCAGGTGCGCGGCGACCTCGGCCTGGGTCAGGCCGGACGCGTCCGCGGCGTGCGCCGCGTTCAGGTCGTCGACGATCTCCATGCTGACCGTCGCTTCCCGCCCGGCGACCAGGTCGGCGATCCAGCCGGCCAGGTACTCATAGGCGTCGGCGACATGGTCGGCGATCACCGCGACCGGTCGCGGGTCGCCGTCCACTGGCGCCTGGCCCCAGTCGCCGTCGCCGCAGCCTTCGACGAACCGGAGCAGCCGCTGGCGGGCCCCGTCGATGGCCGCGGCGTGCCCGGCCGGGCTCTGGTCGTCTGTCATAGCCCGAGCGTATCGGCTGGCCGCGGGCAGGGCTTAAGGTAATCCCGGGCAGGACAGGCACCGCAGCGCCACAGCGAGGAGAACGGGTGTACCAGCCGCTCGAGTCGTACCAGGACGAGATCTACCTGAATGGGCTGGGCGGAGGCACCGCGGTGCTGCCCGCCCGGCTGACCGCCTTGGAGGACCGGGCCAGGGAGACGATGGCTCCCGAGTCTTTCGACTACATCTGCGGCGGGGCCGGCTCGGAGGACACCGTGGCCGAGAACGCGGCCGCGTTCCGCCGGTGGCGGATCGTGCCGCGGATGCTCACCGATGTCAGCGCCGCGTCGTACGAGAGCACCGTGCTCGGCACCCGGCTGGCCGCGCCGTTCCTGCTCGGGCCGGTCGGCGTGCTGCGGCTGGCCCATCCCGACGGCGAGGTCGCGGTGGCCAGGGCGGCCGCCGCGGCCGGGGTTCCGATGGTGATGTCGACCGCGGCCTCGTACCCGATCGAGGACGTCGCCGCGGCCAACGGGGACGGTCAGCGGTGGTTCCAGCTGTACTGGCCGAAGGACCGCGAGCTCGCGGTCAGCTTCCTGGAGCGGGCGGCCGCGGCCGGGTTCAGCGTGCTCGTGCTGACGCTGGACACCCGGCTGCTCGGTTACCGCCCCCGCGACCTGGACCGGGCCTTCCTGCCGTTCCTGCGCGGCATCGGCAACCAGAACTACTTCACCGACCCGGTGTTCGCGTCCCGGCTGCCAGGGCCGCCCGCCGAGAACCACGACGCGGCCATCCTGCAGTGGGTGGCGACCTTCGGCGACCCGTCGCTGACCTGGGACGACCTGCCGTTCCTGCGGGAGCACTGGGACGGCCCGATCGTGCTCAAGGGCATCCAGTCGGTCCAGGACGCCCGGCTGGCGGCCGACGCGGGCATGGACGGGATCGTGGTCTCCAACCACGGCGGCCGTCAGGTCGACGGCGGGATCGCCGCGCTGGACGCGCTGCCGCCGATCGCGGCGGCCGTGGGGTCGCGGCTGGCCGTGCTGTTCGACAGCGGCATCAGGGGCGGGGCCGACGTGGTCAAGGCGCTGGCCCTGGGGGCCAGGGCGGTGCTGATCGCCCGCCCGTACGCGTACGCGCTCGGCCTGGCCGGCGAGGACGGCGTGCGGCACGTGGTCAGGGCCCTGCGCAACGAGTTCGAGCTGACCATGCGGCTGTCCGGTCTGGCCAGCCTGGACGACCTGACGCCCGACGTCGTGGTCAGAGCGAGCTGACGTTCACCACGATCGCTTCCTGGGTGGACCTGGCGATCACGACCTCCGCGTCGGTGCCGCCCGGGTTCTCCTCCCGGTGGCTGACGTGCGGCGGCACCCAGACGTAGTCACCGGGCGCGGTCTCGAGCCGGACCAGCTCACCAGAGTCCGGGTCGCGGAACACGAACACCGGCGCGCCGGAGACCACGTAGATGCCGGTCTCGGACTCGCCGTGGTGATGATCGCCGGACGAGATCCCGGCGGGCAGCACGGTCCGGCCCATCCACAGCGACCGGGCGCCGACCAGTTCTCCCGAGATCGCCGCGGTCCTGGTCATCCCGGCCGTCTGCGCGGTCGCGGCCGACAGCTCGCCGCCGCGGATCAGCCGCAGGCCGGCCGCCTCAGGCACCATCGGCTCAGGCATTCTCGGCGGGCTCGAGCGTCAGCGAGACCGAGTTGATGCACCAGCGCTGGTCGGTGGGGACGTCGTAGCCCTCGCCCTCGAACACGTGGCCCAGGTGCGAGCCGCAGTTCGCGCAGCGCACCTCGGTCCTGACCCGGCCGAACGAGCGGTCCTCGAGCAAGACGACCGCGTCGCCCTCCTTGGGCTGGTAAAAGCTCGGCCAGCCGCAGTGCGACTCGAACTTGGCGTCGGAAGTGAACAGCTCGGCGTCGCAGGCCCGGCACCGGTACACGCCCCTGGTCTTGGTATCGGTGTACTCGCCGGTGAACGGTGCCTCGGTGCCCGCCTCCCGGAGCACGTGATACTCCTGCGGCGTGAGCCGCTCCCGCCATTCCGCGTCGGTCCGCTGACCGCCTGCCTGCCGCCCATCGCTCATAGCCGCGAGCGTACCTCCGCCAGCGGGCTGACCGGAAAGACCGGGTGGGGTTACCGCGTTGTAGCGTCCACCGTCACCTGGAAAGAAAGCCCGGGGGTCTGGTCCGCCCGCAGTTCGACGTCACCCACGTTCCCGGCCGCCACGACGTCCCCGAGAACCTTTGCCAGAACAGCCAGTTCGTGGCCGGGCCCACGGGCTTCGAGCCGGGCGACCGGGGCCTTCTGCGGAAGCCGGGCCTGCGACTTGGCCTTCCTGATCGCGCTGATCGCGGCGGCCGCGGCGGCCAGGCCAGCTCCGCCCGGGCCGGCCGCCTGATGCGGGGCAAGCTCGTCCGCATCCGGCCACGCCGCCCGGTGAATCGAGCCGGCCTGGAACCACGACCACGCTTCCTCGGTCACGAACGGGAGCATCGGGGCGAACAGCCGCAGCTGCACCGACAGCGCGGTCCGCAGGGCGGTCACGGCCGACGCCGCGGCCCCGGGGTTCTGCTCCGCCGCGTACGCGCGTGCCTTCACCAGTTCCAGGTAGTCGTCGCAGAAGTTCCAGAAGAACTGCTCGGCTGCCTCGAGCGCGCCAGCGTGGTCGTAGCCGTCGAGCGCGGCGGTGCACCGCGCGACCACGTCGCCCAGCCTGGCCAGCATGGCCAGGTCGAGCGGCTCGGTCACCTCGGCCGGCCGGCCGGGCGGCAGTTCGAAGCCGAGCACGAACCGGGCGGCGTTCAGCATCTTGACCGCGAGCCGCCGGCCCACCTTGATCTGGGCCAGGTCGAAGGCCGTGTCGACGCCCAGGCGGGCGCTGGCCGCCCAGTAGCGGACCGCGTCACTGCCGTACTCGCGGAGCAGGCCGGTCGGGGTGACCACGTTGCCCGACGACTTGGACATCTTCTTCCGGTCGGGATCCAGGATCCAGCCCGAGATGGCGGCGTGCCGCCAGGGCAGCTCGCCCGCCAGCACCTCGGATCGCAGCACGGTGTAGAACAGCCAGGTCCTGATGATCTCGTGGGCCTGCGGCCGCAGGTCCATCGGGTACACCCGCTGATACAGGTCCTCGTCATCAGGCCAGCCGCCGGCGATCTGCGGTGTCAGCGACGAGGTCGCCCAGGTGTCCATCACATCGCGGTCGCCGGTGAACCCGCCGGGCACGTCCCGCTGGCCCGGCTGGTAGCCGGGCGGGGTGTCGGTCATCGGGTCGGCCGGCAGGGCGTCGGCCGGGGCCGGGATCGGCGCGTCGTATCGCGGCTCGCCCTCGGCGTCCAGGGGATACCAGACCGGGATCGGCACGCCGAAGTAGCGCTGCCGGCTGACCAGCCAGTCGCCCGTCAGCCCGAGCACCCAGTTCTCGTACCTAATCCGCATGTGAGCCGGATGCCAGTCCAGCTCGCGCCCCCTGGCCAGCAGCCGCTCGCGCAGGGCAGGATCGGCGCTGCTGTTGGCCAGGTACCACTGCCGGGCGCTGATGATTTCCAGCGGCAGGTCGCCCTTCTCGTAGAACTTCACCGGGTGCCGGACCGGCTCGGCCGGCCCGCGCACCGCGCCCGCCGCCGCCAGCAGGTCGGTGACCTGCCGCCGGGCCGAGCGGGCGGTCCGCCCGGCCAGCTCGGCATAGGCGGCCAGGCCGGGCGGGCTGGTGATGGCCTCCGGCGGTGCGGCCAGCAGGCGGCCGTCGGCCCCGATCACCGGCCGGGTCGGCAGGCTCAGGTCACGCCACCAGGTCACGTCCGTGGTGTCGCCGAACGTGCAGACCATGGCGATGCCGGTGCCCTTGGCCGGGTCGGCCAGGTGATGGGCGAGTACCGGGACGGGCACGCCGAACAGCGGCGTGGTCACGGTGGTCCCGAACAGCCTGGCGTACCGCTCGTCCTGCGGGTGGGCGACCAGGGCCACGCATGCGGGCAGCAGCTCCGGCCTGGTCGTGGCCACGATGACCTCGCCGTCCGGCGGCTGGCCGGCGAAGGCGAGCCGCAGGTAGCTGCCGTCCAGCTCGCGGTCCTCGATCTCGGCCTGGGCCACCGCGGTGCCGAAGGTGACGTCCCACAGCACCGGCGCCTGGGCCTGGTACGCCTCGCCCGCGGCCAGCGCGCGCAGGAACGCCCGCTGGGACACCGCGGCCGGCCGGTCCTCGATGGTCCGGTAGCCGGTCGACCAGTCCACCGATAGCCCGAGGCGGCGCCAGGTCTCCTCGTAGGCCTGCTCGTCCCTGGCCGTCAGCTCACGGCACAGCTCGATGAAGTTCCGGCGTGCGACCGGCTTCCTGGCGTTCTTCTCCGCGGCCGGCCGGCCGGGGCCAGGCGGCACCAGGTCAGGCTGGTAGGGCAGCGCGGGATCGCAGCTGATGCCGTAGTAGTTCTGCACCCGGCGCTCGGTCGCGAGCCCGTTGTCGTCCCAGCCGACCGGGTAGAACACCTCGCGGCCGCGCATGCGCTGATACCGGGCGATGACGTCGGTGTGGGTGAACGAGAAGGCGTGGCCGAGATGCAGCGAGCCGCTCGCGGTCAGCGGCGGCGTGTCGATCGAGTAGATCTGGCTCCGGCTCTTGGCCCGGTCAAACCTGTACTACCCGCTCCTTGTCCCACGCGCTCGACCAGGTGTCCTCGAGACCGTCCAGGGTGGGCTTGGCGGGCACGAGGCGGGCGGCGGGGTCGGC
>DASWAH010000401.1:0-9953 GCA_036391235.1 Streptosporangiaceae bacterium
CACGGTCATGACGATCAGGGGGGTCAGCGTCTCGACCAAGCTGGCCGGGCTGTTCTTCGCGTTCGAGATGGTCGTCCTGGTCGTGGTCTCGGTCGCGATCCTGATCAAGAACGGCGGCCACCTGAGCGTGGTCCCGTTCGAGCCGAGCCACATCACCGGCGGGTTCGGCGGCCTGGCGGCCGGCTTCCCGCTCGCCGTCTACCTGTTCATCGGCTGGGAGAACTCGGCCGCGCTGGCCGAGGAGACCGGCAATCCGCGGCGGAACGTGCCGAGGGCCGTGTACATGTCCATCGCGATGATGGTGATCGGGTACGTGCTGTTCGCCTTCGCCACGGTGACCGGGTTCGGTTACAGCAGCAAGGCAGTGGGCGGGGCGGCCATCCCGTTCATCCCGGTCGCCCACGACGTCGCGGCCTTCCTGGGGTTCCTCGCCTACCTGGCCGGCTTTACCTCCACGATCGGGGTGCTGATCTCGGCGATCAATTCGCAGGCCCGGCTGATCTTCAACGCCGGCCGGGAGGGCCTGCTGCCGCGCTGGATCGGCAGCATTCACGGGAGCCGCCGGACCCCGCACAACGCGATTTACGTGTTCGTCGGGGTGGCCAGCGCCATCATCTTGATCTGGGCGCTCCTGCACCTGATCGGAAGTCATGCCCAGCAGGGCCAGATGAACGCGCTCAACTTCTTCGTCGAGTCGTCCACCATGGGCACGATTCTGGTGCTGGTCGTGTATTTCCTGGCCAACCTTGCGCTGCCGTTCTACTACCGCAGGTACCGCCCACAGGAATTCAACGTGCTCAAGCACGTGATCCTGCCGGTTCTCGGCATGGTCGCGATCGGCGTCCCTGTCTACTACCTGTGCAAGCCGGGCCAGGCGGCGCCGTACAGCTGGTTCCCGTATGCGGCGCTGGCGATCGTGGTGGTGGCGGTCCTGTACGCCTACATCCTGAACCGCCGCGACCCCGGGCTGGGGGAGCGGGCCGGTTCCATCGTCGCCGACGAGTAACGGCGGCCCAGCGGCGGCGCAATGGCGGCCCGGCGGCGGCCCGGCCGCCGGGCCGTTGGACACGCGCGGAGGCTATCTGCTCGGCCCGGCCACGGTGCTCGGCCGGACGTGGATAATGTGCATGTGCACGGAGCCGCGTGCGTCCTGGAAATGGCAGCAGGGCCAGTTTCACGGGAGCGGGGACTCGCCGCGGTGGTGCCGTGCGTCGGCTAGTCAAGGAGGGTCGGCCATGGCCGGTCAGCGAGCGGAGCGTGCGGTGACGGGCGGTCGTGGCCGCGGGCCGCGAGGTCAGCAGACGACGTTATCGGCCGGAATCTGCCGCTGCCCGATTCCTGACTGCGGGGAGCACATCGACCCGTCCCGGCTGATGTGCCGTCAGCACTGGTACATGGTGCCGAAGCTGATGCGCGATCACGTCTGGGCGACCTGGCGGTCGGGCGCGGCCGCGCACAGCAGCGAGCATCAGGACGCGGTGCACGCCGCGGTCGTGGCCGTGCTCGCGGCGACCGGCCAGAAGGCCGGCATCGGGATCGCCGGCTGAGGTCAGGCCGGCGACCGCTCGCCGCCGCCGGCGGCCAGGCTGAACGTTATCGTGGTCGTCGCCCGCCCGGCCGGTCCCGCGGCCACGCTGACCTGATCGGCTAGCTGACCGACCAGCCAGAGGCCATGACCTGGCGTGATTCGCCACGGCGGCGCGCCGGGGCCGGCGGCCCCGTCGTGACCGGCCCCGTGGTCAGCCGCCCCATGGTCAGCCGGCCGGTCACCGGTCTCGCCGTCGCCTTCGTCGTCGATCTGGCACCGGATCGCGTGCTGGTGCCGCCAGAGGAGTACCCGGCCCCGGCCGCCGCCGTGCCTGACCACGTTGGCGGCCAGTTCGTGGACCGCGATGACCAGGTCCTCGGCCCTGGTCCTGGACAGGCCGGCATGCGCGGCGTGCGCGGCCACCGAGGACCGCAGCTGATACATCGAATCGGCGTCGAAGGCCTGCTCGAGCAGGCGCTCGTCGCCGCCCGCCGGGAGATCGCGCGCCTGCGAGCCTGCCTGCGGGCCTGCCTGCGGGCCTGCCTGCGGGCGGCCGGAAAGGTCACCGGTCATCGATCGTCCTGACGCTGAGTCCGGTCACGTCGGTCGCGCCGAACAGGACGAACCGGCTGGCGATCGCCGGGCTGCACTCGAGCACGATGCTGCGCGGCGTGGGCAGGCTGCGGGCAGCGGTGACGATCATGCGAAGGCAGCAAGCGTCGATGAACGACAGGTCCGCCATGTTGATCGTGATCGTGCCGTCCATGCGCAGGGCCTCGGCCAGGGCCAGGGAGAGCGGCTCCTCGGCCCGGTAGTCGATCTCGCCGGCCAGCCGGATGCCAGCAGGCGCGTACTGCCGGCAGATGCGCAGTACGGCGTCCTGGTAATAGGTGGCGGCCGCGACCGACCTGGTGTGCAGGGCCGCGACCGAGGCCAGCGTCACCGGGTCGAACCGTTCGCGGTCGTACTGGCACAGCATCGACACCGTTCCGCTGGCCAGCATGGCCGCCACCGACTCCTCGAAGTCGGGCAGCTGCTCGACCCCGGAGATCGGGCGCAGGGCCCAGCTCATGTCGACCGCGAGCCGCAGGCCCTGGTAACCGTCGTCACGTGACGCCGCCATCTGGTCGTGCAGCCAGTTCGCGGCCTGCCCGGCCGTGAACGCGCCGCCGCGCAGCAGGTAGTCGGCGCAGGCGACCGCGGCCATCTGACCAGCCGTGACGGCGGCCGAGACCTCGATCCCGCGCCTGGCCAGCTGAGCCAGTGACTGGTCGGGGGGCGAGTCGCTGAGCCAGAGCACCTTGAGCCCGCTGGCCAGGCCATCCCTGACATAGGCGGCGGTGAGGTCGAACAGCTCCTCGGGCTCCCCGAAGGTCAGGCAGGCATGATCGTTGACAGCGAGATCGGTGATCTGGGTGTCGGCGCTCACCGTCACGCGCTCCACCGCCCGCAGGCGCGCGTCCCGCTAACCGGCATTCCGGCACCACCAGCCATCCTTCGTTGAGTGGACCGCTTCCTACCCATATCAGATACCGGCGGCCGGCGCCTGCCCACCCCGGCCGCTACGCTCGGGCACAGGACGCGGGGAAGGACGACATGGCGCTGCTGCTGCCCGAAGCCGACGACGTCGCCAGCCACGTCGCCGGGGTGCTGCCGGACGAGCGGGTGATCAGGTACGGCGAGGCAGGCCGGCAGAACCTGGACGACGTGACCTTCTACTGCCTGCCCTACATGGGCGACCTGGCCAGCGTCGCGCTGATCTCCAGGCTGCCCAGGCTGGCGGTGGTGCAGAGCCTGAGCAGCGGGGTCGACGAGGTACTGGACGCGGTGCCGCCGCAGGCGACGTTGTGCAACGGGCGCGGCCTCGGGCACGAGGAGGGCACGGCCGAGCTGGCGCTCGCCCTCATCCTGGCCAGCCTCAGGCACATCGGCTGGTTTGCCAGGCAGCAAGCCGAGCACGGCTGGTCGCACCGGCGTACCGAGACGCTGGACGGCAAGCGTGTGCTGCTGGTCGGCTACGGTGCGATCGGCGCGGCGGTCGAACGGCGCCTGCTGCCGTTCGGCGCGCAGGTGAGCCGGGTGTCGCGAACGCCGGCGGCCGGCGTGGCCAGCCTGGCCGACCTGACCAGGCGGGCCGGCGCGGCCGACATCCTGGTGGTCTGCATTGCCCTGCACCCGTCGACCAGGGGACTGGTGAGCGCGCCGGTGCTGGCTGCTCTGCCCGACGGCGCGCTGGTCGTGAACGTGGCTCGCGGACCGGTCGTCGACGCCGAAGCGCTTGGAGCCGAACTGGCCTCGGGACGGCTGAGCGCCGCGCTCGACGTCACCGACCCTGAACCGCTGCCGGCCGGCCGGCCGGAGTGGGGACTGCCCAATGTCCTGATCACCCCGCACATCGGCGGCGACACCGGCTCGTTCGCCCGCCGCGCGCCGGGATTCGTGGCGGCTCAGGCGCAGCGTCATCTCGGCGGTCAGCCGCTGGAGAACGTGGTGCGTTCCCGGCTGGCCTAGGTGCGCGGCGGGCCGTCCGGCTGATCCCGGGTTGTAGCCGATTGGTGTCAGGGAGTAGACGCGGCCTTCGTCGCTGAGGCAGACTGATGTCACGGTTGTCGAGCTAGCCGTGATTCTGGCTGGTTCGCGCCTTTCGCCCTTCCGGCCCCGGATCACGGCCCGTCGCCCCTGGGGAGGGCCAATGAGGCAGGCAGGGCAGGGCGCAGGGGTTCAGCCGCACGATCTCGCGGCAAAGCTGACGCGGGCGGAAAGTCCAGGCCGCGTGGTTTCGGGTGATCAAACCAGGGCAGAGAGGCGATCCGCCTCGGGTCGGTCCCGCGGCGCCAACCGTGACGGAGTCCTGGCATGACCGCTTCTGACACCGTGCTGCCGGGGTCGGCGCTCCCTAACCCCGATGCAGAATCTGATCCTCAGGTCCGCGACCAGGGCTGGCCCGACCCGGGCGCGCCCCCGGCCAGGAACGGGCACCGAGCCGAGTCCTACCGCCAGCTCTGGCAGCCGCCCGGCCGGCGTCCGGTCCACCGCCAGGCGCTCGGGCAGCCTTACGTCTGGTCGGGCACGGCCGAGCCCGCCCCGCCACCGCCCGCGACCGGCGGCGACAGCCGGGTGCGGGCCGATGCCGGCCGGTCCTCCCCGGCCGGCCGGGCCGCCATCTTGCCGGCCGGACCCGTGCGGCCCGATGCTCGGGCCGAGCTCGAGTATCACCGCCCCGGCTACGGCGATCCGCTGATCGGCCCGGCCGCGGTGACCGAACGTGCGGTCATCGGTGACCTGCTGAGGATCCCGATCGCCTGGTGTCAGTCCGGCACCTGCATCGCCTGGTATGCCGATCCGGCCGCGCTCGGTGAGACCGACGTGCGCGCCAGGGCGGTCGCGGCAGGCTGGTGCGTGGATGCGTTCGGGCACCTGGTCTGCCCGCCATGCCAGCAGCGTTACCACGTCTGGAGCGCCCGTCCCTTGGTTCCCAGGACCGGGCGCCGGCCGGTGCCGGGTACGCCCGCCCGGGGCGGCCCGGGAGTGGCAGGCCGGCACCGCATTACGGGCTGAGGCCGACTCGGCCCCGGGTTGAGTCGCTGTTCAGATTTGTGCCGTGCCGGGCGCTCCGACGTGCGACAATCCCGACTATTCAAATCTTCGATGTCGTGGAGTCACGGTAGACTCTGGACACCGCTCGCGCGGGCATCGGGGGGCGCCGGGCGGGTCCGCAACCGATCCCAGGAGAGGGGTCCTGGCACTTGTCGCTGGACAGCGAGCGCCGGTCGGGCCAGGCGGCTGAGCCGCGCGCCGCGGTCGCTGCCGATCCTGGCCATGATCCGGCCGCGGACGAGACCGACTGGGATGCCAAGCTGCGCGGGATCCAGGCCATTACCGACCGGGCGCTGTCCTCCCTGGACCCGCAATCGCTGCTCGACGAGCTGGTGGACCGGGTCAGGGAAGTGCTGCAGGCGGACACGTCGGCGGTGCTGCTGCTCGACCGGCCGTCCGGCCAGCTCGTGGCCACGGCGGCCAGCGGCCTGGAAGAAGAGGTACAGCAGGGGGTCCGAATCGCCCTCGGCCGGGGCTTCGCGGGACGGATCGCGGCTCAGGGCCGACCGGTCGTGCTCGACGAGGTGGACGAGACGAAGGTCGCGAATGCGATCTTGCTGGAGAAGGGCATCCGCTCCCTGATGGGCGCCCCGCTGCTGGCGAATGGCCGGGCGATCGGGGTGCTGCACGTCGGCACCCTGACACCGCGCGTGTTCTCCAGCCAGGAGGTCGACCTGCTCCAGCTGGCGGCCGACCGGGCCGCGATAGCCGTACAGTCGCTGACCTCGCAGCTCGACCGGGCAGCGGCATCGGCGCTGCAGCGCAGCCTGCTGCCGTCGGCGCTCCCGCCCGTGCCAGGAGTTCAGCTGGCCGCGCGTTACGTGCCGGGCACCGGCAACGTCGGTGGTGACTGGTACGACGTTTTCGTGCTCCCGTCGGGTGAGCTGTGCGCCGTGATCGGGGATGTTGCGGGCAGCGGGCTGCGGGCCGCCGCGATCATGGGCAGGATCCGCAGCGCGCTGCGGGCTTACGCGCTGGAGACCAGCGATCCGGCCGACATCCTGACCAGGCTCCAGGCCAAGCTGCATTACTTCGAACCCGACGCCATGGTGACCGTGCTGTGCGCGGTGTTCACGGCTGACCTGGAGCGGGTCGCGCTGTCTAGCGCCGGGCACCTGCCGCCGGTGCTGGCCAGGCCCGGGCAGCCCGCAGCCCCGCTCTGGCTCACCAATGACCTGCTCATTGGCGTGCCCGACAGCAAGCCGCGGCATGTCACCACCATCGACATGCCGCCGGGCGGCGTGCTGTGCCTGTACACCGACGGGCTGATCGAGCGCCGCGACGAGCCGATCGACCTCGGCATCGAACGGCTCGCCGAAGCGGTCGTGCTGACCGATCCCGAAGTCGGATGTGCCAGCGTGATGACCGCCATGGCCGATGTCGGCCCGCATAGCGACGACGTCGCCTTGCTGATGATCCGCCGGGACCCGGCTCCGCGGGCGGCCGCGCCGGCCCTGGCCGAAGCTGGGTGAATCCGTGATGACCAGTCCAGACGCTACGGTCCTGTGGGACGGCAGGCGGGCCGTCGTCACGTTGCCGGCCGAGATCGACGTCACGAACTCTGCCCGGCTCGATGAGTTGCTGGCCGAGGTGGCCGGGCAGCGTCCGGTGATCATGGTCGCCGACATGACCGGGACCAGCTTCTGCGACTCGAGCGGCATTCATGCACTCGCGCACGCCTACCGGCTGGCCGCCGCCAACGGCGGCGAGTTCCGGGTCGCGATCGGCGCCTCGCCCGCCGTGCGGGTGCTCCAGCTGACCGGGCTCGACCAGGTGCTGCCGGTCTATGACGACCTCCGGCAGGCTCTGGACGCGCCGGGAACGCAGGCTCAGCGGGCGTGATCACCGCCTGATCGGCTGCGAGTTCTGGCCGGCCCGCATGGTGCCGGCCAGCCGGGGTAGGCGGCTGTGGGCAAGGCATGCACACAGTCCGAGGAGCCGCGTTGAGCGCCGACAGCAGTGCGGATGACTGACCAACGACAGGTCAGGCATCGGCCAGATCGCCACGGCGGTCAGAACGAGCAGGCCGGGCCGGGTTCGGTGGCCCTAGCCGAGCTGCAGCGCGCGCTGCTGCCCGCCGCCCTGCCGGTGCTGCCGAGGGCGCGGATAGCCGCGCACTACCTGGCCGCGGCCACCAGCCAGCAGGCCGGCGGTGACTGGTTTGACGCGGTCACGCTGCCCGGGGGCCAGGTCGCGCTGGTGGTCGGCGACGTGGTCGGGCACGGCGTGCCGGCGGTGGCCGCGATGGGACAGCTCCGCTCGGTGCTCGGCGAGCTGCTGGCGTCGGACCCCGATCTGCTGGGGGCCGTGCGCCGGGCCGACGCTTTCGCGGCCCGCAATCCAGACCTGCGCGCGGCCACCCTCGCGATCGCTGAGCTTGACCCGGCTACCGGGTCGGTGTGGTACATCACCTGCGGGCATCCGCCACCGCTGGTGATCGGCCGGGGCGGCGGCACCAGCCTGCTGCCGGTCACCGGCACTGGCCCGCTCGGCACCGGCTCGGAGCCGGTTCTCGGGCGGACCTGCCTGCAGCCCGGTGAGCTGCTGATGCTCTTCAGTGACGGGCTGATCCAGCGGCCGCAGGTGTCCGTGGCCGAGAGCATCGCCGAATTGCGGGAGTGCGCCACCGAAGCGGTCGGCCGCGCCGCCGCGAGTGCCGCGGGCGCGCCGCCCGAGCGGGTCTGCCAGCACGCCATCAGCACGCTGACCGGCCGCGGGTACGGCGACGACGTCACGGCGCTGGCGGCCGAGTTGGTGGCCGATCCGGTTCCCGAGCTAGTGATGGAGTTCCCGGCCGAGGCGGACAGCGTGCTCGGGGTGCGGCGGGCGTTCGCGGCCTGGCTGAAGCAGATCGACGCGGCCGTCGTCGATGCCAACGACCTGCTGCTGGCCGTGGTCGAGACGGTCACCAACGCGGTCGAGCACGCCTACCGCGAGGACGCGCCAGGGATGGTGGGGTTCCGGGCGACCCTGCGCGAGGACGGAAACCTGGAGTGCCAGGTGACCGACCACGGTCGCTGGCAACGGCCTGCCCCGGCGACAGGCAACCGCGGGCACGGCCTGATGGTCGCGAGCCAGGTCGTCGACACCATGCGGATCAGCCATGCGATGCCGCCCGCCGGCGCCGCGTCAGGCAGCCGCGGCACCGTGGTGACGCTGCGGCACCGGCTGCGCCGGCCAGCCTCGGTGACCACCGACATCTCGGACCGGCCGGCCGAGCCGTATTCGGCCGTGGCGTTCAGGATGGAGATAGACAGCCGCGGCACCGAGCCGTGCGCGAAGGTCAGCGGCCCGGTTGACGGCAGCACGGCCGACCGGCTGACGAAGCAGGCGCTGGCCGCCTGCCGCGGCGGCACGCTGCCGATCACCTTGGACCTGACCGGCATCACCTATCTCGCGAGCTCCGGTATCCGGGCTCTCTACCAGGTCAAGGCCCACCTGACCGCGCACCAGCAGGACCTGACAATCCTGGCCCAGGCCAACAGTTCCGCGCACGCGCTGCTGGACATGGCCAGGCTGCCGCACATCAGTCGCTGACCATCCTCGGTCAGGCGGCTCGCAGGCGGGCGGACTCATCCCGCACCCACAGTCCGGTCAGGCCGCGCAGATGGGCGATGAACTGGTCGTGCTCGGCGGGCGGGTAGACCGACCGCACGGTCGCGATCAGCAGCTCGTCGAACTCAGCCCCGCTGACCCACTCCAGCATCAGCTCGTCGATATGGGCCAGGCTGGTCGCGCAGAAGTCCTGGTACCGGTCGGCCGAGAAGTGATCGTCGGCCAGGCGCCGGTAGGCGGCGAGCTTGTCGTCGTAGCTGAGCGACGGGTCATCGCCGATCTCGAAGAACCGGTCCGCGTCGATGTCCAGTCGTGGCTTGCGGCCGGTCACCAGGGCGAAGACGCACCACTTGACCAGCGCCCTGATCGCCCAGGGGAAGTAGTAGTGCAGGCTGGTCAGGGCCACGTCCGGGCAGGCGTTGGCGTAGTCGATCGGGTAGACCTCGGTGCCCTTGACCAGGGTCTCGCAGGAGTTGAACTCCCAGCGGAAGAACGCGTTGACGAGGCGGCCGATGGTCACCACCTCGGCCCCGGCCTCCGGGACCAGGAAGTCGTGGTCGACCGCGTACCGCAGGTGCATCGGCTGGTCCGGCTGGAATCGCATGACCATGGTCTCGGCGCCGATCGAGAGTGACCTGGCGAAGACGTCGTAGCCCTCGATGGACTTCTGCAGGTGCATCAGCATCTCGCCGCTCGCGTCGTAGGCGGCATGCAGCTCGGCCGGGTTGCGGATCCTGGACACCCCCCGCCAGGCGCCGCCATCATACGGCTTCATGAACAGCGGGTAGCCGATCCGGTCGGCGATGGCGTCCAGGTCGAACGGCTGGTTGTAGCGGGCCGAGGTGTAGGCGTACCTGGCGTTGTCGAGCGGGTTCTTGAACGGCACGAGCACCGTCTCCGGCACCTTGAGCCCGAGCCGAATCATCGCGCAGTAGGCCGCGTGCTTCTCCATCGACTGGAAGGTGAACGGGCTGTTCAGCAGGTACACGTTGTCCATCAGGGCGACCTTCTTCAGCCACTCCCTCGGGTGGTAGTACCAGTAGGCCAGCCGGTCCACGGCCAGGTCATAGCGCGGCCGGTCGCGCAGGCTGAAGGGCTCGATCGTTATCCGCTCGCAGCCGAACACGTGCTGGCTGCCGTCCGGCCCGCGCACCGGGCCGACCTTGGCCAGGACCGCCTCGAAGGCCCGTGGCCAGTCTTCCTCGGTGCCGAGCAGCAAGCCGATCAGGTGCGGTACGGCGGTCACCGTGGCTCCTTTCGCCGGGACTGGGGG
>DASWAH010000402.1:0-3144 GCA_036391235.1 Streptosporangiaceae bacterium
GTACTGGCCATGCGCGTCACCTACGTGGGGGAACTGGGCTGGGAGCTGCACGTGCCGGCCGAGTACGCGGCCGGGGTGTACGACGACCTGATGGCGGCCGGGGCCGATCTGGGGGTCAGGCCGGTCGGGCTGGCCGCGATGTCCAGCCTGCGGCTGGAAAAGGGCTACCGGGACATGGGCGTCGACATCGACAACACCGATAACCCGATCGAGGCCGGTCTCGGCTTCGCCGTCGCCTGGGACAAGCCGGGCGGGTTCACCGGCCGGGACGCCCTGCTGGCGGCGAAGGCGGCCGGGCCGCCCAGGAACCGCGTGGTCGGGCTGATGGTCGACGATGCCGAGGCGGACCTGTTCGGCAACGAGCCGGTGTTCCTGGCCGGGACGTGGGTCGGCTACGTGCGGGCCGCCGCCTACGGGTACACGGTCGGCGGCCCGGTCGCGCTGGCCCAGGTGAGCTGCCAGGACGGGGTTACCGGGGAATGGCTCAAGTCCGGGGCCTTCACCGTGCGGGGCGACGGCCGGGAATGGCCGGCCAGGCTGCAGATCGCGCCGTTCTACGACCCGCAACGGCTGCGCATCCTCGACGCCGGCTGACCGGAGCTCGGGCCTCGGGCGCCCGCGCCTCGGGCGCTCAGGCCTTCGCGTGCAGCAGCTCCGCGATCTGCTTGCCCTGGCTAGCGGTGACGTAGGTCAGGCCGCCGATCTTGATGTAGCTGTCGCCGAACACCGCGCCGTAGCTGGCGAACCCGGCGGCCCCCACCGCCCCGGCGTTGCCGTTCGGGTCCGGCTCGGAGAAGGCTTCGTCGCCGACCCCGGACACCATCCGCGGCGGGTGCCCGACCGCCTTCAGCGCGGTGACGTCCGCGCTGAAAGCCGAACGCCCGGCGGTGATCGCGACCGAGACCTGCAGCAGCGCCCCGTTCGGCCCGGTGTAGTCGCAACTGAAGATCACGTCCTCGACGCTGCCCGGCTTGACCTTGGTCAGCGTGGTCCCGGTGATCTTTGACGCGGTAGCCGCGGGCATCGCCGAGCAGACGTCGATGCTGGTCCCCGACCCGCTGGTGCCGGTGGTGGTGCCGGTGCCGGTGCTCGTACCGGTGCCGGTGCCGCCGGCCGAGGTCGTGCCTGGCGCGCTGCCCGAGCCGTTGCCCGAGCCGTTGCCCGACGTGCCCGCGCCGCCGCAGCCCGCGATGGCCAGGGCCGCGCCCGCCGCAAGCGCGGCCGTCCCGATGATGGATTTCACGATGTGCCTCCCCGCACTGGTCTGTCCTGACCCACCCAACCGGGACCGCGTAATAGCCGTGTAACGCCGAGCCGGACAGACCTGCCTGCCCAACCGGCAGGCACAAGCCAGCACCCGTTTCCGGCCGCCAATGAGTGCGGACAGCGATCGGGCTCTGGCTGGGAGCCTCCGGCTGGCTCCGGCGATCGGGCCACGGCCGGGGAGCCCGGCCGCCCCGTCTCGCCGTCTCCCCGCCCGCCGAAAGGACTTTGGATCCGGCTGAGCCACTCTGGGCGTCGATTTGTCGGGAATGTGGCGCCCGGCCGGATCCAGAGTCGAAATGATCATGGCAAGACCCGGCCGGGCTCCGGGCGAACCCGGCGCCAGCTAGGCTGACTTGTCGCCGGGTATAGTCCTGGCCGGGTAATTTGTCGGCTCAGCCGAGCAGCCGGACCCGACCAGGAACGAGGCGGAACTCAGATGGACGGCATCGCGAAGATCGATCCGCACGCGGAACTTCAGCCGGATCCCGCTAATCCTGGCGAGTTCTATGTGAACAACTTCACCGGGTCACACCCGGGCCTGTTCGCCGGGGTCTGGTCGGCCGAAGCGCAGGAGACGCCGATCGAGTCCTACCCGGTCGACGAGGTGTGCGTGGTCCTGGCCGGGACCATCACCCTGACCGCGGCCGACGGGCAGGTCAGCGTGTTCAAGCCAGGCGACTCGTTCGCGATCCGCAAGGGGACCAAGCTGACCTGGGCCAACTCCCCCGACGTGCGCAAGATCTACGTGATCCTCGACCAGCAGGACGCCCCCGCCGCTCTGGGCTAAGGGCCAGCTCAGCCGGCCAGCAACTCCTCGTGGTCGGCGTCCGGCGCCGTGACGTCCTCGCCGGTCGGGCTGATCTCCTCGCCCGGCAGCACCCGCAGGGCATCGGGAGCCAGATGCACGTGGACCGGCGTGCCCTGAGCCAGATCGAGCCGCTCGCCGTCGTTCTGGATCACCGCCTGGATGGCCATCCCGGCCGCCACCCGCAGCATGACCTGGGTGGACGAACCCAGGTAGACCAGCCGCTCGACCATCGCCGGCACCCGGTTGGGCCCAGCCGAAGCCGACGCCGCCGACGACCCGGAGCCGCCGTGCTGGTACGGCTCGAGCCGTACCCGCTCCGGCCTGATCACCGCGTGGGCCTGGTCGGGCGCGTCCTCACCGCCGTAGTCGGCATCCAGCGTGAACTCACCGAGCCGCACCTTGCACCGCGAGCCAGGCCCGCGCTCGACCACGTCAACCTTCATCAGGTTGGAGACACCGAGGAAGTCGGCCACGTAGGTGTCGGCCGGCTCGTCGTAGATCGACTGCGGCGCGCCCATCTGGACGATCTTGCCGGCCCGCATGACGGCGAGGCGATCCGACATGGTCAGGGCCTCCTCCTGGTCGTGCGTGACGTACAGGAACGTGATGCCGACCCGCTCCTGCAGCGCCTTCAGCTCCACCTTCAGCGAGCGGCGGAGCTTGGCGTCGAGCGCGCCCAGCGGCTCGTCGAGCAGCAGCACGGCCGGGTCAAGCACGAGTGCCCGGGCCAAGGCCACCCGCTGCTGCTGGCCGCCGGACAGCTGGCCGGGCCTGCGCTTGCCGAACGCGGTCATGTGCACGAGCTCGAGCACCTCGCCGACCTTGCGGCGGCAGGTCGCCTTGTCTACGCCGCGGTTCCGCAGCCCGAACGCCACGTTCTCGAACACGTCGAGGAACGGGAACAGCGCGTAGCTCTGGAACACCGTGTTCACGTTGCGCTTGTTCGGGGCCACGTTGGTGACGTCCACCCCGTCGAGCAGGACCTTGCCCGCGGTCGGCTGCTCGAAGCCCGCGATCAGCCGCAGGGTGGTCGTCTTGCCGCAGCCAGAGGGGCCGAGCAAGGAGAAGAA
>DASWAH010000403.1:0-1578 GCA_036391235.1 Streptosporangiaceae bacterium
CCACGCTCTTCGGGCACTTGAAGTGGGCCAGCCGGTCCCGGCACCAGGCGATGATCTCCTCGCCGGATGCCTGGGCGCCGTCGGCCGGCCTGATCACGGCATGCACGGCCTCGCCCCAGACCGGGTCGGGCCGCCCGATGACGGCGACCTCGCCCACGGCCGGATGGCGGGCCAGCACCGCCTCGACTTCGGCCGGGTAGATGTTCTCGCCGCCGCTGATCACCATGTCCTTGGCCCGGTCCAGGATGTACAGGTACCGGTCGGCGGTCAGCCGGCCGATGTCGCCCGTGCGATACCACCCGTCGGAAGTAAAAGCGGCCGCGGTCGCCTCCGGGTCGCGCCAGTATCCGGAGAACAGGCATTCGCCCCTGATCAGGATCTCGCCCGCGGTCTCGGCGGGCAGCCCGGCCCCGGAGGCGTCGGACGGGTCGGCGATCTTGACTTCCCAGCCGAACGAGACCCGCCCGGCGCTGCCCAGCCGCGGATGCCCGGGCTGGTGGTCCTCGGGAGCGAGCAGGCTGATCATGGACTGGCTCTCGGTGTTGCCGTAGATCTGCCGGAACCGGCAGCCGAAGGCCTCGATCGCGGCGCTGAGCGAGGACGGCGTGATGGGGGCCGTCCCGTACGCGATCTCGCGCAAGCTCGACAGGTCGGGCGGGTCGGCGCGCCGGCCGATCTCGGCGACCAGCATGTCGATCAGCGAAGGGCCGGCCGTGAAGAACTCGATCCGGTCCCGCTCGATCGCGTCGATCACCGCGGCCGGCTGGAACGCAGAATGCCCATAGACCGTGCCCGCGGTCAGCAGGGCCTGCATGCACTGGCCGAACCCGCCCAGGTGGAACAGCGGCAGGATCTGCAGGTGAGCAGACCCGGTGACCTGGTCGCCGATCTCGATCGCGAAACCGGCCACGCTGACCAGCAGCGCGCCGTGCCGCAGCGGGATGGCCTTGGCCTTGCCGGTGGTGCCGCTGGTGTGCACGAGCGCGAGCACGTCCTGAGCCGACAGCCGAGGCCGCGGCGGCACCGGCCCGGACAGTGCGGCGCCGTCCAGCCAGCCGGCCGGGACGGCGCTCGCTCCGCCAGTCGCGGCCGCAGCCCCGATCACGACCCGGTGACCGAGGCCAGGTGCGGCCCGGTCGGCCAGGCCGGCGAACTCCGCGTCGGCGGCGATCGCGACCGGCTCGGTCAGCTCGAGCACCTCGGTCAGCTCGCCGGCCGAGAGCCGCCAGTTCAGGAACGCGGGCGTGCCGCCCGCCCGCAGGATCGCGAACGCTTGCACCAGGAAGTCGGCGCTGTTCTTGGCCAGGATCGCGACCACGTCGCCGGGGCGCACGCCGAGCCCGGCCCAGCCGCCGGCCGCGGACTCGACGGCGGCGAGCAGTTCCGCGTAGCTGTGGCGATGACCCCGGTCGTCGCAGACGGCCGTCACCTCCGGGTGCACGGTGGCCCGCCACTCGAGCACACCGATCCAGCTCTGCATCGCCGCGTCCCCTTCGTCCGCAGGTCGTTATCGTTGCAGAAACACCTGCGGCAAGACAGACTCCGGTCACATTTCGGACCGCCAGCGGTCAGCGGGCG
>DASWAH010000404.1:0-6521 GCA_036391235.1 Streptosporangiaceae bacterium
CCGGGAGTCAGTTTCTTGAGCGTGTAGCTGCCGTCCGCCTTGGTGATGGCGAATCCGCCGCTGAAGCCCGGGCCCTGGGCCTGCACGCAGATGCCGGCCAGCGGGTTGCCGAGCGCGTCCTTGACCACGCCGGTCAGCGCGCCGTCGAACGGCAGGGTGAGGTTAGCCCTGGACGTGGCTCCCGAGCGGACCGCCACCGGGTTCGGGTACAGGGCCGAGCCGTAGGGCCCGTTGTTGGGGCAGCCGGGGCTGGCGCTGACCTGGTAGCTGCCCGCGCTCAGGCCAGGGAACCGGTACGCGCCGTTGGCGGCGGTGCTGGTGAGCGCGCCGCTGTTCCCGGCAAGAGCTTGGACGCAGATCCCGGCCAGAGGCTTGCCGTTGGCGTCTTTAACTACCCCGGCGATCGCCCCGGCCAGCTTGACCAGCAGGTGGGTGCCCTTGGTGATCTTGCCGTTGGTGACAGTAACGGTTGGCGGCACGGAGGAAGGCAGCCAGACCGGTGCGGGTGAGCAGTACGGGTCGATGCTGACCCGGTAGGTGCCGGTGGCCAGGTTACCGATTGTGAACGTGCCGTCATTGGCCGTGCGGGCGGAGGCCTGGAACAGGTGCTGGCCGCCGGTTCCGACGGCGAATACGCAGATTCCGCCGAGCGAGGGGTGCGGGCTGGGTGTGCGGGTGGTAACCCGCCCGGCCAGCGCGGCCCCGGTTCCGAGGGCGGCGTCGATGCCGGTGACGGTGTGACCGGCCGTGACCCGCACGACGGTAGCCCGGCCGATCGAGCCCGCCTTCTTCCACAGCTGCGGGGCATAGTTGCCGTGCCGGACGCAGGTCGGCAGGAAGTCGATGAGATACCGGCCCCCGTTGAGGCGCAGCGAGTACCGGCCGGTAGCAGAGGTCAGGGCTTCGGCCACGAAGTAGTGGCCGTTCGTGACCGCCGCCAGCACGCAGACGCTGGCCAGCGGCCGGCCGGAACGGGTGGTGACCCGGCCGGAGACGTGCCCGGCGTGCGCGGCAGCGGCCTTGGCCGGCAGCTGGCCGGTGACGACCTCGGCTCCGGCCAGAGCCGCCCGCTGGCCCGCGCTGATCATGCCTGGCTTCGCCGTCCGCGGCGCACGGAGCAGGGATCCGAGCCTGGCCAGCGTGACCGGGGCCAGACGGGTCGGGACAGCGCCGGTCACCAGCACCTTGGCCGCGGTCGCCCTGGTCGCGCCGCCGTAAAACTGGCCGGTGAACCGGCCAGCAGGGGAGCAGCCGCGGAACTCGACCCGGTAGGCCCCGCGGGCCAGGCCGGCCAGCACGAACGTGCCGTCCGGCCGGGTGAACGCCTTGCGGGTGCCCATCGGCCCGCTCGCGGTCACGCAGACATCCGGGGCGGGGGCGCCACCCCGCTGGCGGACCAGGCCGGTGATGATCCCGTGCCGGGTCCGCAGGGTCTGCAGGTGCGCGGCCGTGGCCAGCGCGTGCCGCTGGGCCGAAGTGAGTGTGCGCTGGCCGGATGGCGAGGATGACCTGGTGCTCAGCGGGCTCGCGGTGGCGGGACCCGCGGTCAGGCAGAGGCCGCCGACGGCAGCGGCAAGGGCCAGAGTATGCGCGACTTTACGCATCGTTGCTCCCGATTGTCAGGCCCCGCATCCTGCGCCAGCCAGGCGAGAGCATAGACCGAGCGAGCGGTCGCATGTACGGTCGCATCACTATATTTAGAAATTCAATGCCCTTGCTCCCGCTACGGGCGGGCTGAGCGCTCGGACGGTCGCCCGATCGTCGTCGGCCATCCGGAACTATCGGGCGAACACCGGCGGAAATCGATTGAATTCAGTAAAACATGGCAAGAACCATTAGGCTTCGCTCGTGAGCCAGGCCGACGAACAAGTCCAGCCCGCCGGGCCGGGTAAGGCGCTCGCGCGCCAGGCGGCCGCCGGCGACCTCGACGCCTGGGCGGACTTGCGGCCGGCCTACCGCTGGGCTCAGCGCCGCCGCCCGGTCCTCGTCGTCGCGGTCCTGATGATCGCCGCTCAGGTCGCCTGGCGGGCGACGCTGCTGCGCCACTTGTACTTCTACCGCGATGACTTCTTCAACCTGGACTTCGCCGCCCGCTCGTCGTTCGGCTGGCACTACCTCACCTATATCGGCACCGGGCACCTGATGATCTTGCAGCGGGCGGTCATCTGGGTGCTGGTACGGGTGTCGCTGTACAACTGGGGGCTGGCCTCGGCGGTCACCCTGGCTTTCCTGGCCGGGGCCGGCCTGGCCGCCTTCGCCGCGCTGCGCACCTTGTTCGGCGAGCGCCCCGCGATCCTGGCGCCGCTGGCCGTCTACCTGCTGACGCCGCTCGGGCTGGCCGCCCTGGGCTGGTGGACGGTCGCGCTGGAGACGATCCCGCTGCAGCTCGCGCTGTTCATGGCGCTCAACTCGCACATCCGTTATGTGCGCACCGAGCGGACGCGGTCGCTGGTATCGGCGGTCTGCTGGGTCATATTCGGGCTCCTGGCGTTCGAGAAAGGGCTCGTCGTCCCCGTACTGCTGCTCGCGGTCACCTCGGCCTTCCTGGCCGGGGTGGGCTCATGGCCGCGAGCGCTCGGGCAGGCCCTGCGCCGGTACTGGCGGGCCTGGCTGACCTACGTGCTTGTCCTGGCCGGCTACCTGATCGTGCTGATCCTCGCGCTGCCGACCGCAACCAGCCAGCCGCTGGTGCCGCGGGCCGCCGCGGTGGCCGGGTTCAGCTGGCGCCTGCTCAAGGACACGCTGGTGACCGGCTCCATCGGCGGGCCCTGGAAGTGGTGGACCCTGCCCGGGCATGCCTACGCGCTCGCGGCCCCGCCACCCGACCTGACCTGGTTCGCCTGCCTGGTCGCCGTGGTCGTGGTCGGCGCGAGCGTGCTGCGCCGCCGGCTCGCCTGGCGGGCCTGGGCCGTGCTGGCCGTCTGGTTCGTGCTGGCCGACATCGTCCCGGTGAGCATCGGCAGGCTGAACTGGTACCCGGCGCTGCTGGCGCTGGACACGCGGTACGTGGCCGATGCCACCGGGGTGCTCATCGTCTGCACCGCGCTGGCCTTCCTGCCGGTGATCGATACCGACCAGGCCCGTCTGGCCTCGGCCAGGGAACCGGGTCGGCGAGCCCCCCGGCCGGCTGCCCGATCGCTGCCCGGCGGCCCCGAGCACGCGTGGCGGGTTGTCGCGGCCGGTTTGTTCGCGATCATCGTGCTCGGGTCGGTCTGGTCGGCGACGACCTACCGGTCCGCGACGTCCGGTCAGACCGCCGCGCGCTTCGTCGGTCACGCGGCAACCGCCGCGGCCGCGGCGACCAGGAACACGCCGGTTCTCGACACGGCCCTGCCGGCCCAGCTCACGGACGCCGCCAACACCGCCAGGGCGGTGATCGGGCCGATCCGTCCGGCCGCCTTCCGCTGGATCGGGCAACCTCGCGGCACCGTCGACGGGCTGCGGATCTTCGGGTCCGACGGCCAGCTGTACCCGGCCTGGGTGTACGGCGCGACCAGCGGGACCGCGCCCGCCCGTAACCATGGCTGCTTCAAGGTCAGGAACAACGAGATCACCATCAGGTTCTGGCACCCCTCCCCGGTGACGTCGACCGCCCTGCGGATCGGTTACATCTGGGGGGCGAAGTCGCCCGGCCAGATCTACGTCAGCTATGCCGGAACGGTGCAGGGACTGAGCGTCCGGCCCGGCCTGCATTCGGCCTACCTGCCGGTCAGCGGGTCGGCTACGGGCATCACGGTGACCGTGCTCGGAGGCACTCCGCTCTGCGTGGGTGATGTCGAGGCCGGACGGCCGGGGCCGCACCGGGGATGAGGACGCGGACGTGAACTACCAGGGCGGGGCCCTGCAGCGGCCCGGTCAGCCCGGCCCGGCCGACCCGGCCGACCCGAGTGGCCTGGCCGCCGGGCCAGACGGCCAGCCGGGCCTGGAGGAATGGGCCGACCTGCGCGCCGTCGTCGGATGGCTGCGGGCCAACAAGGTCGTGGTCGCCGGGCTGGTCCTGATCGTGATCGAGCTGGCCTGGAAGGCCCAGTTCCTCGGTCACCTGTACTTCAGGCAGGACGACTTCCACGACCTGGACCTGGCCATCCAGTCGCCCCTGAGCTGGCGGTACGTCACCTTCATCGGCGCCGGGCACCTGATCATCGGGCTCCGCGTGGTGGCCTGGTTCCTGGTGCGAGCCGGGCTGTACGACTGGGGGCTGGCCTCGGTGATCAGCCTGGCCCTGGTCGGGGCGGCCAGCCTGGCCGCGCTGCGGCTGCTGCGGTTGCTGTTCGGCAGCCGCCCGGCCATCCTGATTCCCCTCGCGCTCTACCTGTTCTCACCGCTGACGCTGCCGGACCTGGGCGAGTGGTCCTCCGCCCTGGAATCGGTGCCGCTGCAGCTCGCCCTGTTCATGGCCGTCCACGCGCACGTGCGTTACTGCCGGACCGGCCGGACCTTGCCGCTGGCTGCCGCGGCGGCCTGGATCGCCTTCGGCCTGCTGTTCTTCGAGAAGGGCCTGGGCATACCGGTCCTGCTGTTCGGGCTGACCGGCGGGTTCCTGATCACGGACCGGAGCAGCTGGCTGGGCGGCCTGGTCAGCGCGCTGACCAGGTACTGGCGGGCCTGGGCGCTTTACGCCGTCATCATGGTGGCGTACCTGGTCCTGCTCGTTCAGTCGCTGCACACCTCCACCACGAAGCCGGCCCCGCCGGCTTCCAGCGCCGCGGTGATCACGTTCGCGGGCGGGCTGATGCGGAACTCGCTGCTGCCCGGGGTTGTCGGCGGTCCCTGGCAGTGGCTGCCGGTGGCCGGGAACTCCTACTCCTTCGCCGCGCCGCCGTACTCGCTATCCGTCGTGGCCCTGGCCGCGGCGGTCGTCGTCGTCGCGATCAGCATCTGGCGGCGCCCGGTCGCCTGGCGCGCCTGGACGCTGCTGCTCGCCTGGGTGCTGGTGGCCGACATGCTGCCGGTGATCATCAGCCGGCTCGGTGCGTTCTCGCCGGCCGTGCTGGGCACCGAGACCAGGTACGTGGCCGACGCGGTGCCGGTCCTGGCCATCTGCGTCGGACTGGCCTTCTGGCCACTGACCAGGCAGGCGGCCGCCGGCGGCGAGGTCGCCGCGGCGGCCAGGCCCGGCGGCCAGGACGAGCCGATGGCCGGCCATCGCTGGCCCGCGGCCGAACCAGGTCGCCCGGCCACGGAGCGGACCAGGGAGGGAGCGGCCGTCCTGGTCGCGCTCGTGCTGTTCGGCTCGATCTGGTCGGTCCAGGCCTACGAGAACACCACTACCGGCCAGCCCGCGGCGCAGTACATCGCGAACGCCGCGGCAGGCGTCCGGCTCGTCCCGCGCGGCACGACGGTGATGAACGAAGCCGTTCCCGGCACGATGGTCGAAGGTCTTTTCGGGCCGTTCTCCATGCAGTCGACGGTGATCGGGGACATCGCCACAGGCAAGCTGATCTGGACCCGGCATCCGACCGGCACAGTCGACGGGCTGCGGATCGTGGGCTCGGACGGCCGGTTCTACCAGGCCCACGTGGTCGGCGCGGTCAGCCTGCCGCTGCCCGCCGGCCGGACATGCTGGGCCGCCCGGCACGGCCGGATCACGATCCGGCTGAACCAGGCGACGCCTAGCTACACCGGCATTGTCAGGATCGGCTACCTCTGGCTGGCCCAGGACCCGGGAACCGTGCAGGTACGGGCGGGCAACGGCCGCCACCAGCTCGTGGTGCGCCAGGGCCTGCACAGCGCCTTCCTGCCGGCCAGCGGAAGCTTCGCCACGATCGTCATCCGCGAGCTGAGCGGCCCTGGCCTGTGCGTCGGGGACGTGCAGGCCGGCAACCTCGGTCCTGACTCGGCCGGCCAGACGCTGCCGGCTAAGCAGCAGTAACTGGCGCGGTCGTTATCCCGGGCTCGGCTCTGACGTCCGGGGGATCACCAGCGCGTCGGCCGCCACGGCGCCGTGCGGACCGCAGATCAGCGGGTTGATGTCGAGCGCCTCGAGGCGGTCGCCGAGTTCGCTGGCGAGCTCGGCCAGGCCGGCGATCGCCCTGGTCACCGCGGCCAGGTCGGCCGCGGCCGCGCCGCGGACGCCGGCCAGCAGCCTGGCCACCCTGAGCTCGCCGACCAGGCCGGCCGCGTCGGCCGCGGTGACCGGCGGCAGCGCGACCGCGCGGTCGGCGATCAGCTCGACCAGGATCCCGCCGGCGCCGACCACGACCAGCGGGCCGAGCGCGGGGTCACGGACCAGGCCAAGCGCCAGCTCGGTGCCGGCGGGCACGGTCTGGCAGACCAGCACGGCCGGGCCGAGCCGGTCGGCCAGGTCGGCGTAGGCGGCGGTGAGGTCCTCCGGGCTGGCCAGCCCCAGGCGCACGCCGCCGACGTCGGACTTGTGGGCGATCCCTGGCTCGTCGGTCTTCAGCACGACCGGGTAGCCGATCCGCTGAGCCGCGTCGAGCACCTCGTCGGCCGACGCTGCCCGCTCGGCCCTGGCTACCGGGATGCCGTACTCGGCGAGCAAGGCGAGCTGGGTCGCGCCG
>DASWAH010000405.1:0-8407 GCA_036391235.1 Streptosporangiaceae bacterium
ACGCCGGGCGACGTGACCGCGCTGTCACCGGCCAGGTTCGGGCCCGTCACGGCGCAGGAGATGGTCAGCCAGGGCGTATGGCAGTACGCCCACTACTACGACCCGGTGACCGGATGACCAGGCCGGTCGCGGCGTTCCTGCGCAGCTTCTCGTTCGCCGGCCAGGGCATCTGGCACACCGTCCGCACCCAGCGGAACATGCGCGTGCACCTGGCCGCCGCCGCGGCGGCCGTCGTCGCCGGGGCGGTGCTGGGGATCGGCGCCGTGCAGTGGGCCTGCGTCGCGCTCGCGATCGGCCTGGTGCTGGTGGCCGAGACGGTCAACACCGTGATCGAGGCGATGATCGACTTGCACGGGCCGCGGTACCACCCGCTCGCCAAGATCGCCAAAGACGGGGCGGCCGGAGCGGTCTTGCTGGCCTCGGTCACCGCCATTGGTGTCGCCATTGCCGTCTTCGTTCCGCGGCTGCTACGTTGACGTGCCGTATCGCAGGCACAGGAGGACCGTCATGCTCGTTTGCCCAGCTGGTGTCCGGCTCGCCGCGGCGGCCAGCGCGGTCCTGCTCGCGGGCACCGCGGCGGCCGGCTGCTCGGTCGTCAGCAAGATCAACCACATCCGGCAGACGGTCGACAGCAACCGGGCCACGATCAAGTCGTTCACCGCGGATCTGAAGGACGCCAAGGCCAAGCCGTTCGAGGTGACCTACGTGACGACTGGCAGCTCGCCGACCACGATCACCTACGCGGTCCGGCCCCCGTCCGACTTGGCGTTCACCGAGACCGCGGCCAGCCAGGGCAGCGCGACCAGGCTGGTCGAGAACTCCTCGGGCGCGTATTCCTGCTCGCAGGCGTCGGCGTCGTCCGGCTGGACCTGCCAGAAGCTGGGCAAGGCCAGCGCGACCGCCCAGAAGGCGCTGTTCTCCATCTACACGCCCGGCCACTGGGCCGCGTTCCTCGAGGCGCTGTCGATCGGCGCCGGACTGGCCGGCGACAAGGTCACGACGTCGAGCAAGACCGTGCACGGGTACTCGCTGAAGTGCGTCGACCTGTTCGCCAAGCACGAGGGCACCAGCACGATCTGCACCACGTCCCAGGGCATCCTCGGGTACGTCAAGGTCGCCGCCCAGACGACGGCGTTCCAGATCACCCGCTACACCGCCAGCCCGCCCGCCTCGGCCTTCCAGCTGCCGCCGGGCGCGACGGTGACGCACTAGCCGGCCAGCTGGCGCTCCGCGTCGGCCAGCACGGCGACCACGTCGCGCCCGAACGCCGCGTCGCACTCGTGCGGCTGCCCGGTCCGCGCGCACGCGGCCAGCTCGCCCAGCGCGGTATGCAGCGCCTGCACCGGCTGCAGCGTCTCCCCCGGCAACGGCGAACGGCCGGCCCGGCCCCACAGGAAGCCGGAGAACCCGTCGGCGGCGTCGGGCGCGCCCACCGTCACCGTGACGGTGCTGGTCGCGCCGCCGTCGTGGTGCAGCACCAGATGGGTCAGGTCGCCGGCTCCGGCGTCGGCGGTGACCCGCAGCACCGGGCCGAGGCTGGCCCACAGCATCGAGACCACGTGCGGCCCGAGATCCCACAGGCCGCCCTTGTCCCGCCGCCACGGGGTGTTGAACGGGCTCGAATCGGACATCGCGGTGCCGAGCCAGGTGGCCTGACCGCCGGCCCAGCCGCCGGCCCGGCCGACCTCGGCCAGCCAGGCCCGGGTGTCCGGCTGGAACCGGGCGGTGAAGAAGACCACCGAGGCGACGCCCGCCTCGGCGACCGCGCCCGCCACGTCGTCCGCACCCGCCAGGGTCGTCGCGACCGGCTTCTCCAGCAGCACGTGCTTGCCGGCGGCGGCCGCCCTGATCGCCAGTGCGGCCTGCACGTCGGGCGGCAGCGCGAAGGCGACCGCATCGGCCACGGCCAGGAGTTCGGAAAAATCGCGGTACGGCGTGACCTGGTAGCGGGACGCCAGGTCGCCGGCGGCCTGCTGGTTGCGGCCCCAGATCCCGGCGAACTCGATCTCGCCGGCCGAGGCCAGCGCGGGCGCGTGAGCCAGCCCGGCCCACGGCCCGGTGCCGGCCAGCCCGACCCGGAACGGAGCGGCGTCCGGCACCGCTAGCCCCTGGCCGCGGCGGCGACCTCGTCCAGCGCGCCCGCGAACGCCTCGGCGATCGTCGCGATCTCGGCCTCGGTGATCACGAACGGCGGCGACACCTGCAGCGCGACGCCCCGCAGCAGCCGGGTGATCACGCCCCTGGCCCGCACCGCGAGCACCAGCTTCTGGCCGACGGCGGGATCGGCGGCCCGGTAGTCCTCGGCGATCTCGACCGCGGCCAGCAAGCCCGTCCCGGCCCGGACGGCGCTGACCATCGGGTGACCGGCCAGCGGGGCCAGCGCGGAGGCGAGCACGGACTCCAGCCCGGCCACCCGGGCCACGAGGTCCTCCCGCTCGATCAGGTCCAGGTTCGCCAGCGCGACCGCGGCCGCGGCCGGGTGGCCTGAATAGGTGTAGCCGTGGCGGAACACCTCGGCCGAGCCAGGCCGCCAGAACGGCTCGGCCACCTTCTGGCCCGCGATGACCGCCCCGATCGGAAGGTAGCCCGAGCTCAGGCCCTTCGCGCTGGTGATCAGGTCGGGGTCGAGGCCGAACCGGCCGCTGGCGAACCACTCGCCGGTCCGGCCGTACCCGGTGATCACCTCGTCGGCCACGAACAGGACGTCGTGCCGCCGGCAGATCTCCCTGACCGCCTGCAGGTATCCCGCGGGCGGCGGGTACACGCCGCCGGCCCCGATCACCGGTTCGCAGAAGAACGCGGCCACCCGGGAGTCCCCGGCCAGCTCGATCGTCTTCTCCAGGGCCTCGGCGTCGTCCCAGGGAACCTGTTCGACCTGGCTGACCAGCGGAGCGTACGTCTCGGTGAGCAGCGGGATGCCGCCGAGCGAGGTGCCGTAGGCGTTCATGCCGTGATAGGCGTGCGACCGGGAGATGATCACCTGCCTGGCCGGCTCGCCGACGGCCCGCCAGTAGGCCCTGGCCAGCTTGCCGGCCGTGTCCACCGCGTCCGAGCCGCCGCCCGGGGTCAGGAACACCTTGGCTCCCGGCATCGGGGCGATGCCCGCGATCCGCTGGCAGAGCGCCTCGGCGGGCTTGTTGCTGTAGAACTCGAAGGTCTGGAACCCGGCGATCTCCCGCATCTGGGCGGCGGCCGCCTCGGCCAGCTCGGTCCGCCCGTAGCCGACGTTGCAGTACCAGAGGCTGGCGAGCGCGTCGAGGTAGGCCCGGCCGTCGGCGCCGAAGACGGTCGATCCCTGACCGCCGGTGATCGTGATCGCGTGCCCGGCCAGCGCGGCCATGTTCGCGAACGGATTCCACAGTGCGGGTTCAGCCACGGTCAGTCCCCTCCAAAGTGCCGCTGAAGAGTCAAACTTACCGGTGCTACTGTTCGGCCGGTGACGAGCCAGCCAGACGCGCCCGGAGCGCCGCACGGGCCGCTGCACGGCGTCCGGGTGCTCGACCTGACCTCGGTGGTGATGGGACCGCTGGCCACCCAGATCCTGGGGGACCTGGGCGCCGACGTGATCACGGTGGAGAGCCGCGACGGCGACATCAACCGGACGATGAGCAGCGGGCCGGTCCGCGGTCTGTCGGGGGTCTCGCTGAACCTGCTGCGCAACAAGCGCAACGTCGCGCTCGACATCTCCGCGGCGCCGGCCCGCGAGGCACTGCTGGCCGTGGCCGCGGACTGCGACGTGTTCGTCACCAACCTGCGGCCGGCGTCGCTGCGCCGGGCCGGGCTGACCTACGCCGATCTGGCCGCGGTCCGTCCGGACGTGGTGTACTGCCAGGCCAACGGGTTCGCCTCCGACGGGCCGAGGGCCGGCGAGCCGGCGTTCGACGACGTGATCCAGGCCGCCAGCGGAGTCGATGACCTGATGCGGCGGGCCGGGCTGCCGGTGACCCTGGTCCCGATGCTGCTCGCCGACAAAGTCTGCGGGCTCGTCATCGCCTACGCGGTGATCGCGGCGCTGTTCCACCGCGAGCGCACCGGCCAAGGCCAGCAGGTAGAGGTGCCGATGCTGGACGCGATGCGGGCGTTCACGCTGGCCGAGCACGGCGGCTCGGCGATCTGCCAGCCGCCGCGCGGCCCGGCCGGCTACCCGCGGATCATGACGCCGCTGCGCGGCCCGGCCGCGACGGCCGACGGCTGGATCGCCGTGCAGCCGCACCGGGATTCACAATGGGACGCGCTGGTCAGGGCGGCCGGTCTCGGCGAGCTGGCGGGCGATCCGCGGCTGTCGGCCAGGAACCTGTGGCGCGAGCCCGCGTTCGGGTACGACACGCTGCGCCGGGTCCTCGCGACCAGGACCACGGCGCAGTGGCTGGAGTTCTGCTCCGAACACGGGATTCCGGCGGCCCCGGCGGCCGGCCTCGACGAGATCATCGCCGAACTGCCGGAGGCCCAGCACCCGCTGGCCGGCGCGTACAAGGTGATACCGCCGCCGGTCAGGTTCTCGGTCACGCCGGCCTCGGTGCGGCGGCCCGCGCCGCAGGTCGGCGAGCACACCAGGGAGGTGCTGGCCGAGGCCGGGCTGACCGCGGAGCAGATCGCGGCGCTGGCCGAGGCCGGGGTGCTCCGCTGAGGACCGATCCTGCTGACCGCGCCCTGCCCGCGCCGCCGGCCAGATCGTTAGGTGCGCTAACGTGCTGGCCATGGTGACGCAGGCTGAGCGGGCGATGTCGTTCGGTGCGATCGCGGACGACTACGACCGGCTGCGGCCGGACCCGGCACCCGACGCGATCCGCTGGCTGGTTCCCGACGGCACGGCGCTCGCCGTCGACCTGGCCGCCGGGACCGGCAAGCTGTCCCGCGCGCTGACCGCCCGGCAGGTGCTGGCGGTGGAGCCGGACGGCCGGATGGCGGCCGTGCTGCGGGCCAGGACGCCGGGGGTCAGGGTCGTGTCCGGGGTCGGCGAGGCGCTGCCACTGCGGGACGGATCCGCCGACGGTCTGTTCATCTCCTCGGCCTGGCACTGGATGACGCCCGGCCTGGCCGTTCCCGAGATCGCCCGGGTGCTGCGGGATGGCGGCCGGTTCGGCGTGATCTGGACCAGCCGGGACCGCGAGGTCGACTGGGTCCGCGAGCTGGACCGGCTCCGCGAGCCGTCGATGCAGTCATCGGCCGGACAGCCAACGGGTCCGACACCTGACGGCGACACCCAGCCGCCGTCCCGGCACGTGCGGCTGCCCGAGGGCAGCCCGTTCACCGCGGAACAAGGGGCGACGTTCACCTTCACCAGGACCATGGCCGTGGCCGACATCGTCGACATGCTGGCGACCAACAGCCGGATCATCACCGCTCAACCGGCCGACCGGGACCGTGCGCTCGGCCGGCTCAGGGACGCGCTCGGCCGGTGGTTCCCCGGCACCGACCGCATCGACGTGCCGATGCGGTCGATCTGCTGGCGGGCCGACCGCCTGCCCCGCCGCTAGCCCGCGCCCGCCCGCGCAGGCGGCGGGCTCGTCAGTCCAGGCCGGCCAGGAACGCGGTCACCGCCTCGTTGAACGCCGCGGGCTGGTCGACGTTGGCGATGTGGCCGGCGCCGGCGATCGTGACCAGGGTCGCGCCGTGCACCTTGGCGGCCACATAACTGGCCGCGCCCAGGAAGTCGGTGTCGTCCGCGCCGACCAGCACCAGTGTCGGGACGTCGACCGACGGCAGCGACTCGATGACCTGGGCGCCCGACTGGGTGAGCATGCCGCGGGCGGCCCTGGCCCGGCCGAGCGCGGCCGGCCCTGATCGCTCGAGCCGGTCCGCGGTCTTCATGGCCTGCTCGTTCCAGCGCTGCCTGGCCTCGTCGTTGCGGAATCCGGGCCCGGTGTCGAACAGCAGCAGCGCCGCGACGCGGTGCGGGTAGGCGTTCCTGAACGCCAGCGACAGGTACCCGCCGAGGGACAGGCCGCCGAGCACCGCGCGCTCGGCACCGGCCTCGTCCAGCAGCGCGGCCATGTCAGCCAGGCACGCCTGCTGGGTGTAGAGCGCCTGATCCTCCGGGCTGTCGCTGTCACCGTGCCCGCGCATGTCCCAGGTGATCACCGGCCGGTCCGCGCTCAGCGCGGCCACGTTCGGCGCCCACATCCGCGCCGACTCACCGAAACCGTGGGTGAGCAGCAGCGGGAGCCGGCTGCTGCTGCCGCCGGCGCCGTGCACCTGAGAGGCGATCCTGACGCCGTCCGACATGATCATCTGTAACCTCCTGCCCTGGTTATCCCGCACCTCATCCCGGCACGTCGCGGAACGGCATGTCCTTGCTGATGTCCGGTTCCCTCGGCAGGCCGAGGATCCGCTCGGCGATGATCGTGCGCTGGATCTCGTCCGTACCGCCCGCGATCGAGATGCCGGGCACCGACACCGCGATCTCGGCGATGATCCCGCCGGCCGCCGAATCCGGCCCGGCCAGCAGCCCGTCCGCTCCGGTGATCAGCGAGTGCACCCGGGCCGCCTGCCGGGCGATCGCGCTGCTGGCCAGCTTGCCGAGCGAGCCTTCAGGACCGGGCGGCTGGCCCGCGGCCCTGGCCGCGGCGACCCGCTCGGCCATCCACCGAGCCGGCCAGGCCAGGCCGATCAGCCTGGCGATCTCCTGCCGCACCGCCGGGTCGGTCCCCCGGCCGGTCTCCCGGGCTCGCGGGATCACCAGGTCGGGCCGCCCGGCCCGCTGCGGATACCACTTGTGCGGCTCGGTGACCGCGGTCCGCTCCTCGGCCGCCTCGCGCCAGGCTTGGCCCTCGGCCTGCGGCAGCGGCGGGAACGCGGCCAGCCGGCGCTCGTGGGCGAGGATCGCGCGGGCCACCGTCCAGCCGCCGCCGGGCTCACCGATCACGCTGGCCGCCGGGACCCGGGCGTCGTCCAAGAACACCTCGTTGAACGAACTGTGCCCGTTCATCTGGCGCAGCGGCCGCACCTGAACGCCGGGCTGGCGCATCGGCAGCACGAACGCCGTGATCCCGCGGTGCTTGGGCACGTCCACGTCGGTGCGGGCGAGCAGCAGCCCGTAATCGGCCGTGGCCGCGCCGGTCGACCACACCTTCTGCCCGCTGACCAGCCACTCGCCGCCATCCCTGCGCGCCCTGGTGCGCAGGCCGGCCAGGTCGGAACCCGCTCCTGGCTCGCTGAACAGCTGGCACCAGGTGATCTCGCCGGTCACGGTCGGCCGGATGAACCGCTGCTTGAGATCCTCGCTGCCGTACTCGAGCAGCACCGGCGCGGCCAGCATCATCCCCAGGCCCTCGGGCGGCCCGGGAACGACCGCGAGCCGGAGTTCCTCGGCTACCACCCGGCCGAGCCGGCCGGACAGCCCGCGGCCGCACCACGCGGCCGGCCAGGTCGGGCAGCCCCAGCCGGAGCTGGCCAGCAGCTCGCGCCAGCCCCGCAGGCTGAGGTCGGGCTGCCAGTGGGCGGACAGCCAGTTGCGGACCTCGGCCCGGATCGCAGCCTCGTCATCGCGGTCGCCCGTGACACCACCCTCGGCGGGCTCGCCACCCCCGGCGGGCTCCGCACCCCCGGCGGGCTCGCCGCCGCCGGCGGCCTCCGCACCCCCGGCGGTCACCGGCCCTCGAACCTGGCCGGCCGTCGCTCCGCGGCCGCCCGGACACCCTCGGCGAAGTCGCTGGTCGCCCACAGCTTGCTCTGCTCGGCGAGTTCACGGTCCATCGCGGCCAGCGCCCGGCCGGCCAGATCGGCCCGCATGGTTGACCGGATCGCCCGGACCGCGAGCGGGGCGGCCGACGCGATCTGCCCGGCCAGTTCCGCGGCCACCGACCTGAGCTCATCGGGACTCGCGGCCAGCCGGTCGGCCAGGCCGATCGCTGCCGCCTCCGCCCCGCCGACCCGCCGTCCGGTGTACATCAGGTCGGCCGCGCGCTGGGCGCCGGTGATGGCCGGCAGGGTGACGCTCAGCGCGAAACCTTGGTGCAAGCCGATCCTGGCAAAGTTCGCGCTGAACCGTGACTGCGGGCTGGCCACCCGGAAGTCGGCCGCGCAGGCCAGGCCGAGCCCGCCGCCGACCGCGGCGCCCTGCACGGCCGCGACCACCGGCACCGGTGCCCGGAACAGCCGGACGGCCTGGTCGTACAGTTCCCGGGCGCCGCCGGACGCACCGATCGCACGGGCGTGCTGCGAACGCCCGGTGAAGTCGGCCCCGGCGCAGAAGTGCTTGCCCTCGGAACACAGCACCACCGCCCGGGCGCCGGCCTGAGCGAGCCAGTCCAGCGCGTCGGCCAGTCCTCCGATCAGCGCGGCGTCGAAGAAGTTGTCGGGCGGCCGGCGGATCTCGGCGATCCCGACGTGCTCGCCGGCCATCGTCGCCTGCACATCTCCGAACGCATGAGTGCCGTCAGTCACCAGACTCCTCACCTCCGGTACG
>DASWAH010000406.1:0-3264 GCA_036391235.1 Streptosporangiaceae bacterium
GGCGTGGCCGAGCGGGCGGTGCACCGGTTCGAGCCGGACGCGCGGGTCCTGGTCGTTCCGGCCCCGCTGCGGTCCGGGTTCTACGACCCGCCGTCGCAATCGGCCGCCCGGCGGCAACTCGAGATTCCCGAGCACGAACGCTGCGTCCTGCTGATGAGCGGCGCCTGGGGCATCGGGCCGGTCGCCCAGGCCGCCCGCGCCCTCGGCGACGCCGGGGTGCATGTCCTGGCCGTGGCCGGCCGCAACGCCGGTCTGCAGGGCCGGCTGCGCGCGGTCGCGGCCCGGCAGCCGCGCGTCCGCGCGATCGGCTTCACGACCGCGGTCCCGGCCCTGATGGCCGCGAGCGACCTCGTCATCACCAGCTCGGGCGACACCTGCACCGAGGCCCGCACGGTCGGCCGGCCGCTGCTGCTCCTCGACGTCGTGCCGGGCCACGGCCGCGACAACCTGCAGCACGAACTCGAGCTGGGCGACGCCGCCGTGTCCTCGGGACGGCCGGCCGACGTCGTCCGCACGGCCCTGGCCGCGCTGGAAGTCGCGAAGCCGCCGCCGAGCGGCGCCACCCGGTCCCAGGGGGCCTGGCAGGGCGCCTTCGGCGCGGCGCTCGAGTCGATCGGCCTGCAGCCGGCCAGGCCGGGGTCAGGCGGCCGGGCCGCCGGCTAGCCGGGCCGGCGTCGGGGCCGGCTCCCGCGCGGCCTGATCCGCAGGTACGCGGCGCTGGTACCGGGTGGCGGCGAGAAGCTCGCCGCGGCCACCGGCCGCACCAGCCGCATCTCGTACCTCGCGGCCCACCGCGCCGTTTCGGCGTCTCGTGGCGGCCCGGAGAGCCATTTCGCCGCACCCCAGGCCAGGATCAGGTCAGCTCCGGCGAGCCGGATCGCGTCGTCGCCGAGCAGCCGCCGGCACAGCAGCGTGGTCAGCGCGAACGGCGGGCTGGCGACGACGAGGAACGGCCGCCGCGGCCAGCTGATCGTGCGCAAGTCACCCTCGACCACGCCGACCCTCGGATCGCCGCAGAACCGGCGTCGCAGGCACCCCGCGAACTCAGGATCGCGCTCGACCGCGATCACCCTGGCTCCCGAGCGGGCCAGCGGCCCGGTCAGCGCACCGTACCCGGCCCCGAGATCGAACACCAGGCTCCCGGGACCCGCTCCGCTGCCCCTGACCAGCTGGGCGATCAGGCCACGGTCAGTGAGGAAATGGGCACCCGGCGGGTTGGGCCTGACCGGCCGCGATCGCGACCTTCGCGGCCGCCCTGACACGGACGAACATGACCATGCCCATGGTCACCCCTCGTTCGGCGGACGACGGCGCGCCCGCGCGCCGCCGGCGGCCGGCCATCACCCGGCCGGCTCGCCCCGTCACGCTAGAACGCCAGGCCGTCCGCGTTCCACCTATTTTCCGGCGCCCGCCGCCCCGAGCCGGGCCCGTCCAGAGCCCGCCGCCCAGAGACGACCGTCCGGCACCGGCCGCCCGGCGGCTAAGCGGCCGGGACGGCGGCCGGGCCCGACAGCTCGGCGATCTGGTCGGCCGAGCCGATGCCGGTCAGCCCGCGCAGCACCGCGGGCAGCTCGCCCGCATACACCACCCCGGCCCGTTGGGTGGCCCTGGTCAGCGCCACGTACAGGTCGCCGAGGCCGCGCGGCGACTCGGACAGGATCAGGCCTGGATGAACAACCAGGACCGAATCGAACTCCAGGCCTTTGGACTGCCGCACGGTCAGGACGACGACCGGTCGTTCCAGATCGGGCTGGCCGCCGTCGGGGCCGGTGCCGTCGCCGATGCGGTCGCCGCCGCCGGCCGCCTCGGGCAGCGCGGCCGCTACCGCCGCGCTGAGCTCGGCCTGGAGTCCGTCGGGAACGATCACGGCCATCGTCCCGTCGCCGGTCTGGTCAGCCAGCGCGACCGCCGCCTCGGCTACGCGCTCGGCCAGCCGCTCCGCCCCGGCCTGGCCGTCCAGCCCGGCCTGGCCGTCTGACCCGGCCGGCCCGTCGGACACCGCCAGCGCCCACGGAACAGTGCCGGTCTCCCTGACCGAACGCGGCGGCGTGGCCTGCGGGTCGATCTGGGCGAGCACGTCCGCCGCGACCGCCATGATCTCGGCCGGAGTCCGGTAGTTCACCGTCAGCGGGGCGAGCCGCCACCGGTCGGCCACGTAGGGGCCGAGGGCGTCGGCCCACGAGGCCGACCCCGAGACATCGCCGGTCTGGGCGACGTCGCCGACGATCGTCATCGACTTGCCCGGGCACCGGCGCATCAGCGTCCGCCAGGCCATCGGCGACAGTTCCTGGGCCTCGTCGACGATCACGTGCCCGAACGCCCAGGTCCGGTCGGCCGCGGCCCGCTCGGCCGGGGTCAGGTACAGCTCGGCGTCCTGCCGGGCGGCCAGCCGGGCCGCGTCCAGCATGTCCGCGCCCATCAGGATCTCGGGGTCGTCCTCGTCGGTGCGGCTGATGATGTCGAGCACGCCCTGGGCGTAGGCCTCCTCCTGCTCGCGCCGCCGCCGGGCCGCCGACCTGGCCGCGCGGTCGTCCTCGCCCAGCAACTCGGCTGCCTCGTCAAGCAGCGGCACGTCGGCCGGGGTCCAGGCCGCTCCCGGCGCCCGCAGCAGCCGGTCACGGTCGGCATCCGGGAGCGCCCGGGCGGCCGTGCTCAGCAGGCGGCGGGACGTCAGCAGGTCACCAACCAGCTGCTGCGGCGTCAGTACCGGCCACAGCCGGCCGATCGCGGCCGTGACCTGGTCGTCGTCTCCCAGCTCGGCCCGCAAGTCCTGCAGGTCGGCCCGGCCCATCAGGTTGCCGCCACCCAGGGGATCCGCCCCGAGCTGACCCGCGACCACCCTGGCCAGCTCGTCCAGGGCCTCGCGGACGAAGATCTGCCTGGCCTGGTTGTGCGGCCGCCGGGACCGGCGGGCTCGTTCCCTGGCCCGGCCCAGGGCGGCCCGGCTGATCCGGTACCGCCGGCTCTCGAAGCTGACCTGCAGGCCGTCGCCCGGCACCCGCTGCCGGTCCCGCACCGCCGCCGCGATCACCTTCGCCATCGCGGCGGTGCCCTTGACCCTGGCCACGTCGGCCGGCTCGGCCCCGGTCGCCTCGACGCCCGGCATCAGGTCGCCGACCGTGGCCAGCAGCACGCTGGTCTCCCCGAGGGACGGCAGCACCTGGCCGATGTAGCGCAGGAACGTAGCGTTCGGCCCGACGACCAGGACGCCCCGCTTCTCGAGCTGCCGGCGGAACGTGTAGAGCAGGTAGGCCGCCCGGTGCA
>DASWAH010000407.1:0-8023 GCA_036391235.1 Streptosporangiaceae bacterium
CCCCGCGGGGCAGCGAGCCGGCGGCGGCCTGGCTGGGCACGCTGACCGCGGTCGCCGCGCTGACCGGGGTCCCGCTGCTTGCGGTCCGCCAGGCCCGCCGGGGCGGAGCCGGGGCGGGCCGGGCCGACAGCCAGCCCAGCCGGCTGTCCAGGGCCAGGCGGCTGGTCCTGGACGCCACGCTGGTGCTGGCCGCGGCCGGCGGCCTGGCAGTGCTCCGGCAGCAGGGAACGCCCCGCCCGGGCCAGACCGACTGGTTCACCAGCGCCGCCGCCGTACTCGTCGCGGTGCCGGTGGCGGTCCTGATCGTGCGCGTGTACCCGGTCGCGGCAGGCGGCCTGGTCCGGCTGACCGGCCGGCGGCGCGGCGTCACCACGTTCGTCGGGCTGGCCAGGGCCGCCCGGTCGTCGGCGACGGCGGCGCTGCCGGCCTTCGCGCTCGTGCTGGTCCTCACGCTGATCGCGTTCGGCGCGACCCTGCGGGCGGCCGTGGTTCGCGGCGACGCGGCCGCAACCTGGCGTTCGACCGGAGCCGACGTCGTCGTGGACGCGACCTTGTCCGACAACCCGGTGACGCCGTCCGTGCAGCGCGCCTTCGCCCGGGTCCCGGGGGTGCTCCGGCTGGCCGTCACCGGGGAACTGCCTGGCAGTGCGTCCGACGGCACCCCGCTGAGCGTGGTCCTGGTCGATCCGGCCGCCTACGCCGCGCTGATCGGCGCGACCCCGCAGCCGCGGTTCCCGGCCGGCGCGCTCGCGCGCGACTCCGGCGCCGCGCCGCCAGGGCGCCTGCCCGTGCTGATGTCCCGGGGAGCCCTGGCGGCCCTGCACCGTTCCGGCTCGCTGCAGATCGGCGCCCGCAGCGTGCCGGTCCGCTACGCCGGCCGGATCGCGGCGGTGCCCGGCTCAGGCGCCGCTGCCCCGCTGGTCGTCGCGCCGCTCGGGGCCATGGCCGGGCTGGTCGGGGCGAGCGAAGCCAGCCCCGACCGGATCCTGCTGGTCGGCCCGCACATCGACGCGGCCCGGGTGAGCGCCCTGGCCAGGCGCCTGCTGCCGGCCGCGACGGTGACGCTGCGCTCCCGGCGGCTGACCGCGCTGACCGCGGCGCCGCTTCCGCACGGCACCTACGTGGCCTTCGCCGAGGGCGCGGCCGCGGCGGCCGGGTTCGGCGTGGTCGTGCTGCTGATCATGCTGGCACTCGGAGCGCGGTCGCGCGAGCTGACCCTGGCCCGGCTGTTCACCATGGGTTTGTCGCCGCCGCAGGCCAGGCGGCTGGTGATTACCGAGGCGCTGCCCGTGCTCGTGGCCGCGGCCGCGGGCGGCGCGATCTCGGCCTGGCTGCTGGTGCCGCTGATCGGCCCGGTCCTCGACCTGTCGCCGCTGACCGGCAGCACGGCGCCGGTGCCGGTGCGGGCGGACTACCTGGTGCTCGGTGCGGCCGCGGTGGCCCTGCTCGTGCTGGCGGTCCTCACCCTGATCGTTCAGTCGGCCGTGACCAGGATCAGGGGCGTGGCCCGGGCACTGCGGATCGGCGAATGATGGGAGGACTCCGATGAGCATTCCGGCCGATGGCGTCGCAGCGGCCGCGGGCATCAGCGAGCTGGCCGCCGAGGCCGAGCGGGCCAGGACTTCGTACGGCGAGGGAGCGCTGGTGGTCTGCGACCGGCTGGTCAGGATCTACGCCGTAGACGGAATCGAGGTGCAGGCCCTGCAAGGACTGGACTTGCTGATCGGTCCCGGCGAGCTGACGGCCATCGTCGGGGCGTCCGGCAGCGGGAAGTCGACCCTGATGAACATCCTGGCCGGCCTGGACACCCCGACGGCTGGCTCGGTCAAGGTCGCGGGCCATGACCTGTCGGCCATGTCAGCGCGGGAGCGGCTCGGCTACCGGCGCCGGGTTGTCGGGTTCGTCTGGCAGCAAACGGCCCGTAACCTGCTGCCGTACCTGACCGCGGCTCAGAACGTGATGCTCCCGATGCGGCTGAACGGGACCGGCCGCCGGGCCCGCCGGGCCAGGGCGGGTGAGCTGCTCGGCGTGCTCGGGGTGGCGCACTGCGCGGACCGCAGGCCCGACGAGATGTCCGGCGGCGAGCAGCAGCGGGCCGCGATCGCGACCGCGCTGGCCAACGGCCCCGAGCTGCTGCTGGCCGACGAGCCGACCGGCGAGCTGGACAGCGGCACCGCGATCGAGGTGTTCGGCGCCCTGCAGCGGGCCAATACCGATCTCGGCGTCACGGTGCTCGTCGTCACCCACGACCCGGCCGTGTCCGCGCAGGTCCGCCGAACCGTCGCGATCGCCGACGGCCGGACCAGCACCGAGACGCTTCGGCACCATACGCCGGATGGCGACGGCACGCTCAGCCAGCACGCGATCGAGTACGCGGTCCTGGACCGGGCCGGCCGGCTGCAGCTGCCACGGGACATGATCGAGCCGCTGGGCATGCGGGACCGGGTGCGGCTGGAAGCCGAGCCCGATCACATCGGGGTGTGGCCGGACGCGCCGGCCGGGCCGGATCACGGCGCCGGCGAGCCGGCATGAGCGCGGAGGGCCCGGCGCTGGTCGAGGTGACCGGGGTAAGCCGTACGTTCGGCCACGGGCACACCGCCGTGCGCGCGCTCCGTGACGTCTCCTGCACGGTGCGGGCGGGCGAGCTGACCGCACTGATCGGCCGGTCCGGCTCCGGCAAGACCACTCTGCTGAACATCATCGGCGGCCTGGATACACCGACCAGCGGGTCGGTGCGGGTCGGCGGCCTCGATGTGGCCGCGATGAACGACCGGGAGCGGATCGCGTTCCGGCGCCAGAGCGTCGCGTTCGTCTTCCAGTCGTTCGGCCTGATCCCGATCTTGTCGGCGGCCGAGAACGCGGGGGTGCCGCTGCGGATCGCGGGCGTTCCGGCCGGCGAGCGAGAGGAACGGGTCGCGCTGATGCTGGCCCTGGTCGGCCTGTCCGGGCACGCGGGCCAGCGGCCGGGCGAGCTCTCCGGCGGTCAGCAGCAGCGGGTCGCGATCGCCCGGGCGCTGGCCGGGCGGCCGAAGTTGCTGATCGCCGACGAGCCGACCGGGCAGCTGGACTCGGCCACCGGCCGGCAGATCCTGCGCCTGCTGCGGACCGTGGTGCGATCAGAAGGGATCACCGCGCTGATCGCCACCCACGACCCGGTCCTGATTGACCTGGCCGACTCCGCGCTCCGGCTGGACGACGGGGTGCTGACGCCCGCCTGACCGAGGACGAACAGCCTGGTCAGTGCGGCCTTTCGGCCCCGGCCTGGCCGGTCTCGCGGTGGTAGCCTCCGGGCGGAAGGGGGTGCCCGATGCGGATATCCCGGCAGGCGCTGATAACCGTGGTGAGCTCGGTCGTCGCGCTGGTGATCCTGGCGGGCGGCGCGTTCTGGCTGACCAGGCACGCCAGCGACGGGCAGCCGGGACCTGGCGGCAGCAGCGGCGGGCACGGGCAAACGGTCTCGCCGTTCACCGGCGAGCCGGTCAGCTCGCTCCGCCGGGTACTGATCTTCAAGATCGACAACGTCGTCCAGGCCAGGCCGCCGACCGGACTGTCCAGTGCCGACATCGTCTACCTGCTTCCGGTCGACGGCGGGCTGAGCCGGATCATGGCGGTGTTCTCGTCTCATGTGCCCCCGGTGGTCGGCCCGGTCCGCAGCTCCCGTGAGGAAGACCTCAAGCTGCTGCGCCAGTTCGGCCGCCCGGCCTTCGCCTTCTCCGGCGCCCAGCCCGCGCTGATCAAGGTCGTCGAGCACGCCAGGATCGTGGACCTGTACGACAGCCTGGTGGGCGGCTACTTCCGCAGCGCGGCGCGGGTCGAGCCCTACAACCTGTACGCGCACGCCCGCCAGCTCTACGCCGAAGGCAAGGGGGCCAGCCTGGCCCGCGACATCGGATTCCGGTTCGGCCCGGCTCCGTCCGGCGGCCGGGCCGCCAGCCACTACGACGTCTCCTATCCGGCCGCTTCGTTCAGCTTCCGCTGGTCAGCCGGCCAACACCGGTGGCTGGTGTGGATGGACGGCCGCCCGGCCGGACAGGCCAGCGGCGGCCAGCTCGGCAGCCCGACGATCGTCATCCAGTACACGAAGGTGCGTACTTCGGTCTTCAGGGAGCTGGGAGTCAGGCCGCCGTACGCCGAGACGGTCGGCAGCGGCAGTGCGGTGGTGCTCAGGGACGGCCGGGCCTACCAGGTGCACTGGTCCAGGCCCCGGGCCGACGGGGGGACTACCTTCACGCTGCCGGGCGGACAGCGGATGCCGTTCGCGCGCGGCCAGGTCTGGGTCGTCTTTGCCTACGGACCGGGATCGACGGCACCGCACTGAAATACATCGCCAAAACGGTCATGTAGTGCCTGCGCACCCTAATCTTGTCGCCTCATGTGCCGCATGACACACTCTGAAGTATCCGGCCCGACACGCGCCGCAACCGCCGGAGCCTGTCCGTAGTCGTAGCTACTGACATGCCAGGTGACCAGTCCTGCTGGCTGAACGAATCGGAGCAGGAATGAGCGAACAGCCAACCCGGATAGTGCGTCGCCGGCCGGGCCAGGCCGCCCAGGCCGTCCAGGTCGCCGAGGCGGTGGCGCCTGAATCCGGTGATCTGACCGCCGAGCTGATCGCGGCCGACCAGTGGACCGACGACATGCTGGCGGCGGCCGGCATCCCCGTCACCGACGCCCCCTTCGTTAGCATCGGGGGCGGGATCGGGTCGTTCGTCACGGTGGACTACCTGCGGATCGCCGGAGTCAGCGCAGACCGGATCGCGGTCCTGTCCAACCTGGAGTTCCCCTGGCAAACCTATGAGTACCTGACCAGGGTGTCCCAGATACCCCGGCCCGAGCGGATCAGGTCGGACTCGGCCTCCCGGCCGGACAATATCTGGGGGTTCCCGTCCTACGCGCTGGCCGAGGCGGTCGGCGACCGCACGCTCGCGCCGCTGTGGCAGGTGCTGATCGAGCCGCTCTTCGCCGACTACTACACGCCCAAGGCCGGCCGGGTCTTCGCCGGGCTGGAGCGCGAGGTCAGCCGGATCGGCTGGTCCTCGATGCTGGTCAAGGGCCAGGTGCGGATGGTGCGCAAGCGCCAGGGCGGCGGCTACTTCGTGATCCTGACCCCGATGGCCGGGTCAGCGCCGACCAAGCGGGTGGCCTACCGGGCCGAGTTCGTGCACCTCGCGGTGGGTTACCCGGGCCTGCGCTACCTGCCGGAACTGCAGGAGTTCCGCACCGCCCACCAGGACTTCCACCATGTGGTCAGCGCCTACGAAGAGCACGAGCACGTCTACGAGGCGGCCAGGACCCGGCACATCGTGGTGATGCTGCGCGGCGGCGGCATCGTCGCGTCCCGGGTGCTGCAGCGGCTGATGGACGACCGGGCGAAGTACGGGCTGAGCACCGAGATCGTCCACCTGTTCCGTACCTACGTGGACGGCGCGCACGGCCCGAACGCGTGGAACCGGCGCAAGGGCGGGCACGGATTCGCCTACCAGGGATTCAACTATCCGAAGTCGGTATGGGGCGGCCAGCTCAAGGCCAAGATGCGCCGGCTGGAAGGTGACCAGCGGGCGCAGGCCTACAAGCTGATGGGCGGCACCAACACGCCCTACCGCCGCCGCTGGCAGGCGCAGATGAAGGAGGGCAGGGACAGCGGCTGGTACCGCACCATGGCGGGGACGGTGGACCAGATGCAGATCGAGCAGGGCAAGATCATCAGCATGGTCCAGACCGGGCAGGGCCGCACCGAGGTCGCGGCCGATTTCGTCATCGACTGCACTGGCCTGGAAGCCGACATCGCCGAGCACCGCGTGCTAGCCGATCTGCTCGAGCATTCCGGCACCGCCCGCAATCCGGTCGGCCGCCTGGACGTCGAGCGGACCTTCGAGCTCCGCGGGTCGGCCAGCGGTCCTGGCGTCATCTACGCATCGGGCGCGACCACGCTCGGCGGGTACTTCCCTGGGGTGGACACGTTCCTGGGACTGCAGGTGGCCGCACAGGAAATCGCCGACGATCTCGCGCGACGTGGATTTTGCGCCAGAATTGGTACCTACCGCTCGATACGGCAATGGCTCAGATGGGCGAGGAACCGGCAGCCGTGATCGCGGCCGGCCGGACGCAGACAGCCTGACCGCAGACAGGAGGCACGCGTGCTACCCACCCTGGGTGGTCGCATCCAGACCAGAATCGCCCTGCTCGCCGTCGTCGGCGGGATCGTCACGCTCATCATCACGCCGCTGCTGCCGATCTCGGCGCCGCTGTCGGTCGCTTACCAGGACACCTTCGTGATCCTCGCGGCGGTCGCGGTGCTCGGCATCGGCTGGGAGTGCTTGTATCACTTCGTCATGCAGTGGCGCTGGGAGAAGGACTGGCCGACGCTGTTCGGGCTGCTCACGGCCGTGCCAGAAGGGCTGCTGATCTGGCTGCTGCTGGCCGCCGGGCTGATTCCCGGGATTTCCGGTACGGTGCCGGGAGCGGCCTTCGTGATCGACTTCGCCCTGGTCTGGCTGGCGGTCTGGCTGGTAGCGAACGGACCGATGCGGGTTCCGTTCATCAGGTGGCGCTTTCACGGCGGGAGGCTGGTGTGAGCATGCAGAGCTCGGCCGAACCTGGGCACCCGGTGGGCCTGTTCCCGGTTCCCGGTGACGGCGTCCTGGCCAGGCGCGGGAATCTCATCCTGCTCTGCAGCCTGAACGTCAGCCAGCTGGCCGATCACCTGCTTGACCTGCTGGAGCAGGCCGCCGACGAGGGCGATGACGGCCGCCGGTTCACCGACGCCGTCGCCGGGGCGGTCGAGTCCGCGGAAGCGGCCGACGGGCACTCGGTGCTGGCCTTCGGCCCGGCCGGGGCCGGGGTGGCCGTCACGGTCAGCGGCGGAGCCTGGGCCGACGTGACCACGGCGGACGGCACCGCCCGGGTCGAGGCGGGTCATCCTGGCATGCTGCTGCGCTGCGTGCTGCGCTCGCCGGTCACCGGGGTGCGCGGCGGTCTCAGCCCGAGCGACAACGGCGCCGCCAGCACTGACCGGTTCTCCCGCCTGGACGCCGGCACGATGCGCGCCGGGGGCCTGAGCTTCTACCTGGTCAGCCCGAGCGGCCCGCACGGTCCTGGCAGCCCGGCTAGTCCGGTCAGCCCGGTCGGTGCGGCCCCGCCGCAGGCCGCGGCCGAGCCTGCCGGGTCCGTGGGCGAGCCTTCCGGGCTGTCCGGGTTCGCCGCCGGACCGGCCGAGGCAGGCCCGGTTCAGTTCGGCAAGCCGTCGGCCCCGGCCGAAGAGGCCTGGCCGGGCGAGGAAGGGGCACCGGCCGGGGAAGCCGGACCGGCCCAGCCGCCGGGCGGGCCCGAGCCGGTGCTCGAGCCGACCGCCGCCTGGGTCCCCGAGGACTTCTCGGCGCCAGTCGCCAGCCCGTCGGCCGCTGACCTGTCGGAGCGGCAGGCCACCGAGCTGTGGACACCGCCGCCCGGACCCGGCCCGCAAGAAGGGGCCGGGAACCTGGAGCAGGAGCTGACCGCGCCGCCCGAGCCGTTTGCGGCCCAGCCGTTTGCTGCGGAGCCGTTTGCGGCCCAACCCGGTGCGGCCCAGCCGGAGCCGGCTCACGAGCCCTACTCGTCCGGCCAGCCGTTCGATGCCGTGCTGCTCGGCGCCGCCCCGGACGGTGCGGACTCCGAGGTACGGCAGCCGCTGGCCAAGGTCCGGGATCTGCCCCCCGGCACCAGCAGTTACGTGTCGGCCGGGCCGGTGGTGCAGGGCGTGTACTGCACGAACGGCCACTTCGACGATCCCGAGGCGCGGTACTGCGCGGTCTGCGGGATCTCGATGAACCAGCAGACGCTGGTCCCGCGACCGGGGGAACGGCCGCCGCTCGGCGTCCTGCTGCTCGACGACGGCTCGGTATTCCAGCTGGACAGCGACTACGTGGTCGGGCGCGAGCCGAGCCTGGACGCCTCGGTCGCAGCTGGCCACGCGCGGCCGCTCCGGGTGAGCGACGAGTCGGGGATCGTGTCCCGGGTGCATGCCAGGATCGCCCTGGATGGCTGG
>DASWAH010000408.1:0-12019 GCA_036391235.1 Streptosporangiaceae bacterium
TCGGGAGGTAGCGCGCTGATAGCCGAGTAGGCGCCCCGGAGCTTGAAGGCGCCGGTCGGCTGCAGTGACTCCGCCTTGACAAGCAGTTCCGGATCTACCCCAGAGAACGGGACGAGCGGAGTATGCAGGGCGACACCGCCGATCCGGCCGGCTGCGGCACGGATCTCAGTTACCGACACTCGGTGAGACATCGGAGACATAGCCCTACCCTACGTGTTCGTGCAGTCATCGACAGGTGTCGGTCAAAGCATTACGACCAGCCTGTGAGTAAATATTTACGGAATCTGAGGAGAATAGTGATCTCTAGTTATTAAGATAAAGATTGAGTGAGGGGGGCTAGGTAAGCGAGGAGTCGCGAATGGACGGGCAAAGTGATCGCCTGCTCACTCCGGGAGAGGTAGCAGCCCTCTTCCGCGTTGATCCCAAGACCGTGACGCGGTGGGCCGCCTCCGGCCGGATCAGCAGTATCAGGACGCCCGGTGGTCACCGGCGTTACCGCGAGGTCGAGATCCGGGCCCTGCTCGGTATCGACGCGGAGCCGGCGCCGTCCTCCGACCAAACCGGATGACGTCGGCAGTGACCGTCACGCAAGGCCCAGCGCAGGTGCGGATGTCCTGCCGATCGTTACGGGTGAGCCGTCGGCCCCGGACTGGACCGCGAAGCAGGCTTCGAAGTCCGCCGGACTGTACGGCTGGAAGTGCGGCCGCCTCCCGCCCGGCTACCCGACGGCGGGTTACATCGGGGAGTACTTCGAGAAGACGTTAACTGGCGCGGCCGTGCCCGCTGGCGCGGGGCACGAGGGGATCCGCCGGACACCAGGCCGCAGCCGGCATCACACGGTGCACGGGAGCTGATGCGCGTTGTCAGGGCGGGCTTGCCCGCTCTGACAACGCCGGCGGCCGGGGAAATGGCAGACCACGGGCAGTAGCGAGCGCGGGAGTTCGGCCGTTTGGTCATACGAAAATGGCAGCCGATCCCGCCTGCCGGGCTTAGCTGCCGCCCCTGGCCAGGAACTCGAGGAACTGACGGCGCAGCGGCTCGTCGCCGTCCCGCCAGCGCCGGGCGCGCTCGTCGATCTGCTCCTGGGTCAGCGCTCCGGCCGCGAACCGCTCGTAGTCCGGGTCATCCGCCGTGATCTCGACGTACGCGTCGCCGGTCACGCGGCCATCGTGCCCGGCCGCCGACTCAGGGACTAGCAAGTTGCCGTTCGGCAGCTTGATCACGTACATAGTCGCACCACCCTAGATGCCATACCGCACGTTGAAGTAGAGCATGACGTTCAGTGCCGCGCGCGTGTTGCCGCCGAGCATTTCGAGCAGGGCCGGGCGCTGGCTGGACGCGATGGCGGCGAACGCGTCAGCGAAGAACTCCCGGCGCCCCAGGTGACCGGACTGCTGGTGAAAGTCGTTGCGCAGCGAGGGCAGGCATTGCGTGTACAGCCAGACGAACTCCTCGGAGTCGGACTGCCAGCCCGCGTCCCCGCCGTCGATGTCGTCGAGCGCGTGCCCGATCTCGTGGCACATCACGTCGGGCGTCGGCGACGGCCGCGAGCCGACGATCACCTTGCGGTCACCGTAGGCACCGGCGCACGCGTCCCAGGTGGCCTTGCCCGACGGCAGCGGTATCCCGCTCAGGCTGCCCATGTCGTCCAGGTCGGGCACGCCGCCAGGGCCGACGTAGATCGCGTCCAGGCCGTCCCGGAGCTTCTCCTTGATCAGCTGCGGGAACTCGGCCAGCCGGTCGACCGCCAGCACGATCTGCGGCGGCGGCAGTTCCCCGGCCTCCCATTCGCGGTGCAGGATCGGCTCGAGGTGACCGCAATGCCGGTGTCCTGGCGCGGCCAGGGTGCGCTGTGCCCGTTCGTACCAGGGCACCGCGGCCTGGCCGTTCCCGATGCCCAGGCCGGCGGCCTGAGCCGCGCTGGCGGCCGCTGCGGCCCTGGCGTCGGCGGCCCTGGTGGCTGCGGATCTGGCGTCGGCGGATCTGGTCGCGGCGGGGGCGGCCGCGGCCGGCGAGGCGTTGGGCGGCGCCTTCCTGATCGCCGCCCGGCCGATCCCGGCCGATCCCCGCCTGGCCTGCCCGTGCTGGCCGCGGGTTCCGCCCGGGATCCTGGCCAGAGGTGTCGACGGCAACGGCGGCGATGTGGGCAGCGGGGGCGCCTGGGGTCGCGCCCTGGGCAGCGGCACCTGAGCCAGATGATCCTGCAGCGGCGGAGCTTGCGGCGGCTGGGCGTATGGCGGCCGAGCCTGCGGCGGCTGAGGCTGCGGCGGCTGAGGCTGTGACTGCGGCGGCTGGGCGCGCCGCAGCGGCGGCGTGGGCGGCGGCGACGAGGGCGGCCAGGACGAGGGCGGCTGGTCGCGTGGGGTCCAGACCGACGAGGACCGCGCCAGCGGGGGCAGCCCGTCCGGCGTCACGGCCTGCGCGGGCGGCCAGGGCGCCACCGCGCTCCGCGCGTCGCCGCCTGGCGTGAACGAAGCTGGTCCCGGGAAGCTGGCCGAGTCCCCGGCCAGCGGTCCGGGTCCGCGGTAGCCGACGGGACCCGCCGGCGGTCCCGGCGGGCGGGTGTCCCCGGTGGCGGCCGGGCCGGCCGGACCGGTGGGTGCGTCCCAGGGCCGGGGCGACTCCACCCCGGGCGGCGGCCAGGCCATGGCCGGCGTCCCGGCCCACGCCTCCTCTTGGCCGGAGGGCCAGATCGACGGCGGCGGAACCGCTCCCGACGGGGACGCGGGGCGGGCCGGACGGAGCACCGGCCGATCCGCTCCGCCCGACCTGGGCGCGGGATCCGGTGGCTCGACCCCCGGCGGTGGCCAGACAGCCGGGCGGGCGCCAGTACCGCCGGACTTCGCCGCCCAGTCAGCCGGCGTCCAGTTCTGGCCGCGTGTCCGGACACCCTGGCGGTTCGCCCGGCGAAGCTCTGCCGCCGGGCTCGGCGCAGGACGCAATGCCAGCCTGCCTCGCCTGCGGCGATGTCCGGCCACGGAGGCGCCGGCGCCCGCCCGGAAAGCGCCAGATCCGCCGTCGGCAGGCGGCCGCGAGCCGCCACCGTGCCGCAGGCGCCACCGTCGCAGTAACCGCCGCATGAACAATCGCTCCAGCATGTGTCCGGCCGCCAGGTTACGACCGTAACGTGGCCTGACGTCAGTATCCAGCATGGACCAGCCGGAACTGGTCTTGTTAACGATTAGCTGGTAAACCCTGCCGATTAGGTAACACGACCTCGTGCGAGCGGCTAGGCTGCGTCCATGTTGGTGCTTTGTGTGATCTTTGCCCTGGTTACGATCGGTTTGGTCATACCATGCGTGATCGACATAGCGATGACACCGGATCACCTGTTTGACCTGCCCAGCAAGCAGACCTGGCTGGTCGTCGGGGTCGCGTTCTGGGTCTTCGGAGCGGCCGCGTGGCTGCTCGTCGGCCGCCGCGAGGTGCGGATGCGCCGGCTGTGGGACGATGTGACCGGCAGCTGGGTCGCCGCCGCGCAGCCGCACCACCCGGCCGCGCGGACCCGCCGGCCCGACTATCCGTTCGGCCGTCCCCGGCAGGCCGCCATGGTCCCGGTGCGGTTCGTCGCCCCCGACGATAACCCGGACTTCCTGATGGAACTGGACCGCCGGATCCGGGAGTGGCGCGACGGCGTCTGAGCCGCCCCTTTCGCACCCCCGCCCCTCGCGCGCGCCCATTCGCCCCGCACCTTAGCCCGGCCCCGCACCCGGCCGCCAAGCCCGGCCCCGCCAAGCCCGGCCCTCGCCCAGCCCGGCCCCCGCCCAGACGCGGCAGGCGGTAGCGGCGCTCCCGCCATGATCACGTGGACAAACCACGGGCATAGACGGGTAACTCCACCTGATCATGGTGCAAACCCCGCCAGGCGTCAGCGCGCAACCGCCGGCCGCCGTCCCCGCGACCCCGGCCACCCGCGTCAGCGCGCAACCGCCAACCGCCGTCCCCGCCGCCGACCCCGCGACCCCGGCCACCCGCGTGAGCGCGCGACGGCCGGGCAGCCGTGCGCCGTGACAAGAACCGTCAGCCGGAGATGCCCGCGTAGGAGTGCAGGCCGTGCACCCATAGGTTCACGCCGACCAGGTTGAACATCAGGCACGCGAAACCCACCATCTGGATGGCCGCCGCCCGGCGCCCGCGCCAGCCGGCCGTCGCCCTGGCGTGCAGGAACGCCGCGTAGACCAGCCAGGTGATGAAGGACCAGGTCTCCTTGGGGTCCCAGCCCCAGTACCGGCCCCAGGCGTGGTCGGCCCAGATGGCTCCGGCGATGACGGCGAACGTCCAGGCCGGGAACGCGAACAGGATCGCCCGGTAGGCCAGCTTGTCCAGCACGTCAGAGCCCGGCAGCCGCTCGAGGATTCCGGCCGCGGCGCTGGCCTGGCCGGCCGCGACGCGGCGCTCGTGCCGGTCGACCACCAGGTACAGCACGGTCGTGACGGCCCCGAGGATGTACGTGCCGATCGCGATGATCATCGCGGTGACGTGGATGGCGATCCAGTAGGACTGCAGCGCAGGCACCAGCGACCCGGCCGGCGTGTAGATCACGACCACGTCCACGGCCAGCGCCAGCACGACCGTCAGCAGGATGAACAGGCCCAGGTAGTAGGCACGGAACCGGACCGCCGCGAGCACGAACACGAGCACGGCCGCGCAAGTGATCGCGGCGATGAACTCGTACATGTTGCCCCACGGCACCCGGTGCTCGGACAGTCCCCGCGAGGCGACCGACGCGATGTGCAGCACCAGCCCGGCGCAGGTCAGCACGAACGCGGATCGCAGCCAGGTGCCCTGCGGCCACGGCGAGGTCCGCTCGGTCAGCGGCGCCGGCTCTGGCAGCACCCGGGTCGTCCGTCCGGCCGCCTGGCCGCCCTCGGCCGACAGGCCGTCGCCCGCGGCTGCATCAGACTCCCCGGTCGAACTGGCCAGGTCAGCCAGCTCCGATGGATCGCCGGGATCGGCCGGGAACGCGTGCCCGGCTCCGACCCCAGTCCTGACTCCCGCGCTGACTCCGGCCGCCACCAGCTCAGGCTCGCGGCGCACCGCGGTCGCGGCGACCGCCTGCCGCTTGCCGAAGGCGAACTCGCATGCGTAGGCGAGCATGGCCAGCGCGTAGAGCACGATGGCGAAAACCAGCGTGGCGTTGCTCAGGTCGGCCAATCCCGTGTTCGGCACTGCCCCTCACTCTCCTTTCGCGCCGGCCGGCGTCGCCGACCCGTCGCGCGATCCGGCGGCCGCGTCATCCCGGCCGTCGCGGCCGTCTCGGTCCTCGCGTGCGGAAGCCGCCTCGCCGCCGCGCACTTGCTGCATGACCTCGCTCGCCAGCTCGGCGAACTCGGTCTCGAACCCGCCGGCCGCATCCGATCTGGTCAGCCCGCCGATCTCGACCGAGGAACCGGCGCCACCGGACCCCGGCACGACCCGCACGAACACCCGTCGCCGCCTGACCAGGAACGACACGATCAGCCCGGCCAGCGCGGCCAGCGCCGACACGAGGGCCGGGATCTGGCCAGGGTCATAGGTGATGGCCAGGCTGACCCATTGCTTGTAGCCGGTGAAGGTCAGCTTGCCGAGCCCGTGCGGCAGCACGATCGACTGCCCGGGGGCGATCGGGCGCGGACTGACCGCGAGCCGGCGCATGTGGCTGGTGTCCAGGCTGTAGACGGACTGCGGCTGGCCTGAGTTCAGCCCCAGGTTGCCCGCGTAGGACACCAGGCTGACCCGCGGGTACTCGGCCGCCGGGAACGCCGAGGCGAGCCGGCCGCTCATGTCGACCGCGGTCGGCAGGAAGACGCCGGCGAAGCCGAGTTCGCGCGGGCTGGCGTCCGGGACCTTGATTACCCCGGCCGATGTCAGTCCGGACTGCTCGACCGGGATGAACGGGACCGCCTGGTCGAACCGGACCTTTCCGGACGCGTCGGTGACCTTGAACACCGGCGCGTACCCGTGCCCGATCAGGAACACCTGGACGCCGTCGACGATCAGCGGATGGTTCACCCGCAGGTCGTAGCCGCGCGGCCGGCCGTCGTAGGTCGAGCTGTACCGCAGCGAGGCGCTGAACCAGGACGGCTGCCCGCGCTGGTCCCCCGAGGCGATGTACTGAGCGGTGAACTTGCGCAGTGTGATGCTGAACGGCTGCAGGTCGCCCGCGCTGACCAGGCGGCCAGGCCGGAACACGTCCAGCCCGACCGGGGTGTTGGCGAACGAGTCGCCCTCCACCAGCAGCCGGTTGCCCTTGTACCCGAACAGGCCGCCGAGCGCGACCGACACGAGCAACCCCAGAAGGGCAATATGGAACAGCAGGTTCCCGAACTCGTGCAGGTACCCTTTTTCGGCCGCCACCCAGCCGTCCCCGGTCCGCACCCGGAACCGGCGCCGCCGCAGCAGCGTCTCGGCCCTGGCCAGGGCGTCGTCGGGCGCGACGGCGGCCTTGAAGCCGGCCGCCTGCGGCAGGCGGCCGAGGTACCGCGGCGCCTTGGGCGGCGGCTGGCCAGCCGACCGCGCGAGCCGGTAGGCCCGGGGCAGCACGCATCCGGCCAGCGAAGTGAACAGCAGCAGGTAGATGGCCGCGAACCAGGGCGCTCCGAACACATCGAACCCCGACAGCCTGGCCAGGAACGGCGCCAGCGCGGGGTGCTGAGCGTAGTACTGGGTCACCGCGGCCGGGTCAATGCCCTGCTGCGGCAGGATCGACCCCGGGATGCTGGCCAGCGCGAGCAGGAACAACAGCACCAGCGCGGTCCGCATCGAGGTGAGCTGGCGCCAGCCCCACCGCAGCCAGCCGACCGGCCCGAGCCGGGGGCCTGACCGCTCCGGCTTCGCCGCGCCGGTCTCGGCCTGGGCCGCCTCGGCCTGCGCAGCCTCGGTCTGCGCAGGATCGGTCTGCGCAGCGCCGGTCTGGGCGGCGTCGGTCTGGCCGGCGAGATCCTGGGTCATGCCTTCTCCGCCAGGATCTTGGTGATCAGCTGCCTGAGCCCGTTATAGGAGACCTCGCCGACGACCCGGCCGGCCACCCGGCCGTTGCGGTCGATCAGCAGCGTGGTCGGGATCGCGGTCGGCGGCACGGTGCCGTGGAAGGCCAGCGCGACTTGCTCGCCCGGGTCGTTCAGGCTCGGGTAGCCGATGCTGAACGCCTGCTCGAAAGCCTGCGCGGTCGCGGGCGAGTCGTGCACGTCGTCGCCCACGAAGCGGACCGGCGCGGCCTTGAAGTGCGCGGCCAGCGCGGCCAGGGCGGGTGCCTCGCGCCGGCACGGCGCGCACCACGACCCCCAGAAGTTCAGCACGACGAGATGGCCGCGCTGCGCCGCGAGCGAGAACGGAGCCCCGGTCAGCGTGGTCCCGGTCACTTTCGGCGCGAGCGGGCGCGACCCTGGCGCGTAATAGACGCTGCTGTAACTGCCGCCGACGAAGCTCGTGCCGTTGCTGAGCGGGGTGCTGGCCGCGATCGCGCCGCCCGAGCAGGACGCCAGTGCGAGCACGCCGAGCCCAGCGAGCCCGGCGAGCGCAGCGCGGGGCCCGGCCAGCACAGCGCGGAGGAAGCCAGTCCTCCCCGCGGCAGGGCGCGCGGTACGTCGCAGCTGGGTCACAAGGCGATCTCCTACAGGCGGTAGTACGCAACCATTGTGCAGGACCGGGCCGGCTGGGCGTGCTCCGGCCCGTCACATACCCGGTCTGGGCGCCTGCCGGGGCGGATACGCAGGCAGGTTCAGGCTACGCGCCGGCGACGCGGGTTCCGGCCGAACCGGACGGTTCGGCGTAGCTCACCGAGGTCAGCCGGTCACCAACGAAGGTCAGGCTGGTCACGCTGCCGAGCGCGCACTGGCGGCGGCGCGGGTCGTGCCAGAGGGGGCGGCCTTCGGCCTGGCGCCTGGTCACCCAGATCGGGAGCTGGTGGCTCACGCAGACGGCCTCGTGCCCGCGGGCCGCCCTGGCCGCGTCGGTAGCGGCGGCCAGAACCCGCGCGGCGACCTGCTTGTACGGCTCGCCCCACGACGGCTTGAACGGATTGCGCAGGTAGATCCAGTGCCGCGGCGAACGCAGCGAGCCGTCGCCGACCCCCACGTTCTTGCCCTCGAAGTGGTTCCACGGCTCGATCAGCCGCTCGTCGATCTCGATCGGCAGGCCCAGCTGGGCGGAGATCGGCTCGGCCGTCTGTACGGCCCGGTCAAGCGGCGAGGACCGGAGCAGGGTCACATCACGGCCGGCCATGAACCCGGCCGCCGCCTTCGCCATCATCTGCCCGTCCTCAGACAGGTTGAAGCCGGGCAGCCGACCGTACAAGATACCGCCCGGATTGGCGACCTCGCCATGACGGACCAGGTGAACGATGGTCTTCTGGGGCTGGACGCCGTTGTCCGCGGGGGCGGCAGCGTAGTTCTCAGTCATGGCGCGCCCAGCCTACCGGCCAGAATGGCCACAGGCCGCCGCCGGACGGTGGTCAACGGGATAAAGTTCCGCGAAGTCTCGTCTGAGTCCCCTCCCAGACAGGTCAGCCCTGCGTGAGTCCCGCGGCCCTAGCCCTCGTCCTGATGGCCGCGGTCGCGCATGCGAGCTGGAACCTGTTCGGAAAGCAGGCCGCGGCGAGCGGAGCCGCTTTCTTCATCTGGCTGCTCGCCGTCTGCGCGACCATCGGCTACTTGCCGGTAGCGGCCCTGGTCGTGGTGCTAACCCACCCTCAGCTGGCCGCGGCGAACTGGCTGTTCCTGGCGGGCACCGGCCTGCTGCACGCCTGCTACTTCTTGTTCCTGCAACTGGGCTACCGGATCGGCGACCTGTCCCTGGCCTATCCGATCGGCCGCGGCACCGGCGCGCTGCTCGCCGCGCTGGGCGGCATCGTGATTCTCGGTGAGCGGCCCTCAGCCGTCGGTGCGGCGGGAATAGGCGCGATCGTGGCTGGCGTGGTCGTGATCGGCCTGCCCGGCCGGCCGGACGTGACCGCGGCGCCCAGCCCGTGGCCAGCGATCGGGTTCGCCCTGACCACCGGGGTCTTCATCGCCAGCTACACGATCTGGGACGCCTACGCGGTGTCCAGCCTGCACACCCAGCCGGTGCTGCAAGGGTACGCGGGCTTCCCGGTCATGACGCTCGCGTTCACCCCCTTCGTGCTGCGCGACACCGGTCGCCTGGGCCAGGTCTGGCGCACCTGGCGCCGGCAGGTGCTGGGCGCGGCCGCGCTGGCGCCGCTCGCCTACATGCTCGTGCTGGCCGCGCTGAGCTTCACCGCCGTCAGCGCGGTCGCGCCCGCTCGTGAGGTGAGCGTCCTGTTCGGCGTGCTGCTCGGCCGCCGGCTGCTGGGCGAGGGGCACACGGCCAGGCGGGTCGCGGCCGCGGCCGCGATCGTGGCCGGCATCATCGCGGTCGCAATCGGCTGACTCCGCCGGCACCGGGCCGATAATCCAGGTCGCCGGAATCACGGCCTTGCTGATTAATGGCCAGAATAGTACCGGATAAATGGGTGGCCCGGCCTATTAGTTTTACCGGGGCAGCACACCAGCAGACTGTTAACGTACCCCTAAATGTGTTACCCCACGGGGGGCAAAGCAAAAGGGGATGCATAATGCTACGTCGCCATAAGAAAGCTTCTGCCGTTCTCGCGGCAGCGGGCACGCTGCTCGGGATGCTGGCGCTCGGCCCGGCCAGCGCGGCGGTCGCCGCGCCGACCTGGCGTACCCACGTCTGCCACGGGACACCGCGGCACCCTGGCGAGCTCATCGGCGTGAACCTGAACGTCATCGTGCGCGGCCTGTGCCTGGTCCAGCGGGGCCCGGTCGCCGTGTCCGGCAGCGTCATCGTGACCAGGGGATCGGCGCTGATCGCGGCGTTCGCCCGGCACAACACCCATATGAGCGTCGCCGGCAACATCGTCGTGCATAAGGGTGGCGCGCTGATTCTCGGGTGCAACCCGAAATCGTTCCCGTGCCTGGACGACAACCAGAAGCACCCGACGCTCACCAGCCGTAACCGGGTGGGCGGGAGCATCATCGGCCTGGCCGCGCTGGGCATGGTGGTGCACAGCAACTGGATCGGGCACAGCGTCGCCCAGTCCGGCGGTGGCGGCGGCCTGACCTGCAAGCCGCAGGGCGTGTTCGCCGCGCACCACAGCCCGGCCTACAGCGCTTACGAGGACAACTGGATCGGCGGCGGCGTGTTCATCAAGGGCCTGCGTACCTGCTGGCTCGGCGTGATCAGGAACTGGACCGGCGACAGCGTGCACATCGTCAAGAACAAGGCAGCCGACCCGGACGCGATGGAAATCGTGTCGAACACGGTGCACGGCAACCTGATCTGCTGGCGGAACAGCCCGAAGGTGCAGTTCGGTGACTCACGCGGGACGCCGAACCGGGTCGGCCGGCGGGCTCTGCTCGAGTGCAGCTTCCACCGGATCCTGCCCAACCCGTCCAACCAGCACCAGCACTTCTCGCACATCTCGGTGCACCTGTAAATGATCTGACCGAACGCCAGATCACCGGCGGAGGGGCCAGGCGCCGCAGCGGCGCCTGGCCCCTCTCGCGTCTCAGGAGATCTCGATGAAGCGCTGGCGCTCGCCGACGATGTCCCTGATCCGGCGGACCCGGCTCTCGTACCCGGGTACGTCGACGTCGCTGAGCACCGCCACCGCGGACAGATCGCGGGCCAGCATGTCGGACTCGCCGACCAGGTTCCAGTCGAACTGGAGGAGGTCTTCCAGGCCGACCCGCCGGACCCGGTCCCAGACCTTGTCGGTGTTGAGCACCGGCAGCCCCCGGACCACGGCCGCCGCGTCGTCGATCGACCTGATCAGCCGCTCGGCCTTGCGGATCGGCTCCATCACCTCGGCCGGCGGGAACGGCTGCTCTCTGGTCGACGGGGGCACCTCGTCGGCCCGCCACCGGCTGATCAGCTGACGGAGCGCGGCCGTCGACTCGCCGAGCCCGCGGACGATCCGCTCCCTGACGAGCTGGTCGTCCGAGCGCAGCCGGCCCTTCTCCGAGTAGACGTCGGAAGCGAGCAGGCTGCGCAGCCGGTCCGCGAAGGTGTCGGGCACGCTCAGCCCCCGTGCCCGTGGCCGTCGGCCAGGTTCACCCCTGGCATCGTGCTCAGGCCGGTCAGGCCGATGTTGAACGGCTCGCCGATGGCCATGTTGGGCGCCGACAGCAAGCCGCGCTCGGCCATCTTCATGGCCATGTAGACGCGCACGGCATCGACTTCGGACAGGCCGAATGCGCGCAGCGAGATCAGCTCGCGCATCCGCTCGTCCCGCGGCCGCATGAGCACCTTGACGTCGTTCAGCGTGATGCCGTAAATGGTCAGGAAGTCCTGCAGGTGGCCGCGCACCAGCTCGGTGATCTCGTGGATCCGCTCGTTCACCATCTCTAGCGGGGTGACCTGCACGATCTGGTTGACCGCCTGCTCCACGACCGGGCCCGCATAACTGTTGAGCGCTTCGGTGGTAAAGAAGTGCCCCTGGTAGGGCATGTGGGTGACGAGCTTGACCGCGTCTTCCTTGGTGTCCACGTGCACGTAGTAATCGACGTCGTAGACCAGCTCGGCCAGTTCCCTGGACAGGGCCAGGCCCTGGGCCTTGGCCACGCTCTTGGCCGCCGAGACGAACAGCGCCTCGTACTGCCATGGGGACTGGCCGCTGTAGAAGGCCTGCTGGATGCTGCCGATCAGCGGCCGGTCGGTGGTCTGCACCGGATACTGGCCGCCCGCGTAGACGTCGAAGATGGCGCCGCGCGATTTCAGCACGCAGAAGTGGTTGCTTTCCACCGTCAGCAGGCTGCCGGTCATGATGTCGTTGCCCGGGTGGTGGTACATCAGCACCCCCGGGCCCATCACTTCCGTGCCGTCATTGTTCAACGTGCTAATCACGTTGCGAATTGCCATGTCCGTCCCCTCCTGAGACAGCGCGCCCGGCCTGCCGCCAGCGATCCAGGAGACATACTGACAGAACGAGCGGCAGTTACCAGGCGCTCTCCATCAATGCGGGGCGAACCGGGCAGGAGCCAGGCCAGCCCGGATCAGGCCAGCACGGCCGCCGCGGCCC
>DASWAH010000409.1:0-5494 GCA_036391235.1 Streptosporangiaceae bacterium
CGGCGTGCCCATGATCTCGGCGATCTCGTGGTAGCGGTATCCCTCGATATCGGACAGGTAGATCGCCTGCCTGAACGAGTCGGGCAGTTCGGCGAGGGCGCGCATCACGCTCGATCCGCCGAGGTTGTCCATCGCTTCCGCCTCGGCCGACCTGGGCTGGCCGGCCAGGGTGTCGCGGCCGTCGGAGACGTCGAGGATCTCGGCCGACAGCACCTCGCCGACCCGGCGCTCCTTGCGGCGGCAGGTGCTGTAGAACGTCCGGACCAGGATCGTGTACAGCCAGGCCTTGAGGTTCGTGCCCGGCCGGTACTGGTGGAACTTCACGTACGCCTTCGCGAACGTCTCCTGGATCAGGTCCTCTGCATCGCAGTGATTGCGAGTCAGCCGCAGCGCGGCCGGATACAGCTTGCCCATATAGGGGATCGCCTCGGCGGCGAATCGGGCTCCTAGCTCGCCGGCCTGGGGGTGGCCGGCTACCTGCGGGGGTGGTGCAGCACTGATGGTCATGCGTCCTCCTTGCGGGAACGCCCCGGCCGGGTGACCCGCTCGCAGAGCGGGCCACCCGGCGCTGCGCGAGCACGGGGGCAGCTCGCGCCGCTGGTTACCGCGGCCGGGTCGGGAACCCGCCCGGCGGTCCTGGCAGCGCCTGAACACTCGTTCATGTTCGCTGATCGGACGCCGCGTTCGCATCGGGTAAATCCTGAGCTACGGTGAGTGATCACCTGAGTTAAGCCCGGTCGGCCATACGGTAACCAGGGGATGCCCCGGCGAATGCTGGTAAATCGGGCAAATACCCTTCGGCTATCACCGCCATACCTCTCAGCGGGGCACGAAGCGCGCCGCGTGCGCGACGAGCTCGCGGCGTCCGGTCTGCCCGGTTTTGGCGACCAGGCTGGCCACGTGGGTCTCCACCGTCTTGGGTGAGATGAACAATCGCTCAGCGATCGCGGCATTGGAGAAGCCCCGCGCGACCAGCAAGAAGACATCCATCTCCCGGCTGGTGATGCCGAGCCGCCGCATCTGCGGCGGGACCTGGGCGGCGCCCCGCCCGGCCCTCGGCACCCGCTCGCCGGCCCGGCGCAGGATGCCGCGGCAGGCCGAGGCCAGCCTGACCTGCCCGGCCGACTCGAAATCGGCCGCCGCTTCGCGCATCCAGCCGACCGGGTCGCCCCAGCCGTCCCTGAGGGCGAGCGGCGCGACCAGCCGGCGGGCCAGGTGGTTCCACCAGGGAGCATAGGGCTGTAGCAGCGTGCTGGCTTCCTCCGCGAGTTCGCCGGCCCGCCGCTGGCGTCCGTCCCCGCCGTGCAGCACGGCCGCGGCATAGGCCAGGTAGCCATGGTTCCAGCCGACCGTCGCGCCCGCGGCCCTGGCCAGCTCCAGCGCTCCCGCGGTGTCCTTCTCGAAGGCCGCCTGCAGCAGCGCGTGATAGCCCCAGGCCCGGCGGGGCGATATCAGCGCGGCATCGCCGCCATAGGCGATGCCCGCCTCGCTCTCCCGCAGCGCCCTGGGCAGGTCGTCGAGGAAGAGCGACGCGGTGACCCTGGACAGGCCCCAGGTCGAGAACAGCACCTCGGGGTCGCCGGGCACTACCTCCTCGGCCCGTTCGGCCAGCCGGGTGGTCAGGCGGCGGTCGCCCCTGACCCCGGCCACCATGGCCTGGACGTTGATCGCGATGGCCTCGGTCCGCCGGGCCTCGATCTGCCGGGCGCCCTGCTCGCACCGGCGGGCCGCGTCGAGGGCCAGGTCGAGGTCCGTGCCCAGGCTCCAGACGTTGGCCAGCTGCACGTCGATGACCGTGGCGGTGGACACCGCGCCCGCCTCCTGGGCCAGTACCCTGGCCTCCTGCAGCCGGGTGGCATCTCCTCTGGTCAGCATGTCGACGGTGCCGAGCTCGTGCAGGGCCCTGATCCGGCCGATCGCGAATTCCTCGTCGGTCGCGATCCGGTAGGCCCGCTCGAAGGCCGCGTGGGCCGCCGTCATGTCCCGCATCCGCTCCCGGCGCCCGATCACCTCGAGCGCCTGGAACGCGACCTCGGCCGCCCAGGTGGCCGGGCTGGCCTCCTCGGCGCTGGCCAGTGCCTGCTTGGCCAGCTTCTCGGCACCGTCCAGGTCGCCGGAGTCGATCGCGCACCTGGCCGCGGCGGCATCGACCCGGCTGGCCAGAGCCACGTCGTTCAGCCGGTCGGCGATGGCCCTGGCCTCGGCCAGCTGCGCCGAGCAATGCCCGCAGTACTCCTCGTGGCTGGCCCGGGCGACGGTGATCATCACGATCGCCTGGCGGCGCGGATCGGCGCCCGCGCGGTCCAGCTCGGCGATCAGCCGCTCGGCCACGGGGCGGAGCCTGATGTAGTCACCCGCCTGGGCCAGCGCGTCGACGATCGCCTCGTCGATCTCGATCGCGAGGCCCGGCTCGGCCCGCGGATCGTCCCCCAGCAGCGTGCGGGCATCGGTCAGGGACCGTTGCGCTGTGCTGAGCGCGCCCTGCCCGAGCGCGTGCCGGCCGAGCTGCAGCAGCAGGCTGGCCGCCCTGACCCGGTCGCCGGCCGCCTCGTAGAGCTCGGCCGCCAGTTCGCACCAGGGCCCGGGCAACCCGGGATGGGTCGCCTCGATCTGCGCCGCAGCGCTGGCCGACCGCCGGGCCAGGTCGGGGGGCAGCAGTCCGGACAAGATGGCGTGCCTGGTCAGGCTGTGCCGGAACCTGAACAGGTTCTGCCCGGGTGCGACCGGCACGATGAGCTGCACGGCCTGGGCCTGCTGGAGTGCCTCCAGCACCTGCTCCTCCGGCCGGCCGGTGATCAGCGGCAGCAGGGTCCAGTCGAACTTGCGGCCGAGCACGGCGGCCGAGGACAGCACGTCGGCGACCACCGGATCGAGGGCGGCCAGCCGGTTCCTGACCGAACTGGCGATCGAAGCCGGGACCGCGGTCGTGACCTGGTCGTTGACCTGCCATCCGGCCGGCTCACTGACGAGCTGGCCCGATGACACGGCCGAGGCCAGGAGTTCCTCTACCGCGAACGGCAGCCCGTCACAGTCGGCCAGCATCCTGGCGACCGGATCCGGCACCTCGTCGGTGTCCAGGCAGGCCGCCGCCATCTGCATGACGGCCCAGTCCGGCAGCCGCCCCACCTCGATGCAGCTCGCCGCGCGGCGCGCGGTCAGCGCCCGCATCGAGTCCAGGCCCTCCGACGGCTCGGTGTCCCTGACCGTGCCCAGGCACAGAACCTTGGCCCCGGCCAGGTTGTCGGCCAGGTACTCCACGATCGCCAGGGTCTCGGGGTCCGCCCAGTGCAGGTCCTCGAGCACCAGGAGCGTGCCGGGGGCGCCGGCCGGGGCCAGCATCCTGATCAGCGCCTCGCCCAGGATGAGCGGCGAGAGCTCGGCCTGGCTGTCTCCTGGCCTGCTCCATTCTGGTACCAGCGAAGCGAGCACCGGCAGGTGATTCGCCACCTCAGGCGAGCGGGGCACCACGCCCGCCCTGGCCAGCTTCATCAGGGCCTCGGCGACCGGGCGGAACGGCACGGGCACGGCGGACTCGGTCGCCCGGCCGATCAGCACGTGGAAGCCGCGTTCGGTGGCCATCGTGGTTGCCTGCCTGGCCAGCCTCGACTTGCCGACCCCGGCATCACCGGCGAGGAAGAGCACGCCACCAGAGCCGCTCGCGGCCCGGTCCAGGCCCGCGGCGAGGGCCTGGATCTCGGTGTCGCGGTCGACCATGGTCGGGCACAGCATCGACCTCATCGCACCGATACTACCGGTAGCGACGGAGCAATTACTGTGTGTGCATACGAAAATCATTACCGCCCGCACTGCCGGGAACGCGAGATTCCGCAGAAGCCGCGCAATCCTCGCGAAGCAGGCGGGTCAGCTAGACGGGCACGACCACCGTGCCGGTCGCGGTGACCACGGTGACCGGCTCGGCCAGCACGGCCGAGGCCGAGGCGCCGCGGTCCGGCTCGGCCCGGCACAGGACGCGTGCCTCGAACCGCAGCTCCCGGCTCCTCCGGCCGACCCGAACGATCGTCGCGGTCGCCTCGACCACGTCGCCGGCCACCAGCGGCGCGCGGAACTGCACGTCGGAGTAGGACGCGAACAGGCCCTCATCGCCGTCGGACCTGATGCACATCTCGGTGGCCACGTCGCCGAACAGGGCGAGTACGTAGGCGCCGTCGACCAGGTTTCCGCCGTAATGGGCGTGGCTGTACGGGACGTATCGCTGATGCCGGACCGTCAGCCCGAGGCGCGGGTCGGCCTGTTCGCCCGCTCCGCTCACGCCCCGGCCTCCTGCGGCACCCGGGTCGCGGGCGGCTGGCCCGCGGCACTGCCTGTGACGGCCGGAGCCAGGCGGTGGACCAGGTAGCTGGCCACGTCCCTGGGCGTGGTGCCCTTGCCGAAGATCTTGTCGACGCCAAGTTCGGCCGCCATCTGCGGGTCGAACCGCGGGCCGCCGATGATCAGCAGCGGCCGGCCAGGCCCGGCCGCCTCGAACGCGGCCGCCATCTCCCGAGTGTTCTTGATGTGCGCGTCCTTCTGGGTGACGACCTGGCTGACCAGCACCGCGTCGGCGCCCTCGGCCCTGGCCGCGGCGACCAGCCGCGGCACCTCGACCTGCGAGCCCAGGTTGATCACCTTGATCTCGCGGTAGTACTCCAGGCCCTTCTCCCCCGCATGGCCCTTGACGTTGAGGATCGCGTCGATCCCGACCGTGTGCGCGTCGGTGCCGATGGTGGCGCCGACCACGACCAGCTTGCGGCCGAGGGCAGTACGGATCCGCAGGTTGATCTCGGCCGACGACAGGTCGTCGAACTCGCGCTCGGCTACCGTGACCTGAGACAAGTCGACCAGGTGGCTGGACCGGCCGTAGACGACGAAGAACGTGAAATCCGGGCCCATGCCCTTGGCGTGCACCACCATGGCGGGATCCAGGCCCATCTTGGCCGCGAGCTGCAAGGCCGCGCCCTCCGCCCTGGCCTTCTGGTCGGCGGTGCCGAAGGGCACCGGCAGCGTGAACGACAGCTGCACCTGCCCGTCCCCGGTCGTATCCCCGTACGGCCTGATGATCTGGCCCGTCATCGCGCCCCTCCGATCTGGCTCGCACCCGCAGGCGCGAGGCCGGTCGCCTGCCCGGCTGGCGGTGCCTCGAGGATCTCGCTGGCCGGGTTGAAGTATCCGTCGGCCTTCACGATCACGCCGTCCAGGCCGCGGCCGCCGTCGGCCGGCCGCTTGGTGATGCCGAACGTGCCGTCGGCTATGGCGTTCAGCAGGCCGTCGTCGCGGATCGCCCGCAGCAGGTCGACCGACTCGGCCAGGACCTGGTTCGCCCGCCGGTCGATGAACCCGCCCGGCTCGGGCCGGAAGCTCTCGCCCAGCCGGCCGGCCGCGTTCCGCACGTAATGGGCGTTCTCCAGGGCCAGGTCCCGGTCGGACAGGAACGGGGTGTGGATCCCCTCGGTCATCATCCCGACCAGCAGGATGGACTGGTCCGTCATCAGCCCGC
>DASWAH010000410.1:0-9783 GCA_036391235.1 Streptosporangiaceae bacterium
ATCCTGATCACCCCGCCCCGGCGCTGGAACCCGCCGCGGCGGCTGGCCAGCGGGTTGCTCGCCGAGACCGTGTCGGCGCCCTGGCTGCGACCGGTGACCGCCAACCAGCTCACCGCCATGCGGGCGGCCAAGGCCCCGAGCAACCTGACCAGCTACTCCTCTAGCGGCGAGATCTCGGGCGCCCTGCTCAAGCGGGTCAGCGCGCTGGAGAAGCGGATCGCGCTGCTGCAGTCGATCCAGGCCCAGCCCGATCCCGACCTGAACCGGGCCGTGTTCGGCATCGAGTCCTCGGCCTGGCGGGGGAAGGCGGGCAAGCACGCCAGGCTGCTGCTGGCCAGGACCGCGCACTACGTCACCAGCCAGCTGAACGGGCTGTCGATCCGGGGCAGCAACGGCAAGCATTCGGCCCTGCACGTGATCTTCGGGGGACGCAGCAGCAGCGTGCCGGTCGCGATCTACAACAGCCTGCGGTACACCGTCCGGGTCAAGCTACTCGTGCACGCGACCAACGCGACGGTCAGCGGTGTACCGCCGGTCATCACGGTGCCGCCGGCGAGCTACTCGCGGCCGGTGAAGATCACTGTCCAGCCGGCCAAGAACCGGCACGGCACGATCAGGCTGAGCCTGATCTCGCCAGATGGCCGGGCGCTGCCAGCCGATCCGCTCACGATCGTCGTCCGCACCACCGATCTCGGCGTCATCGCGCTGATCATCGGGTCGGCCGGCCTCGCCCTGTTCGTGATCGCGTCCGCGATGCGGGCGATCAGGTCAGGCCGGCCATCGCCGGCCGCCGAGGCCGCGGCCGGGCCAGCCGAATCGGGTGCGGGTGCGGGTGCGGGTACGGACACGGATGCGGGGGAGCCCGCGGGTGCGGCAGCGACCGAAGTCGGGCTCAGCGGCGGTGCCGCGCCTTCGGGGCCGGCTGAGTCCGGGGCTGATTCTGAGGCTGACCCGGACCCTGGGCGCGACCCTGGGCGCGACCTTGGCCGCGACTCTGGGCGCGGTCCTGACCAGGTCCCGGCCGGCCCGGCAGCCGCCCATTCTGGGCCGCCAGTTCCGGCCGCTCAGGAATTCCCTGCGCAAGATCTCGTTCAGACGGGTAGTAGACCCGAACATATAGATAGCGCCGGCACGAACGGATCCGGGCTTGCCCCGGCCGTCCCCTCGTTCGCCGACGCGGAACCCACGCCGGGACGCCGAGGGAACAGGGAGCACCCATGAGCTCGCCAGGACGCGGAGGCAGGCCTGCCTCCGGCGGCTGGCGCGACGACGATCCCAGGGATCCCGTGGACGAGTGGGACCCGCTCCCCGCCGCTGGCGCTGACGAACGGGACGGCGATGCGAGCTTCGGCGAGCCCCGGTCCCGGCCCGCCCGGCCCGCTCCGGCCGGGCCCGCTCCGCCACGGAGCGACCCAGGTCCCGGCGGCGGCGCGGCCTACCGAGGCCGGCCAGGCGACTGGCCGGCCCAGCCGCCCCCCGGCCGCCGGAATTCGCGACCTGGGCCACGTCCCGGCTATGACCAGGCCGGCTACGACCAGGCCGGCTACGACCAGGCCGGCTACGCCGGGACCGGCCAGGGGCGCCGCGCGGGGGCAGCCCAGGACGCGCAGAACTTCTGGCACGGCCGGCCGCCGGCCGATCCGACCGGCGGACGGGGCGGCGGACCGCGCAGCGGACAAGACGGCTGGGCGAACCCGGCCCCTGATGACCGCGGCGGTTCGTGGCGAGGGCGCCCGCCCCCGGATGACGCCAGGCGCCGGGCCGACGACGCCCGGCGTCCAGGTCAGGACCAGCCGAGGCGGCTACGTCCCGACGGGTCGGCCATGCCGCCGCCGGGCGGCCGGCCAGGGTCCGCAACGGGCCGTCCGGACGCGGGCCGTGCCGACGCGGGCCGTGCCGACGCAGGCCGATCTGATGCGGGGCGCCCCGGCGCCTGGCCAGAGCCGCCTGCTGGCGCCCGCGGCAACGGGCGGCCGGGCCCGCCCCCAGGAGCACGCCCCGGCGAGCGGGCCGGACCGGTTATCCGCGGTCGCCCCGGTTACTGGCCCGAGGAGCCGCCGGGCCGGCGGCCCGACGCTCGCTCCGGCGGGCGGCGGGGCTTCGGCACTAGCGAGCCGTCCTCTACCAGGATGACCCGCCCCCCTGGCCTGCCCGGTTCCGGCGAGTCTGGCTCTGGTCTGCCCGGCTCCGGCCAGCCTGGCGTTCCCCCGGCCGATCGCGGGGACGCGTGGCCTGGCCAGCGTCCCGCCGAGCCCAGGGCAGGCCGTCCAGGGCCGCCATCGGGCGGCCGCGCAGGACGCACCCGCGAACCCCAGACGTCCCGGGTTCAGGCGTGGCGGCCCCAGCCCGGCCAGTCCCAGCCCGGCCAGTCCCAGCCCGGCCATGGTCGGTCCGGCCAGGGCCAGCTGCCGCCTGGCGCTCCTGGTCAGCTATCTGCCGGGCCGTCCGCACCGGGCCTGCGGTCACCTCGCCGGGGCCGCTCGGACCAGCGGCCACCCGGGTCGCCCCAGTTGCCGCCCGACTCGGCCCCGGGACGGCGGGGCCAGCCGCCGTACCGCGAGAGCGGATGGCCGGAACAGCCGCCGCAGCGCCGGGAAGACGGCTGGCCGAACCAGCCTCCGGGCGGCGAGGGTGCGGCGGGCCGGTCGCAGGGCCGGCGCGGCCAGAGCCGCCGCGGCCAGCCGGGGCGCGGCCAGCCGCCTCCCAGTCAGCCCGGCCGCAGTCAGCCCGGCCAAAACCAGCCCGGCCGCAGTCAGCCCGGCCGTAGCCAGCCAGGTCGGGCGCCGGGCGGCGGGCCGGGCATCGGCGGGCCGGGCATCGGCGGGCCGGGTATCGGCGATCCTGGCGGCGGGCCGGGTCTCGGCGGGCCGGGAGGCGGTCCGGCCGCCGGCAGCGGTCAGGGCGGCCGGGCTCCCGGCGCGCACCGAGCCGGCCGGGCCGAGGGCCTGGTGCCCGGCTTCGGACCCGTTCGCCGGGCAGAATCCGGATACCGGCGGGACCAGCCGTTCTACCCGGGCGACGTGCCGGCCGCGGGGGCCGGCGGCTTCACCGGCGAGCTGTATAGCACCGGGGAGCTCTATCGCTACACCGAGCTCATGGAGGCGGAGTACGCCAGGTCGCGCGGCGGCGCCCCGCCCAGGGACCGGCCGCCAGGCCAGCCCGGGATCGGACCGGACGGAGCACCAAGCGAGAGCCTGGTTCGGTCAAGCGCGGTCATGGCGATCGGCACGCTCGCCTCCCGGATCACCGGGCTGATTCGCAGCGTTGTCCTCGTCTACGCGCTCGGCGTCAAGGGCCTGGGCAACGCCTACAACGTCGCCAACACCGTGCCGAACGCCGTCTACAACCTGGCCATCGGCGGAATCCTGACCTCGGTCATCGTTCCGCTGCTGGTCAGCGCGGCCAAGCGGCACCGGGACGGCGGCGAGGAGTACGACCAGCGGATGTTCACGCTGGTGACGCTCGCGCTCGCCGTGGTCACGCTGGTCGGCACCGTCTTCGGCGGCCAGATCGCGTCCCTGTACGACCCGTCGGCCGCGGGCACCCAGCACCACCTGCTGGTGTTGTTCGCGTACTTCTTCATCCCGCAGATCTTCTTCTACGGCGTGACGTCGCTGGCCAGCGCGATCCTCAACGCCCGGGGGCACTTCGCCGCGCCGATGTGGACCCCGGTGGTCAACAACATCGTCGTCACCGTGATCTCGGTCGCCTTCATGGTGATCGCTTCTGGCCAGAACGTGAACAACGTGCACACCGTCACCAACGGCGAGGTGCTGCTGCTCGGGCTGGGCACGACCCTGGGCATCGTCGCGCAGACGATCGCGCTTATCCCGTACCTGCACCGGGTCGGGTTCCGGTGGCACCCGCGGTTCGACTTCCGCCGGATCGAGATCACCGAGATCGGCCACATGGCCGGCTGGATGTTCGGCTACGTGCTGACCACCCAGGTCGCGTTCCTGGTCACCTCGATCGTGGCCAACACGGCCGGGAACGCCAAGCAGACGCACGGCGTCGGGGCCGGCTTCTCGGCGTACACCAACGCCTGGATGCTGTTCCAGCTGCCCTACGCGATCGTGGCGATCAGCGTCATCACCGCGCTGCTGCCGCGAATGAGCGCCCATGCCTCAGACCGCCAGTTCGACCTGGTGCAGGCGGATTTCTCGACTGGCGTCCGGCTCAGCTCGGTAGTGGTAGCTCCGGCCGGCCTGGTCCTGGCGGTCCTCGGGCCAGCGCTTGGGGTGCTGGTGCTCGGCTGGGGCGCCACCAGCGATGCCAGCGCACGGTATATCGGCCTGGTGTTCTCGATCTTCTCTCTCGGCCTGATGCCCTACATGCTGTTCCAGTTGCTGCTGCGGGTGTTCTACGCGCTGCACGACAGCAAGACGCCAGCCCTGATCGGCGTGGTCACGATGATCACGAACGTGCTGGCCAACCTCATCGCGCTGGCGATCTTCCCCAAGAGCGAGGTCGTCGCCGCCCTCGGCGCCGGGTTCGGGCTCGCCAACCTGGTCGGGTCGGTCTTCGCGTGGCGGGTGCTGAGCAGGCGGATCGGCGGGCTGGCCGGACCGGAGATCAAGACCAGTCTGATGCGCATGCACGGGGCGGCCATTCCGGCGGCCCTCTTCGCGCTGATCATCGCGTTCGTGGTTGGCGGGGCGGTGTCCGGGGGAAAGCTCTCCTCTGCCCTTGTCGTGGTCGTGGGGGGAGGCGGGGCATTGCTGATCTACCTGCTGTTCTCGCGCATTATGAAGGTCGCGGAGGTGACCGACCTGACGGCCATGGTGCGGTCCCGGCTGCGCAGGTAAAGTGAAGCCGTGGTGCTGACGGCCAGCATTCCTGACTCGTGCCTTATGGTCTCCGGCTGGTAACGGTTTGCGGAGCGGTAGGGTGGCAGCGGAACGCCCGGGCATGTTGTGCCGCATCATTGAATTGTCCAGACCGCCGACCAGCTTCCGGTACCAGGAGGAAGCGTCGAGAGCCTGACCTAGCTCGGCGCACATCACCGATGACGATCTATGCATCCGCGCCAGGAACCAGGCTTGGCGGCCGGTACCGGCTCGAAGACCGGATCGCCGCCGGGTCAGGGTGGGATGCGTGGAAGGCGATCGACGAGACCCTGGCCCGCGCGGTCACGGTGTTCACCTTCGCGGCCGGGTTCCCCAGGATCGGTGACGTCGTCACCGCGGCCAGGGCGGCCAGCCGGCTGACCGACCCGCGCCTGGCCCAGGTCTTCGACGTCGAGGATGACTGGGACAACGCCTACATCGTGATGGAGTGGGCGGCCGGAGAGACTCTGGGCGACCTGCTCCTGCAGGGCCCGCTCGAGCCATTCCGCGCGGCCAGGATCATCGCGGAGGCCGCCGGGGCGCTGGCCTCGGCGCACGCCGCCGGCGTCGCGCACATGTGCCTGTCCCCCGGATCGGTGCGCTGGAGCCTGACCGGCGAGGTCAAGGTCGTCGGCCTCGGCCTGGACGCCGCCCTGTCCGGTATCACGGCCGAGGAACCCGTACTGGCCGACACCGAGGGCCTGGGCCAGCTGCTGTACGCCGCGCTCACCGCGCACTGGCCAGGCGGCGAAGTCGGCTCGCTACCGCCCGCACCGGTCAACGGCGGGGAGCCCTGCAGCCCGCGCCAGGTCATCGCCGGTATCCCGCTGCCGCTCTCCGACCTTGCCTGCCGGGCGATGGGGCTGAGCTCGGCCAGTTCGGGCGAGGCACTGACCAGCCCGGGCGAGCTCGCCGGAGCGCTCAGGACGCTGCTGCCGCCCGCTCCGCCGCCGGCCGCGCCTGCACTGACCGCCTGGCGGGATCCCGAGTCGCGGCAGACCGGCAACTGGCCGCGGGCGAGCCAGTCCAGGGTCAGCCAGCCCCGCACCGCCGACGACTGGCCAGGCCTAGCCGACACCGAGTGGCCGGCCGACGAGGAAGTCAACTACGCGGCCCTGGCCCGGCCCGACCAGCGCGAGGACTACCAGCGCCCGATGCCGCCCCGGCGGTCGGACCGGTCGGACCGATCGTCCAGGCACTCGGGCGGACGGCTGGCTGGCCCGGGCGGTGGTCCGTCCAGGCTGACCAAGGTCGTGGTCGTCACGGCCGGCGTGCTCGCCCTGGCCGCGATCGCGGCGTTCAGCTTGTGGCCGAGCGCGCCATCGGCGCCCGGGCACCCGAGTCCGTCGGCCAGCACGCCGCTGACCTCGGTGACCGTGCTGCAGCCGGCCGGGGCGACCGGGTTCGACGCGCTGACGCCGTCCGACACCGGCAACGAGGACACCCAGACCGCGAAGTACGCGATCGACTCAAGCCAGTCGACCAGCTGGGACTCGCAGTGGTACGCGACCGCCGCGTTCGGCAACCTGAAGGCCGGTTCCGGCCTGCTGATCGACATGGGCCACGCGGTGACGTTCAGCTCAGTGACGGTGACCTTCAACTCCCAGCCCGGGGCTCAGGTGAAGTTGCTGGTCGGCAATTCCAGCACTCGCAGCGCGCAGAACCTGGCCTCGATGCAGACTGTGGGCACCGCGTCGGACCCGACCGGAGCGGTCACGTTCAAGATCAAGGGCACCGTGACCGGGCGGTACCTGGTGGTCTGGTTCACCAAGCTGCCGCCCGCGCCGGGTGGCGGCAAGTACGAGGCCCAGGTCTTCAACGTGGCCGTGCGAGGCACCGCCGCTAAGTAGCGAGTTACTGCGCCGGGCGCGACACGGCCGCGGCGGCCCCGGCCAGCTAGCGGGCCGGCCGCTAAGCTACGACAGGTGGATCAGGCGGGCGGCCGGGCCGGGCGCAGCGACATGGAGTTGCTGCGGCTGCACGTCGACGGCGACCCCGATGCGTTCGGCGAGTTGTTCGCCCGGCACCGGGACCGGCTGTGGGCGGTCGCCGTCCGCACGCTGCACGATCCCGAGGACGCGGCCGACGCCCTGCAGGACGCGATGATCTCGGCGTTCCGCCGGGCCGGCAGCTTCCGCGGCGACTCCGCCGTCACGACCTGGCTGCACCGGATCGTGGTGAACGCCTGCCTCGACCGGATGCGCCGCCGCGCGGCCAGGCCCGAGGTGGCGGGCGGCGACGAGCGATTGCTGGACGCGATGTCGCGATCGGCCAGCGCCGATCCGTCCGACGGCAGCGAAGTGTCGGTCGAGGTGATGGCGGCCTTGCGCCAGCTTCCCCGCGACCAGCAGGTGGCCCTGGTCCTGGTGGACATGCTGGAGTACCCGGTGGCCGACGCGGCGCAGTTGCTCGGGGTCGCGCAGGGGACGGTCAAGAGCCGGTGCGCCAGGGGCCGGGCCAGGCTCCTGCCCAAGCTCGCGCATCTGCGTCAGCAACGACGGGATAGCAGCAAAGACCACGGGAATGATACGTCCGGTAGTTCCGTATCTGGGGTTTCTTATCCTGATCCTGACGACCCGGTGCGGAACCGTTCGGCGTCGGGATCCGTCCTACCTGGGCGGGAAGGGGGCGAAGAGCAAGCGTGAGGCGCCATCTCAGCGCGGAAGTCCTGGCGCGATACCAGGAAGGCGACCTGGGACCCAGGCGGACCGCCAGCGTTGCCGCGCATCTGTCCGCGTGCGAGCGGTGCGCGCGCACCGGGTCGGACCTGACCGCCGTCTCCGGTCTGCTCGCCGGGCTGGGGTCGGCCACCGCCCCGATGCCGGAAGCGCTCGCCGACCGCCTCCAGCTCGCGATCGCCAGGGAGTCCGAGGTCCGCGCGGCCAGTTACGCCCCGGCTGACCAGCGCGACCACATCCCAGGTCGGCCTGACCTGCCCGAGCGCACGGCGCGCACCCCGCGGAGCTGGCTGCGGCTGCGCTGGCCCGGCTGGTCATCGCCGCTGCTGCTGCGGGGCACGGCCGCCGTCGCCGCGATCCTGGTGCTGGCCGGGGCGGGCTTCTGGCTGGCCAACGGAACGAGTCCGTCGACGGAGAACGGCGCGGGCAGCGCAGGCAGCTCGGGCTCGGTCCGGGTGCCCGCCACGTCGGGGGCAGGCCGCCATCACGGCGCGGAGAACGTGCCGGCCGCCGTCACGGGTTCGGCCCGGCTGCACTACCGCCTCCGGGGCAAGATCGTCGCCACCACCGCGCTGGCCAGCCATCTCGACTTCACCAAGGCCAACCTGGCCCGCCAGGTGCGGGAGCAGGTCGCCAGTCACCCGGCCTTCGGAAACATGAACACATCGCCGACGAGCACACCGGGACCGTCCGGCGGTAAGAGGGCCCCGGTGCTGGGCGGAATCAGGACCAGCACGCTCAACGGCTGCCTCAGCCTGGTCTCGGCCGGACGCCGGGTCGTGCTCACCGAGATCGCGCGTTATCTCGGCAAGCCTGCCACGATCATCGTGCTGAGGTCGTCCACCGCCAATATCCTCGACGTTGCCGTGGTCGGGGTGGCCTGCTCGGCTTCGGCGGCGGACTATATCGTGCGTACGACGATCCCGGCCGGCTGAGGCAGCCGGCGCTGGCTGACGGTGGCCGCGCGCCGCGCCCCTGCGCTTGGGCGGGCCGGGCCGCCGCGCGGCCGCGCGGTCGCGGGAATCTGGCGGGCGCCGGCTCCGTTGACTCCGGTGCGGTTCTATGAAGGAGAAGCCTGAAGTGAGCGACGTCCGCGACATCATCATCATCGGCTCCGGGCCGGCCGGTTACACGGCCGCGCTCTACGCCGCGCGCGCCAGGCTGAACCCACTCGTGTTCGAGGGCTCCGTCACGGCCGGCGGCGCGCTGATGAACACCACCGACGTCGAGAACTTCCCCGGCTTCCCGGACGGGATCCTCGGTCCCGACCTGATGGATTCGATCAGGAAGCAGGCGGAGCGGTTCGGCGCCGAGTTGATCGCCGACGATGTCATCGAGGTTGACCTGGCCGCGACGCCCAAGGTCGTCAAAACGGCCGACGGGGCGTTCCAGGCCCGCGCCGTCATCCTCGCCACCGGGTCCAGCTACCGCGAACTCGGCGTTCCCGGCGAGAAGCGGCTGTCGGGGCACGGAGTGTCCTGGTGCGCCACCTGTGACGGCTTCTTCTTCCGCGAGCAGGACATCGCCGTCATCGGGGGCGGTGATTCCGCGATGGAAGAGGCGACGTTCTTGACGCGTTTCGCCCGTTCTGTGACGATCGTCCATCGCCGCGACACCCTGCGCGCCTCGAAGATCATGCAGGATCGGGCACTGTCCAACCCGAAGATCCAGTTCGCCTGGAACAGCCAGGTCGTGGAAATGGTGGGTGAGGACCGGATCACCGGCTTGCGGCTGCGGGACGCGGTTAGCGGTGAAGAGCGCATACTCCCCGTTACCGGTATTTTCGTCGCGATTGGTCACGACCCGCGCAGCGAGCTAGTCCGCGATCAGCTCGCAACCGACGACGACGGGTACCTGCTGGTCGAGCACCCATCGTCCCGAACCGCCATTCCCGGAGTCTTCGCCTGCGGCGATGTCGTTGACCGGCATTACCGGCAGGCCGTCACCGCGGCCGGCACCGGCTGCGTGGCCGCGCTCGACGCCGAGCGCTGGCTGGCCGAGGAAGACGAATAGGAACCCCTTGCCTGTGACCGCGGGCGCGCCCGCCCGCGGTCCTTCGAATAGCGACGAGAGGAAGTCCAGAACGTGGGCACCGCAACAAGGGCCGTAACCGACTCGACGTTCGAGTCCGACGTGCTGAAGAGCACCAAGCCTGTCCTGGTCGACTACTGGGCGGAATGGTGCGGACCGTGCCGGCAGGTGGCTCCTGTGCTCGAGGAAATCGCCAGCGAGTATGGCAGCAAGATCGACATCGTGAAGCTCAACGTCGACGAGAATCC
>DASWAH010000411.1:0-14141 GCA_036391235.1 Streptosporangiaceae bacterium
TGCAGACCAACGTCGGTCTCACCGGCGCCGACGGCACCTACCTCTACGGCGGCCTCCTCGCCGGGAGCTACAAGGTTGCCTTCAGCAAGACCGGCGCATTCCGCGTCTTCTACAACAACAAGCTCGATTCCGCCAGCGCCGATCTCCTCTCCGTCACCAGCGGCGTCCTCACACCGAACGTGAACGCGGTGATGAGCGGGTGGGGGACCATCTCCGGAAAGGTCATCTCCTCCACCACCGGCTCGGCGATCGCGGGCGCTACCGTGACGCTGTACAACCAGAACGGCACCCCGGTCGCCGGCGTTTCATCCGTCTCCACCAAGGCGGACGGCAGCTACACCCTCAAGAAACTGACTCCCGGCACCAACCAGGTCGAGTTCGTGCCCGGCGGCGTCTTCTCGAGCTGCGGCAACAACGGCAACTACCTGCCGGTCAGCCTGAGCGCGACGATTACCAGCCAGGCCACGACCACGCTCGACGCGATTCTGCCGGCCGGGGGCACGATCTCCGGGACCGTCACCGGCCAGAACGGCCAGCCGCTGAGCGGGGTGTGCGTCTTCTCCAGCTCGCAGTTCGGCGGCCAGGCGGTCAGCAAGGCGGACGGCTCGTTCCGTCTCAGGCAGCTGTTCTCCGGCAGTTACTTCGTCGGCTACGAAGGCGGCTGCGGCAACCAGGGCAGCGTGGCCCCGCAGGCCTATCAGGGCGACCCGACCTTCTTCGGGCCGGCCTCCATTACCGTTACCCAGGGGTCGGTGACCGCCGGCATCGACGCCCGCATGAAGCCAGGCGCCACGATCACCGGCCGGATCACCAACCGCGCCGGTCACCCGGTCGGTGATGTCTGCGTGTTCCTGAACCCCGTCACCGGGGCGGGCGCCGGCGGCAACTTCGGCCTCGGTGTCCTCGACCGGCAGGGACGGTTCTCGGCCGGCAACCTGCCGCCCGGGCAGTACCAGGTGATCTACAGCGGGATGTTCAACCCGCGCCGTGGCTGCGCCCGCTCGCCGTACGCGGACTGGCAGTTCGGCGGCACGGGCGTCGGCGCCGCCCCCGGCCTGATCTCCGCCCGCGGCGGGACGGTCACGACCGGCGCCAACGCGATCCTGCCGCCGGCCGGCCGGATCAGCGGGACGGTGACCGATACGGCCGGCCGCGCCCTGCCGAACCTGTGCGTGCAGGCGATCGCCGCGTCCGGCGCCGGCACCTTCGCCGGCACTAGCCGGCACGGCACGTACACCCTGGGAGCGCTGCCGCCCGGACGCTACAAGGTGGAGTTCACCAGCTGCAGCGGCGATTTCGTGTTCTTCGGCCAGACCGGCCTGAACTACGCCAGCCAGTGGTACAAGAACAAGCTGTCCAGGGCGTCGGCATCGGTCGTCGTCGTGCGGCCGTCGGTGACCACGACCGGCATCGACGGCGCGCTGGCCCGCGGCGGCTCGGTCAGCGGCCAGGTCACCTACCGGCCCAACGGCCGTCCGGTCAGCTTCGTCTGCGTCGACGCCCTGTCGGACCGCGGCGGCGTCCTGACCGACCACTTCGCCCTGACCGACCGGCGCGGCCACTACCTGGTCGACGGCCTGGGCACCGACCGTTACGAACTGGAATTTCAGCCCTGCTCAGGCGAGTCGGCGCTGACTAGCGCGATCAAGGGTGGCGTGTCGGTCGTGGCCGGCCAACTGCGGCGCGGCGTCAACTCGGCGCTGGCCCTCGGCGCCTCGGTCTCCGGCACGACCTCGGCGCTGGTCAACGGCACGGCCCAGGCGGCTCCGGGTACCTGCGTGTTCGCGGTGCCAGCCCGCCCGAACAGTGTGCCGGTGGCGGCATTCGCCCAGCAAGGCGGCGCCTATACCGCGACCGGCGCGGCCGCCGGCCAGTACGTGCTGGTCGCCGGTGACCCGTTCTGCTCGGTCGACGCGCCGTGGCTGACGATGAAGGTCGGGCCCAACTTCACGGTCAAGGCCGGCCAGACCACCTCGGGCGTCGACACCAGCCTCCAGGTCGCGGGAGCGATTACCGGAGCGGTGCACGGCGGCGGGAACGCGCTTCGTGGCATCTGCGCCGAGGCGTACCCGATGGCGGGCGGCCTCGGCATCCCGGTCGGGGTGACCAGCGGGGCCGGCGGCCAGTACCAGATCACCGACCTGCAGCCCGGCCAGTACAAGATCAGGTTCGCAGCCGGCTGCGGCGCTTCCGGCTGGGCCACCCGCTGGTACAAGAACGCCCGCACCGAAGTCGGCGGGACGGTCGTCCGGGTCCACCCGGCCGCAGTCACGACCGGCATCGACGCCACCCTCCCCCGCGGCTAGCCGCGCCGGGCTCCGGGACGGCGGGCGACGGTTACTCGAAGATGACGTAGACCTTGCGGATGGTCTCGTGGATCTGCCAGGTGCCGGTCCAGCCGCGCGGGAACACGGCCACGTCGCCGGGGCCGATCTCGGTCGGCTGACCGCCATCCGGAGTGACGGTCATCCGGCCCGCCACGATGTGCACGAACTCGTGCGTCTCGAGCTTCCAGTAAGACGGCCCGGCGGTGCACTGCCAGACGCCGACCTCCTGATCGCCGTCCTGCCACAGGGTCAGGCCGCTGGTCGTCATCTCTTCGCCGGTGGCCTCCTCCAGCGGCCCCCAGTCCTCGAGTTCGGCGGTGGCCGCCGCGGCGAGATACGGAGTGGCCAGGCTGCTGTCGGTCATCGGGTTTCCTCCCTATCGTGCGCGGTCAGCTGACCGGCGCGGTGTGCTCGGGAAATGGCTGTGCCGTCGGGAAAGGCAGCGCAACCGGGTCGGTCGCCAGCCGGCTGCGACCCTGGGCATCGAACCGGTCAAGGCCGAGGTCCGCGGTCTCCACGATCGCCGAGCGGCCGTTCAGGGCCACGTCGGCGGTAGCTCTGGCTACGCCAGGGCCCCACATCATCCCGGCCCCGCCCGCGCTGGCCACGGTGACGCCGCCGAGCGGCCGGCCGTTGGCCAGGGCCGGGCCGATGATCGGCAGATGGTCGGGCGTGTAGTCGATGGTGGCGGCCCAGACCCGGCGCAGCCCGAGCCCGGCCGTCACCGGCACGAGCGCCGCGAGGCGCTGCCGGAACTGAGCGAGCAGGTCGTGGTCGACCGCGCGGGCCTCACCCGGCGGCTCGGCCGGGTTGGACATGCCGAAGAGCAGTCCGCCGTCCTCCGGGCGCCAGTACAGGCCGGTGGTCAGGTCGAAGACCATCGGCAGCCGGGACGGGGCCAGGTCCGGGTGCGGCTCGGTGACGGCGACCTGATGCCGGACCGCGCCGGCCGGGATCCCGATCCCGGCCAGCCGCCCGACCGCGGCCAGTTCAGGGCCCCCGGTCAGCACGACCAGCGGCGTCGCGATCGTCCCGGCGCTGGTCCGCACCGCGGTGACGGCATCGCCAGACAGGTCGAGGCCGGTGAAGCTGGTGCGCTCGGCGACCCGCACGCCGCTCGCGGCCAGCGCGTGCGCGTAGGCGGCGACGTTGCGGGGCGGATGCAAATAGCCATCTTCCGCGCAGAAGGTGGCCCCGCGGGTGGCGCCCGGCGCCATCGCCGGGTTCATCGCGTCGACCTCCGCCGGCTCCAGCCAGCGCACGGTCAGCCCGAGCCCGTTCTGCATGGCCATCCGCTCGCGCGCGGCGGCCACGTCGGAGTCGCTGAAACAGGGCAGCAGATAGCCCTGCGGCGTGAAGCCCGAGTCGACCCCCAGTTCGGCGGCCTGGCTGAGGTAGAACCGGCGTGACCACTCGCCCAGCTTGACCGCCCAGGGCGTGCCGCCCTGGGTGCGCACCATGCCAGCCGCCCGGCTGCTCGCCCCCTGTCCGAGCCGGTCCTTCTCGACCAGGACCACGCGCTCCAGCCCGGCCCTGGCCAGGAAGTAGGCGCACCAGGCGCCGACCGTCCCGCCGCCGATAACGACCGCGTCAGCGGTATCCGGCACGAGGTCACTGACCTGTGGCATGCCGCCGATGCTGGCATAGACTGAATGTTCAGTCAAGGTTTAGGCTGGGCGGGCACGGGCCGGCCACAGCGCGGCGGGCGGCTGGGCGGCGTACGGACGAGACCACGGACCTGGCGGAGGCCACGCATGTACGGACTGTCGGAACAGGATCTGCAGATCCAGGCGAAAGCGCGGCAGTTCGCCGACGAGCTGATCCCGCTCGAGACCGAGGTCGAGCTGGCCGACGGCGACATCTCGGCCGAGCTCGAAGCCGCGCACCAGGCCCGCGCGATCGAGCTCGGCCTGTTCGCAGCCAACATGCCTGCCGACGTTGGCGGCGGAGGCTGCAGCTCGCTCCAGCAGGTGCTGATCCAGGAGCAGGTCGGCCGGGTCACCAACGCGCTGGCCTGGGTGGTGGCCACCCCGCCGTCCTGGCTCCCCGACGTCGCGACCCCCGACCAGATCGAGCGCTACGTGCGGCCGTCGGCCAGGGGCGAGCGGTCCGAGTGCTATGCGATCACCGAGGAAGGGGCCGGCTCGGACGTCGACGCGATCGAGGCGACCGCTAGCCGGGACGGCGACGATTACCTGCTGAACGGCGTGAAGTGGCACGTGACCTCGTACTACGCCGCCGACTACGCATTCTTCCAGGGCAAGCTGACCGGCGGCGAGCACGCGGGCGAGCACGCCATGTTCCTGGTCGACCTGCCGAGCCCCGGCGTGCGGGTGGTTAGAACCCCGGCCTACATGCACACCCTGGGCCACGCCCACCAGCACCCGATCGTCGCGTTCGAGGATGTCAGGGTGCCGGCCACCCAGCTCGTCGGGGCCGAGGGCGACGGCATGAGCTTCGCCTACGAGTGGTTCAGGTTCGAGCGGCTGATGGTCGCGGCCCGGTGCCTGGGCGCGGCCGAGCGACTGGTCGCCGAGATGACCGCGTTCGCCACCGAGCGGATCGTCTCCGGCCGGCCGATCGCCCAGTTCGGCGCGGTGCAGGCGATGCTGGCCGACAGCCTGACCGAACTGTTCGCGGCCAGGGCGCTGACCTACGAGACGGCCCGGGCGATCGACGCCGGCGCCGACGTGAAGATCCAGCACGCCCAGTGCTCGATGGCCAAGCTCTACGCGGCCGAGATGGCCGGGCGGGTCGCCGACCGGGCTGTCCAGGTGTTCGGTGGCCGCGGCTATATGCGCGAGTACGCGGCCGAGCGGTTCTACCGGGAACTGCGGGTCGAGCGGATCTGGGAGGGCACCAGCGAGGTGCAGCGCTCGATCATCGCCGACCAGATGGTCAAGCGCGGCCCCGGCCGCCTGGCCTGAGCCGCGCCCGGGGGCAGATCTCAGGCCAGGCTGGCCTCGATCGCCGCGACCACTTCGGGGGCCTCAGGCTCGGTCATCGGCCGGAACCTAGCCAGCACCGAGCCGTCCTTGCCGATCAGGAACTTCTCGAAGTTCCACTGCACGTCGCCGGCGTTGCCCTCGGCATCGGCGGTCTGCTCGAGCTCGGCGTACAGGGGATGCCGGGCCGGGCCGTTCACATCGAGCTTGGCGAACATCGGGAACGTGACGCCGTAGTTCACCGAGCAGAACTCGCTGATCTCGTCGGCCGTGCCCGGCTCCTGGGCACCGAACTGGTTGCACGGGAACCCGGCCACCGTGAAGCCGCGAGCGGCGAACCGGTCCTGCAGCCGCTGCAGGCCCGCGTACTGCGGCGTCAGCCCGCACTGGGAAGCCACGTTGACCACCAGGATCGCGGACCCGGCGTAATCCCCCAGGGTGGCCGGCTCCCCGCTCAGCGTCTTCAGCTCGATGTCCTGCACGCTCACGATGCTCTCCCGTAGAGGTCGATGACGATCCGTCTGACCGGGACCAACTACCCGGGATCGCGCATTATGCCCGGGCTGCCTCGACCCCGGCCAGGAATCCCCTGACCAGTCCGAGTACCAAGTCGGGGCGTTCCGCCTGGCCCATATGCGAACAGCCGGGAAGCACGACGAACTGCGACCCGGGTATCCGGTCGTGGGCCAGCCGGACCGTCGCCGGGGTCACCTCGTCGTGCTCGCCGCAGAACAGCAGCGTCGGCGCCTGGATCCGGCCCAGGTCGGCGAGCACGTCGAAGTCCTTGAGCGGGCCGATCACGTGGAACTCGCTCGGCCCGTTCATCGTGTGGTAGACCTCGGGGTTCGCGTCGATGCCGGCGAAACAGCGGTCCAGCCAGTCCGGGTACGGCCGGATCCGGCACACATGCCGGTCGTAGAAGGCGACCATCGCCTGCTGGTACTCCTCGCTGTCGGTCGTCCCGGCGTCCTCGTGCGCGCGCAGCACGTCGTCCACTCCTGGCGGCAGCTCGGCCCGCAGCTTGGCCAGCTCGGTCAGCCAGAACGGCACGCTCGGCGGCGACGACTCGGCCAGCAGGCTGACCAGTCCGGCCGGCTGGGTGGCCGCGTAAGCCATGCCGAGCATGCCGCCCCAGGAGTGGCCGAGCACATGGCAGCGGTCCAGGCCGAGCTCGCGGCGCACCGCGTCGACCTCGGTCAGGTACAGCTCGGTGGTCCACATCGCCGGGTCGTGCGGCCCGGACACCGCTGAGTTGCCGCAGCCGAGCTGGTCGTAGCAGATCACCCGGCGCCCGTCCGCCGCGAGCTCCTGGTATGGCTCCATGTGGTGCCAAGTCGCCCCGGGCCCGCCGTGCAGGCACAGCAGCGGGAACTTGCCTGGCTGCTCGGACTCGCCGGTCACCCGGAACCAGGTGCGGTGCCCCGCGAACGACAGGTAGCCCTCGGTGGCCGGCAGGTCCTGCGTCATGCTGTGCTCCGATCGGGCGAGGTCCGCTGACACCTAACGCACCATTTCAGCACGTTCGCTCAGGACATGTCGCGCATCCGGCCCGAAGCGGGTCTAGAGCCGCGGGTCGACCGGCTCGGACTCCAGGGCCAGCACCGCGAACACGCATTCGTGCACCCGCCAGAGCGGTTCGCCGCGGACCGCCCGGTCCAGCCCTTCCAGCCCGAGCGCGTACTCACGCAGGGCCAGCGACCGCTTGTGCCCGAGCGCCCGGTGGCGCAGCCGGTCCAGGTTGGCCGGCTCGGTGTAGTCGGGGCCGTAGATGATCCGCAGGTACTCCCGGCCGCGTACCTTCAGGCCCGGCTGGACCAGCCCGCGCTTGCCACGGACGATCCCGTCGGCCGGCTTGACCACCATGCCCTCGCCGCCGGCGCCGGTCAGCTCCTCCCACCAGATCGTCGCGGCCCTGGTCGACTTCGGGTCAGTAGTGTCGGCGAACATGCGGCGGGTGGTCGCGATCAGCTCGGGGTCGGCCTCGGCCAGCCGGTCGGCGATGGCCAGGTGCCAGGCCCGCGGCCGGTCACCGAAGGCGGCACCGCCCGCTAGTCCGCCCGCGTCGGCGGCCGCTGCACCACCGGCCGCGAGCACCGCGAACGGTCCGAACCGCAGGCCGGCCAGCCCGTCGGACGGCCAGCAGTACCGGCGGTAGGCGGCGGTGAACGCCTCCGCGTTCGAGGCCCTGGCCCTGGTCCGGCCGAGCAGGGCGGAGACGTCCAGGCCAGCCGCCGCGGCCTGCTCGAGCGCGCCGAGGGCAGGCGGCAGCACCGCCCCGGCCGCCGCCCCGACCGCCGCGTACTGCCCGCGCAGCAGGTCGCCGGCCTTGGCGCTCCACGGCATCAGCTCGGCGTCGAGCAGGATCCAGCCGGCCTCGAGCTCGTCGAACAGCCCGGCCGCTTCGGCCGCGGCCCGGAGGCGGCCGACGAGCCCGGCGGTCAGGGCCGGGCCGAAGAACGACCGCCCCGTCCTGGTCCAGACGGCGCCGGCTCCGCCCTGATCGTCGCGGCCGATCAAGGCGACGGCCCGCGACCCCATGTGCTTCTCCTCGCACACGACCGCCGCGACACCGTCGGAAAGATAGGACTGGAACGCCCCGTCTGGGTACTCCAGCACCTCGGGCCGGCCTGATGTCGGGACCGGGCACATCGTCGGCGGCAGGTAGAGGAGCCAGCGGGGGTCGATTGCGAACCGGCTCATCACCTCCAGGGCCGCGGCGGCGTTCTCGGCCCGCACCGTGACCCGGCCGTGCCTGCTCGTCTCGATCGTGCGCCGGCCGGTCACGTCGGCCAGGTCGAGCACTCCGGGATCGCGCCCGGCGTCGCCGCCCCCGGCGCGGCCGGCCGCCTGGCTGGCCTCTAGCCCGGCCGGGAACGGCCTGGCCGGCTCGTAGTAGACGGCCGCCGCGGGCACCGACACCAGCTCGCGCTCCGGGTAGCGCAGCGCGCTGAGCCGGCCGCCGAACACGCAGCCGGTGTCCAGGCACAGCGTGTTGTTCACCCATTCGGTCTCGGGCACCGGGGTGTGCCCGTACAGCACCACCGCCCGGCCACGGTAGTCGCTGGCCCACGGATACCGCACCGGCAGGCCGAACTCGTCGGTCTCTCCGGTCGTGTCGCCGTACAGGCAGAACGAGCGCACCCGGCCCGACGCCCGCCCGTGGTACCGCTCGGGCAGCCCGGCGTGGCAGACCACGAGCTTGCCGCCGTCCAGCACGTAGTGCGAGATCAGCCCGTCCAGGAACGCCTCGACCTCGGCCCTGAACTCCGGCGGCTCGGCCTCGAGCTGGGCCAGCGACCCGGCCAGCCCGTGCGACACCTGGACCTTGGCCCCGCGCAGCGCTCGGAGCAGCTTGTTCTCGTGATTGCCGGGCACGCAAAGCGCGTCTCCGGCCGCGACCATGCCCATCACCAGGCGGAGCACGCCGGTCGTGGCCGGGCCGCGGTCGACCAGGTCGCCGAGAAAGATCACGCGGCGCCCGGCCGGGTGACTGGCCCCGGCCGGGCGGCCGGCGGCGTCCGGCGACACGTCGTAGCCGAGCTCGCCGAGCAGCGTCTCGAGCTCGGTCAGGCAGCCGTGCACGTCACCGATCACGTCGAACGGCCCGGTCTGGTCCTTCAGGTCGCTGAACAGCCGGGTCCTGGTGACCAGGGCGGCGTTCACCTCGGCCTCCGAGCGCAGCGTGTGGACCCGGCGGAACCCCTCCCGCTGCAGGCCGCGCAGGCCGCGCCTGAGCTGGTCACGCTGGCGGCGCAGTACGTGCGGGCCGAACTGGCGGTCGGCCCGCTCGGCGTTCCTGGTCAGGCAGACGGCCTCGGGCAGGTCGAGGACGACCGCGACCGGGAGCACGTCGTGCTCCCTGGCCAGCGCGATCAGGTCGCGGCGGCTGTCCGGCTGCACGTTGGTCGCGTCGATCACGGTGAGCCGGCCGGCGGCCAGCCGCTTGCCCGCGATGAAGTGCAGTACCTCGAACGCGTCCGCGCTGGCCGCCTGGTCGTTCTCGTTGTCGCTGACCAGCGCGCGGCAGAAGTCGCTGGAAAGCACCTCGGTCGGGGCGAAGTGGGTCCGCGCGAACGTCGACTTGCCCGACCCGCTAACTCCGATCAGCACGACCAGGCTGAGCTCGGGCACGTCTACCAGCCGCCCGCCGCCCGGGAGCGCGACCAGGTCCTCGCCGGTCATGCCCGCACCTCCGGCCGGTCGCCTCGGCTGAACACGGCCATCTGGGTCGGCGCCCCGGCCAGCGGGTCTTCCGGCCCGACCGGCAGGAACCGCACCTGGTAGCCGTGCCTGGCCGCGACCCCGGAGGCCCACCCGGCGAACTGCTCGCGCGTCCACTCGAACCGGTGGTCGGGATGGCGCATCGCCCCGGGCGCCAGGAACTCATACCGCGGGTTGTACTCGGCGTCCGGCGTCGTGACCACGACCAGGCTGGGGGCCGCGACGGCGAACACGCAGCGCTCCATGGCCGGCAGGCGCGCGGGGTCGATGTGCTCGATGACCTCCATCAGCACGGCCGCGTCGAGCCCGGCCAGCCGCCGGTCGGTGTAGGTCAGCGAGGTCTGCAGCACGGAGATCCGCTCGCGCTGCCGGTCGGGCAGCCGGTCCAGCTTCAGCCGCCGCTCGGTCACGGTCAGCGCCCTGGCCGACACGTCCGCCGCGATGACCTGCGAGAACGCCGGGTCTGCGAGCAGCGCGGCGACCAGCGCGCCCTCGCCGCAGCCCAGGTCGGCAACCCGGCTGGCCCCGGCCGCCCGCAGCACCGCGAGCACAGCGCCGCGCCGCTGCTCGGCCAGCGGCACCAGCGGGTCCGGCGGGGGTGCGGTGCCCGTACCCGCGTCCGTGTCCGCATCCGCGTGCTCGTCACCGGCCTGGTTGTCCGGGATCGCGTCGTCGAACGTCCCCGGCAGTGCGTCGTCCGACTCGGCCAGCCGCTCCAGCGCCGGCCGGTACAGTCCGGCCCGATGGGACAGGTACCGCCGGCTGATCAGGTCCCGGTCAGGGTGGCCGGCCAGCCAGCCGCCGCCCGCCCTGACCAGCTTGTCGACCTCATCGGGCCCGACCCAGTAGTGCTTGGCATCGTCGAGCACCGGCAGCAGCACGTACAGGTGGTTGAGCGCGTCAGCCAGGCGGAGCGTTCCGGTCAGCCGAAGGTCGACATAGGGCGCATCACCCCAGTCCGGGAACTCCCGGTCGAGGCTGATCGAGCGGGCATCGACCTGCCAGCCGAGCGGACCGAACAACCGCGCTGCCAGCTCGGGCCCGCCCAGAGCGGCACTGCCCAGAGCGGCACCACCAGGAGCAGCACCGCCCTGGCCAGTTCCGGTCCGGCGGCCTGCGGCCCGGCATGGCAGCGCGGGCAGCCTGATCTGCAACGGCAGCGCGGTCGCGGCCAGGTCAGGCCGGGCCTCGCAGCGGCCTGCCATCGCGGTCTTGAACACCCGCGACATCGCGACCGCGAGCAAACTGGACGCGGCGTACGGGCGGTCGTTGACGTACTGGCCGAGGCTGAACCCGGCACCCCCGTCGGGTCCGCGCCGGCCGCGCACTAGCGCGACCGGGTCGACCTCGAGCAGCAGCGCGGCCGTGCACCGGCCGGCCGTCGCCTCTGGGTAGAACACATGGGCCTGACCGGCCGCCGTCTCGAACGCCTGCGCCCGGCCCGGGTTCTTGTGCAGCAGGAACCCCAGGTCGGTGGCGGGCTGGGCGGTGGTGGTGATGGTCAGCAGCACGAACGACCATACTGCCCGATCCACACCGCTTGATCAGCATCATTTACCGGCGGCCGGCCCTGCCCGGCGGAGGCCGGATCACGCCATGCGGACAGGCCTCAGCGCGAGCCCGCAGGACCCAACGCAGGTGTTACCGAAGGGGGTCCGGGGGGCTCGGCCCCCCGGGCAAAATAGCGGCCCCGCGGCGAGCCAGGTCCGAAGGACCGGCGAGCACGCGGGGCCGGCTCGTGGAGGTGGCGGGAATCGAACCCGCGTCCTTCCGTACCTCACCAGGGCTTCTCCGGGCGCAGCCTGCTGTGTTTTTCTCAGCCCCGGCGGTCACGCAGGCAAGCCGCCGACAGGCTCAGTCGCTGTTTGTTGTCCCGATTAGTCCCGCGACCGGGCTAAGCGGTAGATCCTCCTAGCTGACGCCAGGCACCGGGTCGGAGGAACTCCCGGACTGACGGTCTCGATGGCTCGCTTAGGCAGCGAGGGCGAGACTAGTGCGCGATGTATTGGCACTTATCGTTTGCGGCAACAGGATTTCCGAGGTCATCACCGCAACCCTCGGCCCGCTTCCCCTGGATCAACTACAGAAGTCGAAGCCAGTCACCCCCTATGCAGTTTTCCCGATCATAGAGCATCGGCACCTGGTGCCAACACTGCCCCACAGCCCGGCATTCCCGCTCAGAGGTGACCGCAGTCGCGCATGAAGAGCCGATCGCGTCGCGCCGACCGCATCGCGCAGAAGCTCCCGACCCGGGCAAGAGAAACCCCTGCGGGCGCTGGCGGTGGCCGAAGATGCGCCCGCAGGGGTCTGACCGGCAGGGTCGGGGCCGGTCCCTATGGCCCAGGCCTCCCCCGAGATGAGGCCTGGATCTCATCACGACGGCTGGGCCGCAACCCCCCAAGCGGCAGACCAGCCTCACTATGTAAGACGCCGGACAGTGATCGGTTGGTTGCTCTCCGCGCATAGATTTCGCAAGTATCTCGGCGAGAACCCTGAGTTAAGGCTGGCTAGACACCTGAGTTAAGCCGCCGGGTAAACCGGAAGGGCGGCCCAGGAGCGGGCCTCATGTGCGGGCCTCAGGAGCGGGGCAGGGTAGCGGCGAAGTGGTGGGCGAGCTGCACGGCCGGAGCGAACGACGCGGACCGGGAGAACGTCAGCACGGCGAAGGCGACGTCACCGCGGAAGCCAACGAACCAGATGGCGTGCAGACCCTTGTGCCCGGCCACCGGCGCCGAACCGACCTGCCCGTACAGGGCGGGCCCCGACACCTCGGCGCCCTGGGCGGCCCCCGAGCGCACGGTGTCGGCCATCATCTGCCTGAGCTGGCCGACGACCGTGGTCTTCAGCCGCGTCGGTACCTTGTTACCCGAGGTCAGGGTCGGCCCGGTCGGCTTGGTCACGATCGATGGCTGGTGCCAGGAACCCGAGTCGACGACCCCGGCGGCCAGGGCCATATTGAGCGGACTCACCTGGACGGTGCCGTGCCCGACGGCGTCCTCGGCCTGCTCGTTCTGGCTTGCCGGCCTGGCGATCGAACCAGTGAACGCGGTCGGCCGCAGCGGTAGCCGCCAAGGTTCGCCGATCCCGAACTGCTGAGTCGCGGTCTCCAGCTCACCGCGGTTCAGCAGTTCGGACAGCTGCGCGAAGGCGGTCACGCAGGCGTGCGCGAACACCTTGCTGAACTGCGGCTTGCCGAGCCGGCTGACCGCGGGAACGTTGGAGTAGAGCTGCCCGTCCAAGGTGAAGCCGCGCATGCAGGGGACCGGCGTGTTGACGTCATAACCCGGCTGGTTGGACAGCAGCGCCGCGCTCGACACAATGGTGAACGCCTGGCCGGGCTGATACCGGCCGCCGAGCGGGTCGACGGCGGGCATGCCGCCCGCCTGGCGTTGCGCGACCGCGAGGATCTTGCCGGAGCTGGCCTGCACCGCGACGACCGCCGCCGATCCGGGCAGCCCGGCGACTGCCCCCCGGGCCGCCCGCTGCACCCGGCCGTCGATGGTGGTGCGTACCGGGGTGCCGCGGGTGCCCGGCCAGGTCTTCAGCACCTTCACCCGGCGCCCGGCCGCGTTCTGCACGACGACGGTCGTGGTCGGTGTGCCGGACAGGGTCGCCTGGTAGGACTGTTCGAGCCCGGACAAGCCGACCGTGGTTCCCGGCCGGTAGGGATCGCCGTCCTTGATCAGTTCCTTCGCCGCCTCGGTGCCGATCGCGCCGGTGATGGCGGGCACCGTGCTCCTGAACAGCCGCTTGATCACGACGCGGTGGGTTAGGCCGGGTACCCGCCCGAGCGCGGCGCTGAGATGCGCGAATTTCCGCGGCGCGAGCTGGATGAGCTCGAGGAACTGGTTCGGCGGGGCGGCCAGGATCTGGCCTACCATCTGGGCCGCCTCGGACGAGGCGAGCCCGGTCACCTTGGCCAGCCGGGACGCGGTCACGGCAGGGTCGGCGACCCGGTCGGGCCGGACTCCGACCTCGACCGACTGGGACTTGAGGATCAGCGGGTGGCCGCCGCTATCGAGCAGGGGCGCCCGGCCCGGCACCGTCGTCAGCACGGCCAGGCGCTCGCCCGGGCCGAGCCCGGGCACGATGACCGACGGCGACCACTGAACGAGCCAGCCTTCCGACTGCCGCCGCAGGTCGAAACGTCCCTGGTAGTTCCACGGCCGGCCACCCCGGCCGAGGTCGATCGAGGCGTTGAACCTCGCGACCGCGGCATCGCCGTGCACCGTGATCCGTCCCATGCTCAGCGACAGGCCCTGCGCACCGAGCTGGCTGTAGGCGTCGCGCATGGTCCTGGCCACCACGACGGGCGGCCCCGAGGTCATCGAGGCGGCCGCCGCGTAGTTCCCGGTCTCCCACGCGACCAGGAAGTTCTTGACGCTCGCGGTCACCGAGGGCTCGGACGGCCCGATCCCGGTCAGGGCCGCGATGATCATCACGAGCACGGCGGCCAGCATGACGCCCATCCGGATCACCGTGCTGCGCGGGCGCCCGAACAGCATCGCCTGCCGGCGCTTGGGCGGCCGCCGCGGATGGGCGGCGGGTCCTGGCCGCTCGGCCTGGCCGGCGCCAGGCGGCCCGGACGGTGCCACCCGCGGCAGCGGACCGGTCCCGGGCCGCGGCAACGGACCGGTCCCGACGCGCG
>DASWAH010000412.1:0-9512 GCA_036391235.1 Streptosporangiaceae bacterium
GTTCGGCAAGAACGGCAGCGACGCCACCAGGCTGTGCCTGGCTGCGGCCCGCGCCACGACGGGGCGCCGGCATGTCGTCATGTCCGAGCACTCCTACCACGGGTGGCTGGAGTGGTCGAACCGGCTCGCCGACGGTCAGCCGGGGCACGCCGATCCCGAGACGTACCGCTATACGTTCAACGACCTGGACAGCGTCCGGGCGGCCGTCGAGCAGGCCGATCCCGACCAGGTCGCGGCGGTCTTCGTCTCCCCGTTCCGGCACGACGCGGGGCACGATCAGGAACTCATCGACCACGAGTTCGCCAAGGGCGTGCGGGCGCTCTGCGACGAGACCGGCGCCGCCCTGGTCATGGACGAGGTGCGGGCGGGGTTCCGGCTGCACCACGGCAGCGCCTGGGAACCGATCGGGGTCAAGCCCGATCTCAGCGCCTGGAGCAAGGCGATCGCCAACGGGTACCCGCTCGCCGCCGCGCTCGGCAGCGACCGGTTCCGTGACGGAATCGAGCAGGTCTTCGCGACCGGGTCGTTCTGGTACCAGGCCGTCCCCATGGCGGCCGCGGTGGCCACGATCAGGGCCCTGGCGGACGAGAACGCCATCGCGGCGATGGAGGCCGCGGGCACCAGGCTCCGCGACGGCATTGCCAGGCAGGCGGCCGAGTACTCCATCGAGGTCAGCCAGACCGGTCCGGTGCAGATTCCCAACCTGAGCTTCGCCGGCGACACCGACTTCGCCACGGCGATGGCGTTCTGCGGCGAGGCCGCGGCGCACGGCGCGATCTTGCATCCGCGCCACAACTGGTTCCTCTCGTCGGCGCACACCGACGCCGACATCGACCGGGTGCTGGAGGCCACCGACGCGGCCTTCCGCGCTGTGCGGTCTTCGGTTGGGTCTGACTAGTGATCTCCATGTCATCGGGAGGGGAGCGGAAAATGAGGGCACGGGTTACCGGACGCCGGCGCATGCCGCGTACCGCCAGATTGTTCGGCGCCTTGATCGTCAGCACGCTCGCCCTGGCCGGCTGCGTCGGCCAGAACTCCGGCGGCCCGGGCGGCGGCAGCGCCAGCAGCGGCGCCGGATCGCACACCCTGGTGATCGCCAGGAACATGGACCTCATCGACACCGACCCGTCGACGGCGATCTGCGACACCTGCCAGATCGTGTTCGCTGCCACTTATCAGACGCTCGTCACGCTGGCCAACGACAACCACACGCTGATCCCCGAGGTCGCGAAGTCCTGGAGCGCGAACGCCAGCCACACCGTGTGGACATTCAAGCTGAATCCGGCCGCGCGGTTCAGCGACGGCTCCCAGATCACCTCCGCGGACGTGGCGTTCTCGCTGCTGCGCCTGAAGAACCTCGCGGGCAGCGCGTCGTACCTGGTCAACTTCATGAAGAGCGTTGCCACACCCGACCCGGAGACCGCAGTGGTGACGCTGACCAGGCCGGACTGGGAGTTCCCGAACCAGATGTCGGCGACCTACACGTCCGTGCTCAACGCCAAGGTGGTCAAGGCCCAAGGCGGGTCGGACGCGGCCAACGCCGCGAAGACCGACCACGCCGACCACTGGTTCCAGTCGCACTCGGCCGGAAGCGGTCCGTACATCCTGCAGAGCTTCACCTCAGGCTCCCAGGTGACGATGGTCGCCAACCCGCACTACTGGGGCCCCAAGCCGTACTTCACCAGGATCGTCATGAAGCAGACGACGACCGCGGCGAGCCAGGCCCAGCTGCTGCAAAGCGGTGAGGCGAACATCGCCATGCAGCTCAACCCGGTCACCGCGTCGAGCTTGCAGGGCCAGCAGGGCATCACGATCAAGACGATCCCGTCCTTCAACGTGCTGTGGATCGGCATGAGCTCGGAGGTCAAGAACAAGTACGTGCAGGGGCCGATGACGCTGGCCGTCCGCAAGGCCATCCTGGACGCGATCGACTACAAGCAGCTCGAGACCGTGCTCATGAAGGGCGACAGCAAACTGCAGGGCTCGCCGATCCCGAACGGCTTCCCTGGCTCGGCCGGGCTCCCGCTGCCGAAGACGAACATCGCCGAGGCCAAGAAGCTGCTCGCGCAGGCCGGTTACGCGCACGGCTACAAGCTGACGCTCTCTTACCCGGAGATCAACGCCTACGGCGTCGACCTCGGCGAGCTGGCCCAGCTCCTGCAGACGCAGCTCAAGGCGGTCAACATCCAGCTGTCGCTGAACCCAGCGACGTTCGCGGTGAACACGACCGCCTGGGGCGGGCACAAGCTGCCGTTCGAGCTCCTGTACTGGGCCCCCGACTACTACGGATCTGGAGTCCAGTACGTCGGCTTCTTCGGCCTGGTGGAGGGCGGCACGATGGGCGCGCTGTCGGCTCCGACCGCGTCCTCGCCGCCGGTCATCGACCCGATCGAGGAGAAGTGGTACACCAAGGCGCTGGGCGCGGGCTCGCAGGCCCAGGCCGACCTCTACTTCAACAAGGCGGGCCTGCAGATGCAGGCCAACCCGGTCGCGATGCCCCTGTTCAGCCCGGACATCGTGATCGGCTACCAGTCCGGCCTCAAGGGCGTCGGGTACAGCGGCTGCTGCAACCTCAAGCTCTGGCAGCTCTCCCGCTGACGGCCCGCGAGGACACCGACGCATGACTGCGATGGATGACGTGGCCCGGCCGGACCTGCGGGTCCTGGTCGTCACCGGCGGGCACCCGTTCGAGATGGAGCCGTTCCTCGACGTCTTCGCCTCGATGGGCGGCATCAGCTGGGAGCACCTGCAGCCGCCGGAGGCCATGGCGGCGTTCCGGGGCGAGGCGGCCGGGCGGTACGACGCGATTGTCTGCTACGACATGCAGGGGATCGAGTTCCGCAAGCCCGATCCGCCGCGGTTCGCGCTGCCGCCGCCCGAGTACGCCACCGGGATCACCGACCTGCTCGAGGCCGGGCAGGGCATCGTGTTCCTGCACCACGCGATGTCGGCCTGGCCGGCCTGGGAGCTGTGGCCGCGGATCGTCGGCGGGCGCTGGCACTACATGCCAGGCGAGCTCGCCGGCACCCGGTATCCCGCCTCGGGCTACACCCGTGAGGTAGAACACCACATCTCGGTACTCGACGCTGATCATCCGGTGTGCGCCGGGCTCGGTGCGGGGTTCGAGATCGTCGACGAGGTCTACCTCAACCCGGTGCTGACCGAGATCATCCACCCGCTCCTGCGCACTGGCTATCCGATGGACTCGGGGGCCTTCTTCTCCGGCCAGCTCGCGATCACCGGGCACATGTACTCCTCGGAGGGATGGTCGCATCCGGACGGCACCGGGCTGGTCGGCTGGGTGAAGGCGGCCGGCCGCAGCCCGGTCGCCTACCTGCAGCCCGGGCACGGCCCGGCCGCCTATGCGAACCCCGGATTCCGCCGGCTGCTGTCCAACGCCATCGGCTGGGCCGCCTCGGCCCAGGCCCGCGACTGGGCCGCGGCGAACCCGCTGCCGCTCCGCTGAGACCTGGGCAGGTGACGACGATGGCGCACGAGGAGGCCGGCGGGTGCTGAAGTACATCGGGCGCCGGATCATCGTCATCCCGCCGCTGCTGCTCGGGGTGGTCACGGTCACGTTCCTGATCACCCGGCTGATCCCGGCCAACCCGCTGGCGACCGTGCTGAACCCGCGTGCACTCGGCAACAAGCAGATCGTGGCGGCGGCCATGGCGCACTGGGGGCTGGACGGAACGATCGTGCAGCAGTACGGCCGGTACCTGGTGAACCTGCTGCACGGCGATATGGGCACCTCGTTCGTGACCAAGGGGCCGGTGTCCTATGACCTCGCCCTGCGGTTGCCGTACACGCTGGAGCTGGTTTTCGCCTCGATCATCATCGCGATCATCGGCGGCATCGGGATCGGGGTGCTGGCCGCGGTGCGGCAGAATACGTTCACCGACACGCTCGGCCGGCTGTTCACGCTGATCGGCTCGTCGACCCCGCAGTACTGGTCCGGCTTGCTGCTGCTGCTGATCTTGTCGACCCGGCTGCACCTGCTGCCGGGTCCCGGCCAGCTGTACCCGCAGGTATACCCGCCGCACCGGTACACCGGCTTCTACGTGATCGACGCCCTGATCGCCGGGAACTGGTCGCTGTGCTGGCAGGCGATCGAGCACCTCATCCTCCCGGCGTTCATCCTCGGCTGGGGCGTGATGGGCAGCATCGCGCGGATCGTCAGGGCCAGCATGCTCGACGTCCTGAGCCAGGACTTCGTGCGGACGGCCAGGGCCAAGGGCGCCCGCGAGGGCTCGGTCATCTTGTACCACGCGCTCCGCAACGCGCTGCTCCCGACGCTGACGATCATCGGCTTCTCCGTCGCCTACCTGCTGAGCGGGGACGTCCTGGTCGAGGACATCTTCCAGTGGGGCGGCATCGGCTCCTACGCGGTCACCGCGGCCGAGTCGCTCGACTATCCCGCGATCATGGGGGTGGTCATCGTCGGCGGCGTCGCGTTCCTGATCGCGAGCCTGCTGACCGACATCGGCTACGCCTTCGCCGACCCGCAGATCCGGGTCGCATGAGCGCCGCCGACTTCCTCCTCCCCGAGGCACCTGAGCTGCAGGCGGCCAGGGTCACGGCCTGGCGGTTCCGGTCGGGCTGGCTGACCACGCCGGTCGTCATCGGCCTGATCGTCGCGGCCGGCTGGATCATCGTCACGCTGACGATCCAGTGGTGGGCGCCCTACAACCCGGTCGCGCCGTCCGGCCCGGCCCTGGTCGGGCCGAGCGCCGCGCACCTGCTCGGCACGGACGAGCTCGGCCGCGACGTCTTGTCCAGGACGCTGTACGGGGCCAGGGACTCGCTGCCGCTGGCCTTCGCGGTGGTCGCCGGCGGGGTGCTGATCGGGACCGTGCTGGGCGGCCTGGCCGGGTTCTTCGGCGGCTGGATCGACGCGGTGATCATGCGGCTGGTCGACCTCACGCTGGCGTTCCCGCCCATCCTGCTGGCCATGGTGATGACCGCGTCGCTCGGTCCTGGCCTGTTCCACATCGCGATCGCCCTGGTCCTGGTCTGGTGGCCGATCTACGCCAGGCTGCTGCGGGCGCAGATCATGTCGGTCAAGGAGTGGCCGCATGTGGAGGCGGCGGTCGCGGGCGGGGTGAGCCGGTGGCGGCTATTCCGGGTGCACATCTTGCCGCTGGCCTTCACCCCGCTGCTGATCAACGCCACCCTCGATCTCGGCCAGGTCGTGTTGCTGGCCTCCGGGCTCAGCTTCATCGGGCTCGGCCCGACCCCGCCGGCCCCGGAGTGGGGGCTGATGATCAACGACGCGACCGGGTTTTTCTACCAGTGGTGGGTGGCTCTCGGACCCGGCGTGGCCATCCTCACGGTGGTGCTCGCCTTCTCGTTCATCGGCGACGGCCTGCGTGATCTGTTCGACGTGCGCACGGCGGCGAGCTCGTGGTGAGCGACCCGGCCGGCCTGGCCGGGGCCGTGCCGCCGCTGCTGCAGATCAGCGGCCTGACCGTGACGATCGGGTCAGGGCCGCGGGCGCTCACGGCCGTGCGCGGCATCGACCTGACCGTGCGGCGGGGCGAAAGCCTCGGGGTGGTCGGCGAATCGGGGGCCGGCAAGAGCCTCAGCATGCTCTCGGTGACCTCGCTGCTGCCGAAAAACGCCAGGGTCGGCGGCTCGGTGCAGCTCAACGGCCGGGAGCTGACCGGACTCGGAAACCGCGAGCTGCGCAAGATCCGCGGGGCCGAGGTCGGCATGGTCTTCCAGGACCCGATGACCTCGCTGAACCCGGTCTTCACGGTGGGCCGGCAGGTCAGCGAGGCGATCAGGATCCACCAGCCCCGCCTGTCCCGCAAGGAGATCGAGGCGGCCGCGATCGACCTGCTCGGCTCGGTCGCGATTCCCGCGCCCAGGGACCGCCTGAACTCGTACCCGTTCGAGCTGTCCGGCGGCATGCGCCAGCGCGTGATGATCGCGATCGCCATCGCCAACAACCCGGCGCTGCTCATCGCGGACGAGCCGACCACCGCGCTGGACGTCACGATCCAGGCCCAGATCCTGCGGCTGCTGCAGCGGCTGGCCGACGAGCGGCACATGGCGCTGGTGCTGATCACCCACGACCTGGGCGTGATCGCGGGCATGGTCGACCGGGTGGCGGTCATGTACGCCGGCCGGGTAGTCGAGGAACGCCCGACCGCGGACCTCTTCGCCGACCCGCGGCACCCGTACACCAGGGCCTTGCTGGCCTGCGTGCCGCGGCCCGATCAGGCCAGCACGCGGATCGCCGGGATTCCCGGCACCCCGGCGGTGCTGCGCCCGGCCCCGGCCGGCTGCGCGTTCGCGCCACGGTGCGGTCAGGCCATACCGGACTGCCAGGACACCGACCCGGTCCTGGAGGGAACGGAGGATTCCAAGGTGGCTTGCATCGTCGCCACCCCGCCCGGTTCGGCCGCGCCGGCCGGGCCAGCGGCCCACGGGCTCCCGGCATGACCGGCTCCGGCGAGCAGCCGCTGCTGTCGGTCCGGCACCTGGTCAAGGACTTCACGCTCAAGTCGAAGGCCGGGGAGTTCGGCCGGCGGGTGCTGCGGGCCGTCGACGACGTCTCCTTCGACCTCGCCCCGGGGACCGTGTTCGGCCTGGTCGGGGAGTCCGGCTGCGGCAAGTCGACGACCGCGCGGTGCGTGCTGCGGCTGATCGAGCCAACCAGCGGCGAGATCCTCTACAAGGGCGAGGACCTGACCGCCAAGTCGCACAACGAGATGCGGCAGCTCCGCAAGGAACTGCAGATGGTCTTCCAGGACCCGTACTCCTCCCTGCACCCGCGCCGCCGGATCAGGCAGACCATCGCCGAGCCGATGATCGTGCAGGGCACCGGTCAGAAGGAGGCGCTCGCGCGGGTTCCCGAGCTGATGCGGACGGTCCAGCTCGATCCCCGGAGGGCCGACGCCTACCCGCACGAGTTCTCCGGCGGGCAGCGGCAGCGCATCGGCATCGCCAGGGCCCTGTCGGTCGATCCCGAGCTGCTCGTGCTGGACGAGCCGCTGTCGGCCCTGGACGTGAGCGTGCAGGCCGACATCATCAACCTGCTCCAGCGCCTGCAGGCCGAGCTGCGGCTGGCCTTCGTGTTCATCAGCCACAACCTGTCCGTGGTCAGGTACCTGGGCGGCCGGGTCGGGGTCATGTACCTCGGCCAGATCGTCGAGACCGGCGACGCCGAGGACGTGCTGGCCAGGCCGGCCCACCCCTACACCAAGGCGCTGCTGTCGGCCGCGCCGGTGCCTGACCCGCAGGCGGAGCGAGCCAAGCAGCAGATCGTGCTCGGCGGTGAGGTGCCGAGCGCGCTGGACCCGCCGTCCGGCTGCCGGTTCCATCCCCGGTGCTGGCTGGCCAGGGACATCTGCAAGACCGAGGCGCCCGAGTTGACCGACCGGGGCAACGGTCACCCGGTGGCCTGCCACTTCGCGGCCGAGGCGGTCACCGACCACCGGGCCCACGTCGACCTGACCGCGGCGGCCACCGCGGGCACCGGAACCGCGGAGTGAGCATGGACGCCGAGCCGCTTCCTTCCTACGCCGAGCTCGCGGAAGCGCCGGGCGGCCGCGGCCGGTCGGCCTGGCACCTGTTCGGGCCGGACGACAACGCGGGCCTGATCAACCTGCAGACGCCCGAGCGGGTCGCCGCGGCGGCCAGGGAGATCAGGACCGGGCGGACCTTCAACCTGAACGCCCCGGTCGACCGGTACCGGCCGCCGCTGTACGGGCGCAACCCGACCACGCACCGCTTGCTGCCCGAGCCCGGCGACACCGGGTTCGACGACGAACTCGGGTCGTTCAACCCCCAGGCCGGCAGCCAGTGGGACTCCCTGGCCCACGTGCCGGCCTGGCCTGGTCACTTCTACAACGACGTGACCCCGGCCCAGATCAGGTCCGAGCACCGGAACACGATCGGTCACTGGGTTGCGCACGGGATCGCCGGGCGGGGCGTCCTGCTCGACGCCGAGCAGGTAACCGGGGCCCGGCCGGGGGAAGCGACCGGGCTCAGCGTCGATGACCTCGAGCGGTGCCGGGAGCGAGCAGGCGTCACGATCGAGCCGGGGGACATCCTGGTCCTGTACACCGGGTTCGGCCGCTGGTACGCCGGCCAGCCGGAGGCGGCCAGGACTGCGATGGCGGACGAGCGGCAGTTGACCGCGGCCGGGATCGAGCACACCGAGGCGATGGCCGAGTACCTGTGGAACCTGCACGTCTCGGCGATCGTGTCGGACAGCCCGGCGGTGGAGGTGTGGCCGCCCGACTGGCGGCGCGCGGCGCAGCCCTTCGGCTTCCTGCACCACACGCTGATCGGGCTGTTCGGCCTGGCCCTGGGCGAGCTGTGGTGGCTGGCTGACCTGGCCGACGACTGCCGTCAGGACGGCCGGTACACGATGTTCCTGGCCAGCGCCCCGCTGAACGTGCCCGGCGGAGTCAGTTCCCCGGCCAACGCGGTGGCCATCAAGTGACGGCGGCGGCGCCGGCGGCGATCGGTGATCTTCCCGACTTCTACGCGGCGGCCGGGGACGACTGGCCGGCCGACCTGATGGCGACGGCGAGCCGCCTGATGGACGCGGGCGTGACCGGCCTGCTGCGGACCGGTCCGGACACAGTGGTCGCCTTCCGCTACCACGACGTCCGGCAGCTCTCGGTCGCCCGCGAGGCCGGTAACCTGCCGATCGGCCTGCTGGCGGCCGCGTCGGCCAGCCGGGACCCTGGTGCGGCCGTGGTCGGGACAGCCGCGCGGTCGCGGGCTGTCTTCCAGATGCTGGCCGATCAGGCCTTCACCCATAACCCGCCGCTGCACAAGCACACCCGCCGCGCGCTCAGCCGCCAGATCCTGCGGCACCGGATGGCCGGGTACGAGGCGCTGGCCGGCGACATCGTGTCGGACCTGCTGGCCGGGCTGCGCGGCCGGAGCGACATCGACTTCGCGGCGGACGTCGCCCGGCCTTACCTGGCCCGGTTCTGGGGCGCGGTGATCGGGCTGCCGGCCGGCCAGGCCGACGAGGTCGGTGCGCTGATGACCGACCTGGACCGGATGTTCAGGATGCAGCGCGCGCCCGGCGACGCCGCCGTGATCGACCGCGCGGCCGAGCGCTATGTCGAGATCGTGACCGCGAGCGTCGTCAGGAGCCGGGCTGGCGCCGGCAGTCCCTTCGTGGCCGAGATGGCGGCGGACCTGGCCGCCATCGAGGTCGAGGGCAAGCCGCAGAGCGCGGGCTCATTCGTGGCGGCCAACCTGTTCGACGGCTTCCACACGGTCGGCGTCGCGCTCGCCAACGCGGTGTACGTGCTCGTCTCGGCGGGCGAGTACGACCGGCTGGGGCTCGCCCCCGAGCTCGTGCCGAGGGCGTTCGCCGAGGCCCTGCGGATCGCGCCGCCGCTGCTGATCACCCACCGGTACGCGCTGGCCGGGATCGAGCATGACGGTGTCACGCTGCCCGCGGGCACCATGATCGCGATGCTGTGGGGGAGCCCGGGTTACGACCCAGGCGTGTTCGAGGCGCCTGAGCAGTTCCGCTG
>DASWAH010000413.1:0-13786 GCA_036391235.1 Streptosporangiaceae bacterium
GCGACGGCGACGCGCTCGCCGGCGGTGGGGTCGAGATGGCGACCGGGGTGCCGTTGGCCGCCAGCAGCACCTGGCGGAACCGCAGCACGGCCGAGCGCAGCAACGGGGCGATGTCCTGGGCGCTCTTGTGCGGCACCGAGACCACGATGTAGTTGCTGCCCTGCTGCTGGACCTTGGCCCCGGTGAAACCCTGGCCGTTGATCCGGCTGTTCAGGATCGCGATCGACTGCGACATCTCCCCGCTGGTCGGGGCCGGGCTGCCCGGCCGGAGCACGACGGTCTTGATCGTGACCGTCGTGCCGCTGGACAGGTCAAGGCCGAGCGCGACCTTGAACTTGTCGTGCCAGTTGCCCGGGTTCGCGATCGCGCCGCCGATGACCGTCGCGAACATGACGATGAGCAGGGCGAGCAGCACCGCCAGGTGCCGCCAGGGCCGGGACACCGGTCCTTGCTGCCTCGCCGATCCGCCCGCCGGCCGGGACGCGGAACCGCGCGGCCGGGCGGGCCTGTTGCTGGGGGATGCCACCTGAGTGCCTGTCCTTAGCTAATCGGGCCCGCGGCGCGGTCAGATGTTGCGGTCCTTGAGGTCGTCGAAGTGCTCGCCCGTACTGACCTGGCCGTCGCTGGCCTGGCCGTCGCTGGCCGCGGTCTCGGGCCCGGCGTCGTCGGCCGGCTCCTGCGGCTGCTCGGGGTCGATGTCCTCGTGCGAAGGCATCGCGTCTCCGGTCGCGGCGTCGTCGCCGACCACGTCCATGATCGCGCGGCGGAGCATGGTCACCTCGACGCCCGGCGCGATCTCGATCACCACGTCGCGCTCGTCGCCGGAGACCACGGTGCCGTACATGCCGGCCGTCGTGCGGACCCGCTGCCCTGGCATGACCTGGCTCTGGGTCTGCATGGCCTTGCGCTGCCGGTTCCGCTGCGGGCGCATGATCAGCACGTAGAACAGGCCGACCAGCACAGCCAGGATGATGAACGTGAACGCGGGGTTGCCGCCCGACTTGGTGGTCGTGGCGGCGAGAATCATGGTCCCCATCGCGGGGCTTCCTTCCAGTTGATGGCGCGGCGGCCGGGTACAGCCACCGCACCCGGCCGGCAGGACCGGCAGCGTACGAGGCGGCTGGGAAAGACCAACTGCCGAAGTGTAGCGGCGCACAGGGCGCGCACACACAGGCTACGACGTCAGCGGAGTGATCGTAACCGGGCCGCAACCCGGTGCGGACCGCAGCGCAACCCGCGATCCGCACCGCGCCGGGCGAACTCTGTCATCTACTCAAACAACGTGACCGGCCCAGATGCATCCCCCGGGGTTCCCTGGGCGGCGGGCGGCGGCACCAGGCCGAGATGCAGCCAGGCCGCCGGGGTGGCCACCCGGCCGCGCGGCGTCCTGGCCATCAGCCCGGCCCTGACCAGGAACGGCTCGGCTACCACCTCGACGGTCTCGGCCTCCTCGCCGACCGCGACGGCCAGGGTGGACAGGCCCACCGGACCACCGCCGAACCGCCGGACCAGCGCTGTCAGGACGCCCCGGTCGAGGCGGTCAAGCCCGTTTTCGTCGACTTCGTACAGTTCGAGCGCGGCCCGAGCCGCCGCCCTGGAGACCACGCCGTCCCCGCGGACCTCGGCAAAGTCCCTGACCCGGCGCAGCAGGCGGTTCGCGATCCGAGGCGTCCCCCGCGACCGGCCGGCGATCTCGTCGGCGCCCTCGTCCCGCAGCGTGACGCCGAGGAGCCCGGCCGAGCGCCGGATGATCACGCCGAGCTCATCGGGGTCGTAGAAGTCCAGGTGACCGGTGAACCCGAACCGGTCCCGCAGCGGAGCAGGCAGGAGTCCGGCCCTGGTGGTCGCCCCAACCAGGGTGAACGGCGCGATCTCGAGCGGCACCGCGGTCGCGCCCGGGCCCTTGCCCAGCATCACGTCGACCCTGAAGTCCTCCATGGCCAGGTAGAGCAGTTCCTCGGCCGGGCGGGCCAGCCGGTGGATCTCGTCGATGAACACCACCTCGCCGCCGCTCAGCGAGGTCAGCACCGAGGCTAGGTCGCCGGCCCGCTCGATCGCCGGCCCGCTGCTGATCCGCAGCGGGGCGCCGAGCTCGGCCGCGATGATCATGGCGATCGTGGTCTTGCCCAGCCCGGGCGGCCCGGACAGCAGCACGTGATCGGGGGCCTTGCCGCGCCGCATCGCGCCCTCGAGCACCAGCGTGAGCTGCTCGCGGAGCCTGGCCTGGCCGACGAACTCGGCTAGCTGCCTGGGCCGCAGGGCCCCCTCTATCTGGCGTTCGTCGGCGTCGGCCAGCGGCGACACGAACCGGTCGAGGTCGCTGTCGGTCATGCCCGGCCCAGCACCCGCAGCGCGGCCCGCAGGGCCACGGCCACGTCGACATCGGCGGCAACGCCGCCTTCTCCGGCGGTGTCCGTACCGGCCAGCAGCTCAGGCTCGACCGCGGTGATCGCCTGCTCGGCGTCCCTGGGCGGCCAGCCCAGGTTGACCAGCCCCGTCCGCACCTGGTCCCGCCAGGTCAGCGCGGCCAGCCGGGCCGCCATCGTCCCGGCCGCCGCGGCCGTCCCGCCGCCAGGAACGGCCGCCGCGCCGCTGTCGCCGGGCGAGCCGAGCCGGCCGGCCAGTTCGAGCACGATCCGCTGGGCGCCCTTCCGGCCGATGCCCGGCACCCTGGTCAGCGCGGTCACGTCCTCGGCCGCGACCGCGCGCCGCAGCCCGTCCGGGCTGAACGTGGCCAGCATGGCCAGCGCCAGCCGCGGGCCGATCCCGCTGGCCGTCTGCAGCAGCTCGAAGGTGTTCCGCTCGTCGTCGCTGCCGAACCCGAACAGCGTCAGCGCGTCCTCGCGGACGACCAGCGAGGTGCTGACCTTCGCCCGCTCCCCCGGCCGCAGCTCGGCCAGCGTGGCCGGCGAGCACTGTACGAGCAATCCCACCCCGCCCACGTCGATCACCGCCCCCTCCGGCGCGACCGAGCTCACCACCCCGTTCACATGCGCGATCATCGAGCGCGAACCCCTTCCTGTGCTGGCCCGGGGGGACGACCCCCCGGAGCCCCCCGAGTGGCGGGGCGCTCTGGGCGGTGCCTTCCCTCCTCGCTCGTTCCTCGCTCCTCAGTCCAGGAACCGCCGCGCCCCGCCGCGCCCCCCCGGGCCAGCACAGCGGCGCCCAGGCGGGCCTGGGCCGCGCCGCGCCAGAGGTGGCAGATGGCCAGGGCCAGGGCGTCGGCGGCGTCGGCCGGGCGGGGCGGGTCGGACAGCCGTAGCAGGCGGGTGACCATGTTGGTGACCTGTTCCTTGTCGGCCCGGCCGCTGCCGGTCACGGCCGCCTTGACCTCGCTCGGGGTGTGCAGCGCGACCGGGATGCCGTACCGGGCCGCGCACACGATCGCGACCGCGCCGGCCTGGGCCGTGCCCATCACGGTACGGACGTTGTGCTGGCTGAACACCCGCTCGACGGCGACCGCGTCAGGCCGGTACTCGCACAGCCAGGCGTCGATGCGCTCGGAGATGGTGAGCAGCCGGCTGCCGATCTCGGACCCGGCCGGGGTGCTGACCACGGTGGTGGCGACCAGCTGGACCCGCACGCCCTGGCCGCCCTCGACGACCCCGAGCCCGCACCGGGTCAGGCCTGGGTCGACCCCGAGCACCCGCATGCCACCGCCTGAGAGTCTGGTCCGAACACGTGTTCGCCCCGACCTTACCGCCGCGGCGGTCCGGGCCGCCGGCACCGGCCTCGGCGTGTCGGGCGCCGGTCAGAAGTAGTACAGGAGATACGGGCTGGCGGCGAAGACCGCTCCGAGGGCCGCATCGGTGCCGGGGTCGCCCCCGGAGACCAGGCCGGCCACCCGCAGCGTGGCCAGCGGCACCCCGGCGTACAGCGCGGCGAAGCCGCGCGGTCCGAGCGTCAGCACCGGGTCCGCCCGGCCTGGAGTTCCGGCTCGGTCGAGCGAACCTGCGCCGTCGCCCACCGTCAGCGTGTACAGCCCGGCGTTGTCCGGCAGGCCGGGATCGGCCAGCCGCAGCATCACCCGGGCCGACGTGCCCGCGGCGAAGCCACGCCCCGTGATCGCCGCGACCGGGTCGAGCACCCGCAGCATCCAGCCGTGCGCGTTGCGGACCGCGACGTCGGGCTCGGTGGTCAGCCAGGTGATCGGGTCGGCCGGGCCGACTGCCGCGTGGATAGTCTGGGTCACCGAGGCATGCGAGGCCACGATCCCCCACAGCTGCCTGGCCGTCGCAGCCGATCCGGCCTGCAGGATCTCGACCCTGATCGCCTTGTCGGTCTGGCCGTGCCAGCCGTAGGCCAGGAAACCGTCCTGCGCCAGGTACGCGAACAGGCCGTTGCCGGCCAGCCAGCGGCGCACGCTGGCCACGTCCATGGTCGCCGCCCCGCAGTCGCGGGCGGCCGCGTGCACCGCGCCGAGCACCTCGATGACCGCCTTGGCGTCATCGAGGCCGGCCCGCCGCACGCCGCGCTCGCCGCCATCGCCGTGACCGCCGGGCTCGGCCGGGGTCGCCTGCCGGTCCGGCGGCAGCAGCCCGCCGAGCGAGCGAGCCGGCACGTCGGCCTGATAGTGGCCGCCGGCCAGCTCCCAGCCGAGCGAGCGGTACAGCCGGGCGGTCGCCGGATACAGCACCGACAGCGGGTACCCGCGGCCGGACATCTCGGCCAGCAGCTCGGTCATCAGTGCCCGGCCCACGCCCCGGCCCCTGGCCTCGGGCGCGACCTTGACCCCGCCGACCCCGGCCATCGGCACCGCCCGGCCGTGCCAGTACTGCCGCATGTCGTAGTACCGGGCCGCGCCGAGCAGGTCAGGACCGTCCCAGACGCCGAACTGGCGGCCGCCCTCGATGCAGCCAAGCACCTCGCCGCGCCAGTACGCGCGGTCCGCCTCGCCCATCGGGCCGAACGCCCGGTGCCGGAGGTCGAGCTCGGCGTCGATGTCGTCGTCGGCCCGCATCGGCCGAATCGTCAGCGGCGGCCCGGGCTGCGCAGGAGGCGCGCTCAACGCATCAGCCCAGCTTCTCCATAATCTCGTCGGAGACCGAGTAGTTCGCGTAGACGTCCTGGACCTCGTCGGACTCTTCGAGAACGTCGATCAGGTGGAACACCTTCTTGGCCGTCTCCTCGTCCAGCGGCACCTCGACCGAGGGCAGGAACGGCGTCTCGGCGGACTCGTAGTCGATGCCGGCCTGCTGCAGCGCGGTTCGGACACCGACCAGGTCGGTGGCCTCGCTGACCACCTCGTAGGACTCGCCGAGGTCGTTGACCTCCTCGGCCCCGGCATCCAGCACGGCCATCAGCACGTCGTCCTCGCCCATCGAGGCCGTCTTGGGCACGATCACCACGCCCTTGCGGCTGAACAGGTAGGAGACCGAGCCGGCGTCGGCCATGGAGCCGCCGTTGCGGGTCAGCGCGACGCGGACTTCGGAGGCGGCCCGGTTCCGGTTGTCGGTCAGGCACTCGACGAGCAGCGCCACCCCGCCTGGGGCATATCCCTCATACGTGATGTTCTCGTACGCGGCGCCGCCGGCCTCCAGGCCGGCCCCCCGGCGCACGGCCCGGTCGATGTTGTCGTTCGGCACCGAACTGCGCTTGGCCTTCTGGACCGCGTCGTACAGGGTCGGGTTCGCGTTCACGTCCGGGCCGCCGCCGCGCGCCGCGACCTCGACGTTCTTGATCAGCTTGGCGAACAGCTTGCCGCGCCGGGCGTCGACCACGGCCTTCTTGTGCTTCGTGGTGGCCCACTTGGAGTGGCCGCTCATGACAGTTCCCTCACCATGTTCGTAAAGATCGCGTGCACGCGGTTGTCCTGCGTGAGCTCAGGATGGAACGCGGTAGCCAGCGCAGGACCCTGGCGGACGGCGACGATCCTACCCGTGCGGGGCTCGGTGGCCAGAATCTCCACGTCGGGTCCGATGTCCTCGACCCACGGCGCGCGGATGAAGACGGCACGGAACGCCCGCGCGCCCGCCCCGGCGATCTCGATGTCGCTCTCGAACGAGTCGGCCTGGCGGCCGAAGGCATTGCGCCGGACGGTCATGTCGATCGCGCCGAACGTGTCCTGGCCGCTGGCCCGCTCCACCAGCCGGGCGGCCAGCATGATCATGCCGGCGCAGGAGCCGAACACCGGCATCCCGGCCGCGATGCGTTCCCGCAGCGGGCCGGTCAGGTCGAAGATCCCGGCCAGTTTCCAGATTGTGGTGGATTCTCCGCCCGGGATGATCAGCCCGTCGACCGCGTCCAGCTCGGCCGGCCGGCGCACCGGCACCGGGCGGCCGCCGGCCGCCCTGATCGCGCGCACGTGCTCGGCCACGTCGCCTTGCAGGGCCAGCACCCCGACCGCGGGCGACGCCGGGACGGCCGGCCTGACCGGCCCGGTCGCGCTGAGCAGACCCGCGTCGCTGGCTAGCACTACTACCCTCCTGAAGATTGCTGTTGCCGCCCGTCTGAGGGTATCGGTGCGGTATGGGTGTGCCGCCGTCGCGCTACGGGTAGCGATCACTGAACAACGCAGTGCAGTTCCGTTACCAGGCCACTACCCCAGGGAGATGAATGGGCCAGGGATGGACGTTCGACGGCGCACCTGCGACCACCATGACCGGCGAGAGCGGCCTGGTGACGCTGCTCGAGGGGACCACGTTCTGCATCTGCGAGCGGTCCGGCGACGTGCGCCCGGGCGCCGCGCAGGGCCTGTTCGTCCGCGATACCCGGCTGATCAGCCGGCTGGAGCTCAGCATCAACGGCCAGACCCCTGAAGCACTGGCCGCCCAGGGCCATGAGCCGTTCGCCTGCACGTTCCTGAGCCGGATGCCGCCGCTGCCCGGCCTGGCCGACAGCACGCTGCTGGTGATCAGGCGGCGCGAGCTGAACGACGGCATGACCGAGCAGATCACCCTGCGCAACATGAGCACCGAGCCGCTCCCGGTCAGCCTCAGGCTCGGCGTCGGCGGCGACTTCGCCGACGTCTTCGAGGTCAAGGAGGGCCGGGTCGCGGCCGGGCCGGATGGCGTTCGCGGGCTGACCGTCGAATTCGGCCAGGACACGATCCAGCTCAGCCGGGAGGTCGGCTCGTCGCTGCGGGAGGCCGCGATTACCGGAACCGAACCGGAGAACTCCAGGCTCGAGGTGTCCGGCAGTCAGCTGACCTGGCACGCGGTGGTGCCCGCGCACGGCTCCTGGAGCACCTCGGTCACGGTCACGCCGTCGATCGACGGCCGCGAGCTGACCGAGTTCCGGCCCGCGGGCGGCCATCCCGGCGGCAGCCGTCCGGCCCAGCGGCTGGCCGACTGGCGGCGGCAGAGCCCGCTGGTGCACGCCTCGGACGCCCGGATGGCCTCGGTGTTCGCGGCCAGCACGGAAGACCTCGGGTCACTGCGGATCTTCGACCCTGACCACGCCGACCGGGCCGTGATCGCGGCCGGCGCTCCCTGGTTCATGACCGTCTTCGGCCGCGACTCACTGCTCACCTCGTGGATGGTGCTGCCGCTCGACCCGTCGCTGGCCCTCGGCACCATGCGCACGCTGGCCAGCCTGCAGGGCACCAAGGTCACCCCGGCCACCGAGGAGGAGCCGGGCAAGATCCTGCACGAGATGCGCTTCGGCATGCAGGCATCGCTGTGGCTGGGCGGCAGCAGCGTCTACTACGGAACGGTGGATGCGTCTCCCCTGTTCGTGATGCTGCTGGGCGAGATGCGCCGGTGGGGCCTGGAACGCCAGGTTGTCGACGAACTGCTGCCGCACGCCGACCGGGCCCTCGACTGGATCGTCAACTACGGCGACCGGGACGGCGACGGGTTCGTCGAGTACGGCCGGTCGACCGAACTCGGCCTGGCCAACCAGGGCTGGAAGGACTCCTTCGACGGGATCACCTTTGCCGACGCGACGATCGCCGAACCGCCGATCGCGCTGGCCGAAGTCCAGGGTTACGCCTACGCGGCGTTCCTGGCCAAGAGCCACTTCTGCACCGAGCGCGAGGACGTCGACGGCGCCGCCTACTGGGCCTGCAAGGCGCAGCAGCTCAAGGAGTCGTTCAACCGGGAGTTCTGGCTGCCCGAGCGCGGGTATTTCGCGCTCGGCCTCGACGCCGCGAAGCGCCCGATCGACTCACTGGCCTCCAACATGGGCCACTGCCTGTGGACCGGGATCGTGGACGCCGACAAGGCAGAATCGGTGGCCAGGCACCTGACCGGGCCCGACATGTTCTCCGGGTTCGGGATCAGGACGCTCGGCGCCTCCTGCGGCGCCTACAACCCGATGAGCTACCACAACGGCTCGGTCTGGCCGCACGACAACGCGATCTGCGCCGCCGGGCTGATGCGGTACGGGTTCGTCCGCGAGGCCCAGCAGGTCGCGACCGGCATCCTGGACGCGGCCGAGCATTTCGGCGGCCGGCTGCCCGAGCTGTTCTGCGGATTCGGCCGGGACGAGTTCGCCCAGCCGGTCAGCTACCCGACCTCCTGCTCGCCGCAGGCCTGGGCCTCGGCCGCGCCATTCTCGCTGCTGCGGACGCTGCTGCGGTTCGACCCCTCGGCCCCGGCCGGCAAGCTCTGGTGCGACCCGGCGATGCCGGCCAGGTACCTGCCGCTGCGGATCGAGTCGATGCACGTAGCCGGAGCCAGGGTCTGCCTGGACGTGCGGGACGACGGCTGGTCTCTGGAGGGCCTGGGCGACGTGCTCTCCCTGGTCCGCTCCGGCCGCGACCCGGAAACCGCCCTCCGCAGCTGACGGTCTGGCCGGCCCGGCTCAGCCGCACAGGCGGGCGTGGGCGGCGGTCGCCGACGTGTCGGTCAGCGACGCGACCTGGTCCACCACGACACGCAGCCGGGCCGCATCGGAACCGGCCGTCTCGAAGGCGGGCCTGAACATCGGGTCGAGCGCGGCCGGGGCCCCGGCCAGCAGGGCCGCGGCTAGCTCGGTCAGCATGTCCCGTTCCCTGGCCTGAGCCACGGCGGCGCCGGCCCGGCCCATCACGTAGTACGCGGTGACCCCCTTCAGCAGCGCGCACTCGAGCCGCTGGCGGCGGGGCACGGTCAGGCCGGCCGCGTACCTGGCCAGCGGCGGCGCGCCGTCGGGGCGGCTGGCGGCCAGCGCCGCATCGCAGAACCGGCCGATCAGCTCGCTGGTCAGGTTCTTCACCGCGGCCGCGGTGCGCGGCTCGCCGTCGAACCGCGCGGGCCACAGCCCGAGCCCGAGCAGGTCCTCGAACACTTCCCCCAGGTCGTCCAGCGTCACCGAGCCGGGCGGGCAGTAGCTGGCCAGGGTCAGCTCGGCCACGGCGCGCCGCTGCCCGGGGTCGCGCAGCGCGTCCAGGCTGATGAGGTGGCTGTGCAGGCCGTCCTCGAGGTCGTGCACCGAGTAGGCGACGTCGTCGGCCCAGTCCATCACCTGGGCCTCCAGGCTGGCCGCGCCGGCCGGGGCGCCGTCCCTGATCCAGCCGAACACGGCCGCGTCCTCGTCGTAGCAGCCGTACTTGCCGCTCGCCGGGTCGCGGCCGGCCGCCTCGCTGGCCAGCCACGGGTACTTGAGCGTGGCGTCCAGGGTGGCCCTGGTCAGGTTCAGCCCGGCCCCCGGGATCTTGGCCTCCAGCCTGGTCAGCAGGCGCAGGCTCTGGGCGTTCCCCTCGAACCCCCCGCACGGGCGCGCGACCTCGGCCAGGGCCGCCTCGCCGTTGTGGCCGAACGGCGGGTGGCCGAGGTCGTGGGCCAGGCAGGCCGCATCTACCAGGTCCGGATCGCAGCCCAGGGCCGCGCCCAGTTCCCGGCCGATCTGCGCGCACTCCAGCGAGTGGGTCAGCCTGGTCCGCGGGAAGTCGGCCTGACCGACCTCGACGACCTGGGTCTTGGCCGCCAGCCTGCGCAGGGCCGAGCTGTGCAGCACCCGGGCCCGGTCCCGCTGGAACGCGCTGCGCTCCTGGCTGCGCGCCCGCTTGGCAGGCTCGGCCGAGAACCGCTCGGCCGCGTGCTGGCTGTACCGGGCCCGGTCGTGCTGCACCAGGTGAAGCTCGGTCACCTGCTGTCGCTGCCCCCTGTCGCCTCGAGCGCGACCGCGCGCCCGGCCTCGAGCCTGGCCACCGGGACCCGGAACGGCGAGCAGGACACGTAGTCGAGCCCGGCCGAGTGGAAGAACCGGACCGACTCCGGGTCGCCGCCGTGCTCGCCGCAGACCCCGACCTTGAGGTCGGGCCTGGTCGCCCGGCCCTCCTTGACCGCGATCTCGACCAGGCGGCCGATGCCGTCGGCGTCCAGGGTCTCGAACGGCGACACCCCGAAGATGCCCATCTCGATGTAGCGGCCGAAGAACGCCCCCTCGACGTCGTCGCGGGAGAAACCCCAGCCCATCTGGGTCAGGTCGTTGGTGCCGAACGAGAAGAACTCGGCCGCGGTGGCGATCTGGCCCGCGGTCAGCGCGGCCCTGGGAACCTCGATCATCGTGCCGATCAGCGTGTGGCCGGACACCCCGGTCTCCTCCGCCACCTGGGCCAGCACCTTCTCCGTCTCCTCGCGGGCCGCCTCCAGCTCCTGCACCGCGCCGACCAGCGGGATCATGATCTCCGGGCGCGGGTTGCCGCCCGCCTTGATCCGGTCGGCGGCCGCGTGCGCGATCGCCCGCACCTGCATCGCGTACAGACCGGGGATGACCAGCCCGAGCCGGACGCCCCGCAGCCCGAGCATCGGGTTCTGCTCGTGCAGCCGGCGAACCTCGTCCAGCAGCTTCTTGTCCTGCTCGGTGGCGTTGTCGCCGGCCAGCGCGACCTTGACCGACAGCTCGGTCAGGTCGGGCAGGAACTCGTGCAGCGGCGGGTCGAGCAGCCGGATGGTGACCGGCAGGCCGTCCATTGCCTCGAGGATCTCCACGAAGTCGCCCCGCTGCAGCGGCTCGAGCTCGGCCAGCGCGGCTTCCCTGCCTTTGTCGTCCTCGGCCAGGATCAGCCGCTCGACCAGCTGCCGGCGTTCGCCGAGGAACATGTGCTCGGTCCTGGTCAGCCCGATGCCCTCGGCGCCGAATCTGACCGCCCGGGCCGAGTCCTCGCCGTTGTCGGAGTTCGCCCTGACCCCGAGCCGGCGCCGCTCGTCGGCGTGGGTCATGATCCGGTGCACCGCGCTGACCAGCTCGTCGGCCGACGGGTTCAGACTGCCCTCGAAGTACTCGACGACCGGCGAGGCGACCACGGGAACCTCGCCCAGGTAGACCGCGCCCGACGTGCCGTCGATCGAGATCACGTCGCCCTGGCGGACGGTGACGCCGTCCGGCGCGCTGAACTGGCCGCCGCGTACGTCCACGTCCAGCTGGTCGGCCCCGCACACGCAGGTCTTGCCCATGCCGCGGGCGACCACCGCCGCATGGCTGGTCTTGCCGCCCCGGCTGGTCAGGATGCCGCGGGCGGCGATCATGCCGTGCAGGTCGTCCGGGTTAGTCTCCCGCCGGACCAGGATGACGTCCTCGCCCCGCCCGGCCCACTGCACCGCGGTAGCCGAGTCGAACACGGCCTTGCCGACGGCCGCGCCGGGCGAGGCGCTGATCGCCTTGGTAATCCTGGTCGCGCTGCCGGTGTCGCCGAAGCGCGGGAACATCAGCTGAGCGAGCTGGGCCCCCTCGACCCGGCGGAGCGCCTCGTCCATGTCGATCAGGCCCTGGTCGACGAGCTGGACCGCGATCCTGAAGGCCGCCCCGGCCGTGCGCTTGCCGACCCGGGTCTGCAGCATCCACAGCTTGCCGCGCTCGATCGTGAACTCGATGTCGCACAGGTCGCGGTAGTGGTTCTCCAGCGTCTGCATGATCCGCATCAGCTCGGCGTACGACGTCCCGTCGATCCGCTCGAGATCCTGCAGCGGCACGGTGTTGCGGATGCCGGCCACGACGTCCTCGCCCTGCGCGTTCTGCAGGTAGTCGCCGTAGACACCCTGCTGGCCGCTGCCCGGGTCGCGGGTGAAGGCCACGCCGGTGCCGGAGTCCGGCCCGAGGTTGCCGAACACCATGGCGACGATGTTGACCGCGGTGCCGAGGTCGGACGGGATCCGCTCCTGCCGCCGGTACAAGATGGCGCGGTCCGCGTTCCAGGAGTCGAACACCGCGTTGACCGCCATGTCCATCTGCTCGCGCGGCTCCTGCGGGAAGTCGCGTCCGGTCTGGTCCCTGACGACCTGCTTGAACGTCTCGACCAGGGACTTGAGGTCAGCCGCGTCCAGGTCGAGGTCGTTGGTGGTGCCCTTGGCCTTCTTGGCGTCGTCGATCGCCTGCTCGAACTCGTGCCCCTCGATGCCGAGCACGGTCTTGCCGAACATCTGGATCAGCCGCCGGTAGGAGTCCCAGGCGAACCGCTCGTTGCCGGCCTGCTTGGCCAGGCCCTGGACCGACGCATCGGACAGGCCGATGTTCAGCACCGTCTCCATCATGCCGGGCATCGAGAACTTGGCTCCGGACCGTACGCTGACCAGCAGCGGGTCGTCGTGCTCGCCGAGCGTCCGGCCCATCGCCTCTTCCAGGCGGCGCAGGTGCTCGGTGACCTCGGCGGCCAGTTCCTCGGGCACGGTGCCCTCGGTGAGGTAATGCCGGCAGGCATCGGTGCTGATGATGAAGCCGGGCGGGACGGGCAGCCCCAGGTTGGTCATCTCGGCGAGGTTGGCTCCCTTCCCGCCGAGAAGGTCCTTCATGTCCTTGTTGCCCTCGATGAAGTCATAGACAAGCTTCGGCACTGCTCGCTCTCCTTGCGGTGCCGCGGGCCCGGCGGTGCCTGGGCGGACGCCAGGTGACCCGGCACTCGCCCGGGAGCAACTGGGCACCCGGCGGCTCAGTGATCGCGGCCTTCTCGGCCCTCGTGCACGACTCTACCGATCCTGGCGAGCCCCGTGGCGGCCGCACGCGGCCTTCCGCCCGCGCGAACTCCGCACTTTCTCGCCGCCGGGAGGCAACAATTCCGGCCGCGAATCGTCTTATGAGCATGGGGCCCGAGTTCGCGTGGTCGCCAGCGGCGGCGGCCGGCACGCTGCCGCGCCCGGCCGCCGGGCCCTGGCCTGACCGGTCCGGCCGGGACGACCGGCTGCACCCGCCTGACCGGCCAGATCCCGGCGAGGCCGCGGCCGCCGTCACCGCGCTGTACCACGAGCACGCGCTCGGCCTGATCAGGTTCGCGCACCTGCTGCTCGGCAACCGGGCTGGCGCCGAGGACGTCGTGCACGACGCCTTCTGCGGCCTGTACCGGCGCTGGGATCATCTGGACGACAAGGCCAAGGCGCTGGGTTACGTGCGTTCGTCGGTGCTGAACGGCTGCCGGACGGTACAGCGGCGCAGCCGTCTCGCGGACCGGATCGTCATCTACCAGCCGGCCGCGGACTCGGCCGAGGCCGCCGCGCTGTCCGGCGAAGAGCGCCGCGAGGTGACCGCGGCCCTGCGGCGATTGCCGCGCCGCCAGCGCGAGATTCTGGTGCTGGGCTATTACCTGGACCTGCCGGACGAGCAGATCGCGGCCGATCTGGGGATCAGCCAGGCCACGGTTCGGTCGGCCCGGCGCCGCGGACTGCAGTCGCTGGAACGCCTGCTCGGAGCGGACTCGTGACCGCGATCGAGCGGCGGCTGGCCGCCGGACTGCACGAAGCCGCGAGCGAGGTCGACGCGGCCTGCGTACCGCCGCTCGTGCTGCCCGAGGCGCCACCCCGGCCCGGGCGGGGCCGGCCAGGTCAGCAAGCCAGCGACGGGTGGCGGCAGCGGGCCCCCAGGATGCTGGCACCGGCCGCCGCCGCGGCGGCGGTTCTGGCGATCGCGGCCGGGGTCGCCGCGATCGGTCCGC
>DASWAH010000414.1:0-8920 GCA_036391235.1 Streptosporangiaceae bacterium
GCCAGGGCGGCCGCGGCATCGGCCCGGCGGAGGTAGAGCTCACAGCGCTGGCCAGCTCCCGCGTCGATCTGGCCGGCTAGCAACGCCACCATGTCGGCCGCGGGCATCAGCCCCAGCGTCGCCCCGCCCAGCTCGAACTCGGTCATGCCCGGGACATCCAGCACCGGCTCGGCGGCCAGGACGTGCCGGTAGAACTCGCTGGCCCTGGCCTGGTCGGCGACATAGAGAATGAGCTGCGCGGCATGCACCGCTCCAGCCTGCTGCCTGGTCCCGGCCTTCGCCGCCAGTTTCGGCGACCTCGTAGATGAGGTGCGCCGCCGCGGCGACACCGTGCGGCCAGCCAGCCAATCAGAGGCAAAGGCACGCGTGTTGGTGAGGTGTCATTGTCGGCGGGTGGCGTTATGATACGAATGATTGTTCGATACAGTGGCGAGACCGGGGCTGTTGTAGCAAGCACTGCCGGGCGGCGGAAGCCAGCACCGCCCGGCGGCGCGGACCAGCTGTCGATGATCGCGGACCCCGCTTGGCGGGGAGTTCGCCCCGGGTCAGGGCCCTCCATCCGTTTCCGTAGCGATGGCGCGTGCTCGGGCATCCCGTGCCGCTCCCCAGCCCCCAGCCCTCGGCCCTTTGACGGCTCGGCCTTGCGAACCCTCGATCAGCGAACCCCCGCTCCGCAATCCACCCGACGTGCCGGAAGGAGGCGCCGTCATGTGTGCACCCGGCCAGCATCACGGCGCCGCCGCGCCGGATACCGGGCTGCCGGCTTCGGGGCTGTCGGGCACGGGGTTGGCGGGCACGGGGTTGTCGGGCACGGGGTTGTCGGGCACGGCGCAGGCGCTGCGGTCGCTGGACGATGCGCTGACTTACCTGGCTGGCGTGGATGCGACCCGGCTGACGGCGGCTGAGCAGGCGACACCTGCCTGCTCTTCGCCCGGGAGGCGATGGACGACAGCACACGGTGGCTCGCCGAGCTTCACCCGGAGGTCCTGACGCCCGGCTCGCCTGGGCTCGCACGGACACCGCCGACGGTCCGATCACCGTCGGACAAGAGGTGCTGGACGCCGATGATGAGATATTCCGGCAGCTGGCGACCACGCTGGCCGGGTGGCAGCCCTAACCGGCCGCAGCGAGGTGCTCGGGCTCGCGCGTACCGCGGACGTTACCAGCCGGTAGAACGGGGCAGGTCCTGTTGTACCGGCAACAGGAAGGGCCTGCCATGACTGTCCCCCAGGCAGATCGCGTCCGCCACGTTGACGAGCGCGAGGCGCGCCAGACGGCTGAAGCAGCGCGGGAGGCGAGCTGGCGCCAGCCCAGCTTCGGCAAGCAGCTGTTCCTCGGCGACTTCCGGCTCGACCTCATCCATCCGCATCCGCATCCAGCCGAGGACGCGGTCACCCGCGGCGAGGAGTTCTGCACGCGGATGCGGGCGTTCTGTGAGGAGTCCGTGGATGCGGCGCAGATCGAGCGGGACGCGCAGATCCCCGACGAGGTGATCAGAGGGCTGGCCGGGCTGGGCGCGTTCGGCATGAAGATCGCGCCCGAATACGGCGGGCTCGGCCTGACCAACCTGTACTACAACCGGGCGCTGATGATCGCCGGATCGGTCTCTCCCGCGGTCGCCGCCTTGCTGTCGGCACACCAGTCGATCGGGGTGCCGCAGCCCCTGGCGCAGTTCGGCACCGACGAGCAGAAGCAGCAGTACCTGCCGCGGTGCGCACGCGGCGAGATCAGCGCGTTCCTGCTCACCGAGCCCGACGTCGGCTCCGATCCGGCGCGGCTCAACACGACCGCGACGCCGTCACCGGACGGCGAGACCTACCTGCTCAACGGCGTGAAGCTGTGGACCACGAACGGCGTGGTGGCCGACCTGCTGGTGGTAATGGCGCGGGTGCCGGCCAGTGCAGGGCACAAGGGCGGCATCACCGCGTTCGTGGTCGAGGGCAGCGCGCCGGGGATCACGGTCGAGCGGCGCAACGCGTTCATGGGCCTGCGCGGGCTGGAGAACGGGCTGACCCGGTTCCACGACGTGGCGGTGCCGGCGTCCAGCCTGATCGGCGCCGAGGGCCAGGGCCTGAAGATCGCCCTGACCACGCTGAACACCGGCCGGCTGTCGCTGCCGGCCAGCTGCGCGGCGGCCGGCAAGCTCGCGCTGAAGATCGCCAGGGAGTGGTCGGGCGAGCGGGTGCAGTGGGGCCGGCCGGTCGGCGAGCACGAGGCCGTCGGCAAGAAGATCGCGTTCATCGCGGCGACCGCGTACGCGCTCGAGGCCGTGGTCGAGCTGTCGAGCCAGCTCGCCGACGACAAGCGCAACGACATCAGGATCGAGGCCGCGATCGCCAAGCTGTACTGCTCGGAAATGGCCAGCATCGTGGTCGACGAGCTGGTGCAGGTCAGGGGCGGCCGCGGCTACGAGACCGCCGCCTCGCTGGCGGCCAGGGGCGAGCGCGGCGTGCCCGCCGAGCAGATGCTGCGGGACATGCGGATTAACCGGATCTTCGAAGGCTCGTCGGAGATCATGCGGCTGTTCATCGCCAGAGAGGCCGTCGACGCGCACCTGGCCGCGGCGGGCGGCGTCATCGACGCGGACAAGCCAGCCGCCGAGCGGGCGAGGGCCGCGGTCGGCGCCGGACAGTTCTACGCCAGGTGGCTGCCGACGCTGGTCACCGGGCAGGGTCAGCGGCCCGGCGCGTACGGCGACTTCGGCCCGCTGGCTACCCACCTGCGCTTCGCCGAGCGGACCAGCCGCAAGCTGGCCAGGGCGACCTTCTACGGCATGTCCAGGTGGCAGGGCAAGCTGGAACGCAAGCAGGCGTTCCTCGGCCGCATCGTGGACATCGGCGCCGAGCTGTTCGCGATCAGCGCGGTGTGCGTCCGGGCCAGGATGGACGCGCAGTCAGGCAGCCGGCGGGGTACCGTCGCGCACGAGATCGCCGACGCGTTCTGCATCCAGGCCAGGCTGCGGATCGAGGAGCGGTTCACCCAGTTGTGGACGAACACCGACAGCGCCGACGCTGCGCTGTCCAGGCAGGTGCTGAAGGGGCGCTACACCTGGCTGGAGGAAGGCATCATCGACCCGTCGATCCCCGGCCCGTGGATCGCGGCGGGCGAGCCTGGCCCCTCCAAGGAGGAGGACGTGCACCGGCACATCACCTAGGGCGGGCCAGCCTAGCGCGGGCCGGCCTAGGGAGGGCCGGCCACGCCGCGGACGCCGACCTCGTCGGCGTGCGCGAGCAGGCCGGCCGGGTCGGCGTAGACCCGGTAGGCGCCGGCCCGTTCTAGTTCCTCGCGGCCGTAGCCGCCAGACAGCAGGCCGATGCCGAGGGCGCCGGCCCGGCGGGCGGCGAGCAGGTCCCACACGCTGTCCCCGACCACCATGGCGTGCCGGGGGTCCACGCCGAGCAGGGCCGCCGCGGCCAGGAACAGGTCGGGGTCCGGCTTAGCGTGCCTGACCATGTCCCTGGTCACCAGGGGCGCGTCCTCGGGCAGGCCGAGCATCGGCAGCGCCCGCCTGGCCATCACCGCGCGCCCGCTGGTCGCGATCGCCCACGGAACCCGCTGGGCGGTCAGCGCGGCCAGCAGCTGCGGCGCGCCCGGCAGCGGGCGGACCGAGTCGATCTGGGCTAGGTACTCGGCCGCGTGGTCGGCCTGCAGGGCCTCGATGTCCTGCTCGGACAGCGAGCGGCCGGTCTCGCGCAGCAGCGCCGAGACGAACAGCCCGCCGCTCATCCCGATCCGCCGGTGAATCCGCCACACCGACAGGTCGATGTCCAGCTTGCTGAGAGCGTTCCGCCAGGCGATCACGTTCTGGTAGACGCTGTCGATCAGCGTGCCGTCCAGGTCGAACAGGAACGCGGGCACCGGCGGATCCGCGTAGTCCGGGGTCATGACGCCGCCCGCGAGGTCGCCCGGCCGCGCCGCCGGGAACTGCGGGCGGCGGCCCCGATGTCGTGCAGCTGGCGGTCCACCCAGCGGTGCACGTCGTGCCCGGCTACGTGGTCGGCCATCGCGTCCAGGGCCGCCTTGCGCGCGTGCACCGACAGGCCGAGGGCCTGCTCGATGCGCAGCGACAGGCCTTCGACGTCGAACGGGTTGCAGAAGATCGCCTGGCTTAGCTCCCAGGACGCCCCGGCGAACTCGCTGAGTATCATCAGGCCGCTGCCGCCGCGGGCCCGCTGTACGGTCACGTACTCCTTGGCCACCAGGTTCATGCCGTCGATCAGCGGCGTCACCAGCATCACGTCGGCGACCGCGTAATAGGCGACCAGCTGCTGCGGGGGCAGGCTCCGGTACAGATAGTGGATGGGCACGTCAGACCCGGGCTGGGTGAACTTGCCGTTGATCCGGCCGATGTGACCTTCTACCGCCGCCCGCAGGCTCCTGTACTCCGCGACGTTGTCCCGGCTGGGCACCGCGACCTGCAGGAACGCGACCTTCGGGCCCAGGTCGGGCCGCCGCTCGAGCAGCGCCTCCACGGCCAGCAGCCGCTCCACGATGCCCTTGGTGTAGTCGAGCCGGTCGACCCCCAGCAGCAGCGTCCGGTCCTCGAACTGCTCGCTCAGCGCGCCGATCTCGCTCGTGATCGCGTCGCTGGTCGCCAGCCGGACGAATTCGCCGGCGTCGATCGAGATCGGCGCGGCGGTGGTGGACACCCGGCGCCCGTCCGGCAGCACGATCGTCGAACCGCGGATCTCGACGCCCGCCTCGCCGAGGAGCCGCTCGCAAGCCCGGACGAAGTTGTCGCGGTAGCGCTCGGCGTGGAAGGACACGACGTCGGCGCCGAGCAGGCCGAGCAGAATCTCCTGCCGCCACGGCAGCCGGGCGAAGATCTCCGGCGATGGCCACGGGATGTGCAGGAAGTACCCGATGGGCTGGTCCGGCCGCTGCTCCCGGATCAGGCGCGGAACCAGGGTCAGATGATAGTCGTGCACCCAGGCCAGCGCGCCGGGCCGCTCGTCCAGCGCGGCCAGCGCGGCCTTCGCGAATACGGCGTTCACGTCCTGGTAGGCGCGCCACCAGGACCGCTCGAACCGCGGCTTCTCGATGGCGTCATGCAGTAGCGGCCAGAGCGTCGCGTTCGCGAAGCCGTGGTAGTACTGGCGCACCTGGGCGGCGGTCAGGCTGATCGGAACCAGGCTGGTATGCAGCTCGGGCAGCGACTGCGGCACGCCCTTGGTGCCGCCGTCCCAGCCTACCCAGGCCCCGCTCCGGCTCTCCATCACGGGCCGCAGCGCGGTCACCAGGCCTCCGGGCGACAACTCCCAGCCGTTGTCGCTGTGGCGGATCGGCAGGGCGTTGGCCAGGGCGACGACCGGCGCCTTGTCCGGAGTGGCGGGAGTCGCAGGAGTCGCAGGATTGGCCGACGTTGCCGGATTAGTCGGGCGCGCAGGTCCGGTGGAATCAGGCCGTTGCTGCATCGGCATCCCGGGTCGCGGACGCGCGGGCGGGCTCGCCGGCCGCCTGACGCTCGAACAGCTCCGTCACTTCCTCCACAGAGTGATTCTTTGTCTCCGGCAGGAACCGGTAAACAAAACCGATCGCGATCAGGGCGATGACGGCGAAGCACACCATGACCCAGCCCAGCCCGATCCCGGACTCCCACACCGGGAACGCCAGCACCAGCACGTAGTTAGCACCCCAGTCAGCGGTGGCCGCCAGCGAGGCGGCCTGGCCGCGCACCGCGGTCGGGAACGACTCGCCCTGGATCAGCCAGCCGGTGCCGCCTACGCCGATCGCGAAGGACGCGACGAACATGCAGAGCCCGATCATGACGACCACGATCTTGGGATTCCCCGACATGGCCAGCAGGCCGATGGCAGCGATCACGGCCGCGACGATCATGCCGCCGTAGCCGCCCATGGCCAGCTTGCGGCGGCCGATCCGGTCGATCCAGCGGAAGGCGAAATACGTGGCGATGACGTTGACCGCGGCGATGATGGCCGTCACCTCGACGCCGGCCACGGTCGAGGCGACCGTCGAGCTGCCGGACTGGAACAGCGGGCCCAGCAGCTTCGGCCCGTAGTACAGCGGCACGTTGATGCCGCTGATCTGCTGGAACACGAAGAACAGGCAGACCACGAGGAGCGCGCGCTTCACGCCAGGGCTCCAGCCACGGCGCCGCGACTGCTCGGACCGGTCATCGGCGCGCCGCAGTTCCCTGGCGGTGAACTCGACATCCTCGACGCTGACATCTGAGCCGAGCTTGGCCAGTGCCTTCTGAGTCGCCTCGTAGTGCCCGTGCCTGATCAGCCAGCGCGGCGACTCCGGCATCCGGGTCCTGAAGATCACGCCAATGATGGCGGGCACCGCGCCGAGGCCGAGGATGAGCCGCCAGTCGGCCCCCTTGGCACTGCCCGGAGCGACCCGCAAGATGATCAGCGCGATGATGAAGGCGGCCAGGATGCCGACGGTGATCATCCACTGCTGCAGGATGCTGAGCGCCCCGCGGCGCCCGCGCGGCGCGTACTCCGCGATGTACGCCGTGGCGATCGCCGAGTCGGCCCCGATGGCCAGCCCGATCAGCGTCCTGGCGACGAGCAGCACCGTCAGGTTCGGAGTCACGGCGGACAAGATCGCGCCGCCCGCATAGATCGCCGCGTCCACGATCAGCAACGACTTACGGCCCAGCCGGTCGGAGATGAAACCGGCACACAACGCTCCGGCCGCGGCGCCGAGGGAAGCGCCGCCGACCAGGTACCCCTGGGCCAGCCCGGGATGGACGGCCGCCGAGTAGGGGATAAACGGCAGGGCCGATCCGATGTTCGCCGTGTCGTACCCGAACAGGAACCCGCCGATGGTCGCCAGCAGGGTCAGCGACCAGTAGAAGGAGGTGGGGACCCGGTGATCGAGTTCTTCCAGCACATTCCGCCGGCTGGAGCTGACGTCCTTGTCGCTGATCCCGACTGTGCTCATGGACTTTTCTGCTCACCGGGATTCGGTTTGGTAAACAATGATGTCCAACCCGGACCAGCCGAGTAATCCGGACGATCCGGGGTACCCGGCGGCCATGTCGATGCCCTCGCCCGCTGACGCCGGCGCCCTGCTAGCCGGCCGTTACCAGCTCGACCATCCGATCGCCTCCGGCGGGTTCGGCGACGTCTGGCGCGGCACCGACGTGATCCTGGCCAGGCCGGTCGCGATCAAGCTGCTGCGATCAGAGCTAGCCGAGGACCCGGGCATCCGGGCCAGGTTCCGCGACGAGGCCCAGCACGCGGGCGCGCTCGCGCACGAGAACGTTGTGCGGGTCTACGACTACGACGAACTCGGCCCAGGCCGGCAGCCGTTCCTGGTGATGGAGTACGTCGATGGCCCGTCGCTGAGCGAGGTGCTGTCTGGCGGCCCGCTGCCGCCGGTCCAGGCGCTCGACATTCTCGCCCAGGCCGCGGCCGGGCTGCACGCCGCCCACGAGTCCGGCCTGGTGCACAGGGACATCAAACCCCAGAACGTGCTGCTGACCACCTCCGGTGAGGTCAAGCTGACCGACTTCGGGATCGCCAGGGCGGTCGAGGCCGCGCCGCTGACGATGCCGGGCACCCTGTTCGGAACCCCGGACTACCTGGCTCCCGAGCGGGCCGCGGGCGGCCGCGGCACCCAGGCCACCGACCTGTACGCGCTCGGCATCCTCGCTTACCAGTGCCTCACCGGGGCGGTGCCGTTCACCGGATCGCCGATCGAGGTCGCGCTGGCGCACCACGAGCGGCCGCTGCCGCCGCTGCCACCCGAGGTGCCCGAAGAGGCAGCCGCGCTGGTCCGGCGGCTCACCGCCAAGGACCCGGCCGACCGGCCGGTCAGCGCGGCCCTGGTCGCGGCCGAGGCGCGGGCACTGCGGGACAGCGTGGCCGGGATCCCGGCCGCCGCCGGCATCATGGCCGATGACCCGCCGGGCTGGGCCGGGCAGGCTTCCGGCGCCGCCCTGCCGCCACCGCCCGGCGGGGGGTTTCCGCGGCCGGCCACCTCGCCGATGCCGCTGGGGCGGCCGTCGGGGTCGCGCTGGCTGGTGCTCGCGGCTGCCGCTCTCGGGGTCGCGGCCCTGGCCGCGGCCGCGATGATCTTCCTGCCCGGCCTGGACGGCGCGCACCCGACCGTCGCGTCGAGCGGGGCCGTGCTGGTCGACGTGCACGCGGCCAGGCTGCACGGGCAGCCGGTGGCCGCGGTCCGCCGGACGCTGACCAAGGAGGGCCTGCTGGTCCGCCTGCGCTGGCAGCCGACCACGGCGATGGCGCCGGGCCGGGTGATCGCGGTCCGCCCCGGCGGGCGGGTCACGGCCGGCACGGCCGTGACCGTGATCGGGGCCGAGCGGCCTGGCAGCACCCAGCCGCCGCCCGGCTACCGGCATCAGCCGCGCCAGCACCACGGCCGGACCGGCCGGAGGGCGCGTCATCATGGCAACCCGGGCGGCAGCCCGAGCGCGAAGGCATCGAGCCCGACCGGCACGCCGACCCCGACGGCGACGCCGACGCCCACCCCGACACCGACCGCAACGCCCACGCCGACACCGACCGGCAGCCCGGGACCGACCGGCAGCCCCGGCCCGTCCGGCAGCCCGGGCCCGAGCGGCCAGGCCAGCTCGCCCGCCCCGGCCGGCTAGCTGCGAGGCTGCTGATCTGAGCGGGGCTGTTGATCTGAGCTGGGGCTGCCGCGGGGGCCAGCCCCAGCTCAGCCAGCTCAGCCCAGCCAAGTCAGTCAGGTCAGCCAGGTCAGCCCAGCCAGCGGCGGTACTTCTTCTTCGACGCCGCCCGCCAGGTCTGCCTGGCCTTGCGCCGCAGCTTCGCCGCGGCCTGGTCCTCGCGCTCGAACAGCAGGCCGTAGCTGAACGCGTTCTCGCCAGCCTGGTGCGCGGCCAGCCCGAGCTCGCGCCAGGCCTGACGGGCCAGCACGGCGTCCTGATGGTCACCGAGCACCGTCTGCACCCGCTTCATCTGGC
>DASWAH010000415.1:0-2129 GCA_036391235.1 Streptosporangiaceae bacterium
GAGCGCTCGCCGCAGGCCCAGGCGGCCGACGGCCTGGCCGCCGACGAGAAGCTGCTCACCAGCATCGAGTCCCTGGACCCGGTCCAGCGGGCCAGTTTGCGGCTGAACCTGTTCGGCATGGACATGGACCTGACCGGCCTGGTCGGCATGCGGCTGAACGAGCATGCCGTGCACACCTGGGACGTCATCGTGGCCGGGGACCCTGGCGCCACGCTGGCCGCCGACGCCACCGGCCTGATGATCGACTCCCTCGGCCGGATCGTGACCTGGGCGGGCAAGCCCCAGGGCACGCCGCTCGCGGTGACCGTCGGAACGACCGATCCCGACCGCACCTTCGCGCTGCGCGCCGACGATGCGGTGTCGTTGCAGCCGGGGCAGGCCGACGACGGGGCGCCTGAGCTGACGATGCCGGCCGAGGCGCTGATCCGGCTCATCTACGGCCGGCTCGACCCGGCCCATACGCCGCCTGGCGTCCTGGCCGGCGACGCGGACCTGGACAGCCTTCGGGCCATCTTCCCCGGACTCTGAACGGCCCTCTTGCCTGAGGCTCTGACCAGCCTCTCACCTGAAAGGAGCGCGCGTGCGTCTCCCGCTCAAGGCACGTGACATCCCTGGCCGGGTCGCCGCCGGCGGCTACATCCTGCACGCCGGCCTGGAGAAATGGCAGGGCGACCAGGCCAGGGCCGAGGCGATCCACCGGATGGCCGCTAATGCGTTCCCGTTCCTCAAGCCGATACCGCCAGCACGGTTCCTGCGGATGCTGGCGGCCGGGGAGATCGCGGTCGGCTCGGCGCTGCTGCTGCCGGTCGTCCCTGGCGCGGTCGCCGGGGCCGCGCTGGCCGGGTTCTCCGGCTCCCTGCTCGCTCTGTACGGGCGGACCCCGGCGCTGCGCAAGCCAGGCAGCATCTGGCCGAGCCAGGCGGGCACCGGGGTGAGCAAGGACGTCTGGATGCTCGGCATCGGCCTCGGCCTGATCGCCGGGGACCTGGCCGACGCCCGCCACGAGTCCTGATGCTCGACGGTCAGCTCCTGGTCGACGCCCACGTGCATGTCGCGAGGCTGCCGACGCTGTCACAGGACTGGCAGGACTGGGCCCGTACGTTCGGCGCCGGTACCCCGCTCGGCGAGCTGTTCGACGCCGGCGGGGTGCCCAGGCCGGACCGGCTCGACCAGCACTTCGCCGCCCAGGGCGCCGATCACGTGCTGCTGTTCACCGAGCACAGCCCCAAGGTCACCGGCATCCAGCCGATGCAGGATGTGCTGCCGGTAGTGCGGCACAACCCTGACCGCTTCCACCTGGTCGCGAACATCAACCCGCACCTGCATTACCCGGTCGCGCGCGAGCTGGCCCGCCAGGCCGAGGCCGGCGCGGTCGCGGTCAAGATCCACCCGGTGCACGGCGGTTTCGAGGCCAGGGACCGGATGCTGTACCCGGCCTACGCCTGGGCCGAAGAGCACCGGCTGCCGGTGATCGTGCACTGCGGCACCTCGACGTTCGCGGGCTCGGCCAACTCCTACGCCGACCCGATCCTGCTCGACGAGGTGTTCCGTGACTTTCCCGGCCTGGTGGTCGTGCTCGCGCACGGGGGCCGCGGCTGGTGGTACGACCAGGCGGCCTTCCTGGCGCTGATGAAGCCGACCGTCTGGCTCGAGGTCTCCGGCCTGCCGCCGCAGCGGCTGCCCGACTACTACGGCGGCTCGCTGCGCCGGCTGGCCGACAAGATGATCTTCGGAACCGACTGGCCTGGCGTCCCCAGCGTCGCCCAGAACGCCAGGACCCTGGCCGCCACGCTGACCGCGGCCGGTTGCGGACCTGAGCAGGTAGCGGCCGCACTGGGCGGTAATGCCGCCCGGGTTTTCGGCTTGTCTGCCACTTAATCCGGGTCGCGTATTCCGCGACCTATTGTCACATGAAAAGCGGGAAAGCCTTTCCGGAAGCGGCGCGGATTCAATTTCGTCATTGTTAAGCTGGCCGTGAATTCGCTGGCCAGGCCGGAACACACGGCGCACGAGGTTAATTCTGGCCGGGCGACCACCTACGTCCGAGGATTACTTATGCCCCTTTCCCCCATCTGCTGCGCTGCCCCGCGAATCACTGCCGGCCTGCTGCTCGGGGCGACCGCGCTTAC
>DASWAH010000416.1:0-21114 GCA_036391235.1 Streptosporangiaceae bacterium
ACCTGGCGGCGATCCTGGCCGCCCGCCGGATCAGCGTGTCGCCTTCCGGGCCGCCGGTCAGGGCGACGACCACACGTTCCCTGGCCTCCCACGTTTCGTGGATGTCGTGGGCCTCGCGGTACCGCTGCAGGCCCTCGTCGACCTTGTCGGCCAGCCACAGCAGGGCGAGCTCGCGCAGGGCCGACAGGTTGCCGGCCCGGAAGTAGTGGTTGAGCGCGGCGTCGATCTTCTCGGCCGGGTAGATGTTGCCGTGCGCCATCCGGCGGCGCAGCGCTTCGGGCGTCATGTCGACCAGTTCGACCTGGTCGGCCGCGCGCACCACGGCGTCGGGCACGGTCTCCCGCTGCGGCACCCCGGTGATCTTCACGACCACGTCGTTCAGCGACTCGAGGTGCTGGATGTTCACCGTGGTGATCACGTCGATGCCCGCGGCCAGCAGTTCCTCGACGTCCTGCCAGCGTTTCTCGTTCCGCGATCCCGGCACGTTGGTGTGCGCGAGCTCGTCGACCAGGGCGATCTGCGGCTTGCGGGCCAGCACCGCGTCGAGGTTCATCTCCTCGAACGCCGAGTCCCGGTAGCTGATCCGGCTCCGCGGCAGCACCTCGAGGCCAAGCATCTGCTCGGCCGTATGTCGCCGCCCGTGCGTCTCGACGAAGGCCACCACCACGTCGGCCCCGCGGGATAGCCGGCGGTGACCCTCGCCCAGCATGGCGAAGGTCTTGCCGACCCCGGCGGCCGCGCCCAGGTAGATCCTGAGCTGGCCGCGGTGCGCGGCCTGGGCTGTTGCTGCCCTGGTCACGGCGGCCGGGGTGGCGGTGGCTGGTGTGTCGGTCATCCCTGGATCACGGTACGGGGTGCTGCTGGTCCAGCGCCAAGTTCAGCAGCAGGACGTTGACGCCGGGCTCGCCCAGGAAGCCGAGCGGGCGGCCGAATGTGTACTTCCTGACCAGCGCCCTGACCGTCGCCGGGCTGATGTGCCGAGCGACGGCGACCCGGTTCACTTGAATCGCGGCGTTCTGCGGGGAGATGTACTGATCGAGTCCGGAGGCTGAGGCGGTCACCGCGTCCGGCGGGATCGCCGACACCGGCACATGGTCGAAGGTGGCGATCTGGCGCTGTCGCTGCCTGATCTCCTGCGCCAGCACCGGGTTGTTCGGACCCAGGTTGGAGGCGCCGCTGGCCAGCGGGTTGCAGCCGCCCATCTGGTTGGTCGAGGAAGTGGCCGACGCTGATGGTCGCGGCTGGAAGTACTGCGGCAGGGGCCTGCCCTTCGCATCGGTGAACTCCTGGCACAGCAGGCTCGACCCCACGACCCGGCCGTGGTAGCTGACCAGCGAGCCGTTGGCCTGATGACGGAACGCCACCTGGCCGATGCCGAAGACGACGAGCGGATAGAGCAGCCCGCAGATCACGGTGAACACGACCCAGCCGCGCACCGCGGCCAGCAGCTGGCGAACCGACGAGGGAAGGTGAGACATCTGGATCAACCGCCGAATCCGGGGATGTGATAGACGATGAGGTCGATGAGCTTGATCCCGATGAACGGGATGATGAGACCGCCGACACCGTAGATCCACAGGTTCCGGCGGAGCATGGCCGCGGCCGACGAGGGCCGGTAACGCACGCCCCGCAGGGCGAGCGGTATCAGCGCCACGATGATCAGGGCGTTGAAGATGATCGCCGAGGTGATCGCCGACTCCGGGCTGTGCAAGCGCATGATGTTGAGCTTGTCCAGGCCGGGATAGACGCTCGCGAACATGGCCGGGATGATCGCGAAGAACTTGGCGACGTCGTTGGCGATCGAGAACGTCGTCAGCGCGCCCCTGGTGATCAGCAGCTGCTTTCCGATCTCCACGATCTCGATGAGTTTCGTGGGGTTGGAGTCCAGGTCGACCATGTTCCCGGCCTCCTTGGCGGCCGAGGTACCCGTGTTCATGGCCACGCCGACGTCGGCCTGCGCGAGGGCCGGCGCGTCGTTGGTCCCGTCGCCGGTCATGGCGACGAGCCTGCCGCCCTCCTGCTCCTTGCGGATCAGAGCCATCTTGTCCTCTGGCGTGGCCTCGGCGAGGAAGTCGTCCACGCCCGACTCGTCCGCGATAGCCTTCGCCGTCAGCGGGTTGTCACCGGTGATCATGACGGTCCTGATGCCCATCTTGCGCATCTCCGCGAACCGCTCGCCGATGCCCTCCTTCACGATGTCCTTCAGGTGGATCACGCCGAGTGCCCGGGCCGTCTGCCCTCCGCCCAAGCCGTCCCCGTACCTCTCGGCGACGACGAGTGGGGTTCCGCCCGCTGAAGAGATGCCGTCGACGACCTGACCGAGGTCATCAGTCGGCGTGCCGCCTGACTGCCTGATCCATTCCCGCACCGCGCTGGACGCGCCTTTGCGGACCTGGCGTCCGCCGGCCAGGTCGATGCCGCTCATCCTGGTCTGCGCGGTGAACTCGACGAACTCCGCGTCGGCTAGCTCGCCTTCCTGCCGCTCGCGCAGTCCGTAGCGCTCCTTAGCCAGCACTGCAATCGAGCGTCCCTCAGGCGTGTAGTCCGCCATCGACGACAGCTGGGCGGCATCGGCGAGCTCGGCCTCGGTGACGCCGCTGACTGGCAGGAACTCACTGGCCTGGCGATTGCCGATCGTGATCGTGCCGGTCTTGTCGAGCAGCAGCGTGTTGACGTCTCCGGCGGCCTCGACCGCGCGGCCGGACATGGCCAGGACGTTGCGCTGCACCAGCCTGTCCATTCCTGCGATCCCGATGGCGGACAGCAGCGCGCCGATCGTGGTCGGGATCAGCGCGACCAGCAAGGCGACCAGGATGACTAGGGACTGCGGCGCCCTGGAGTAGTAGGCCATCGGTTCCAGCGTCGACACGGCCAGGACGAAGATGATGGTCAGCGAGGCGAGCAGGATGTTCAGGGCGATCTCGTTCGGCGTCTTCTGCCGCTTGGCCCCCTCGACCAGGGCAATCATCCGGTCGATGAACGTCTCGCCGGGCTTCGAGGTGATCCGCACGACGATCCGGTCGGACAGCACCCGGGTACCGCCGGTGACCGCCGACCGGTCGCCGCCCGATTCCCTGATGACCGGGGCGGACTCCCCGGTAATGGCCGACTCGTCGACCGAGGCGACGCCCTCGACCACATCGCCGTCGCCGGGGATGACCTCGCCCGCTTCGACCACCACGTGGTCACCCAGTGTGAGCTGCGTCCCCGGGACGTCTTCGACCCTGATCTGGGCCTGTCCTGGTTGCCAGCTGATCAGGCGGCGGGCCATGGTCTCGCGCTTGGTCCGGCGCAGGGTCTCGGCTTGAGCCTTGCCCCGGCCTTCGGCGACCGCCTCGGCCAGGTTGGCGAACACGACCGTTAGCCACAGCCAGGCCACGATCGTCCAGTTGAAGATCGTGGGGTTGGTAATCGCGGTGTACGTGGTCAGGGCGGCACCGATCTCGACCACGAACATGACCGGGTTCTTGACCTGGACCCTGGGGTCCAGCTTCCTGAACGCCTGCGGCAGGGACGTCCACAGCATCTTCGGGTCGAGCAGGCCGCCCCCGCGCTGGGTGCCAGGCCGTCCTGGCTGCTTGCCGCCCGGCTTCGCCGGGCGCTGGTTGGTGATTACCGACATGTCTGAGCCGCTCATTTCAGTGGAGGCCTTCGGCAAATGGGCCAAGCGCAAGGGCGGGGAAGTAGGTCAGCCCGACCAGGATGAGAATGACCGAGACGAGCAGGCCGACGAAGAGCGGCTTGTGCGTCTCGAGGGTGCCGGCGCTGGCCGGCACCGGCTGCTGCCTGGCTAGCGATCCGGCCAGTCCGAGCGCGAAGACCTCGGGCGCGAACCTGGCCATCAGCATCACGATCCCGCCAACCGTGTTGTACCAGTCGGTATTGGTGGTCAGGCCGGCGAACGCCGAGCCATTGTTGTTGGCCATCGAGGTGAATGCGTAAAGCACCTCGGTCAGTCCGTGCGGGCCAGGATTGAGTATCGAGGCCTGGGGCGTCTTCATGCCGATCGAGAGCCCGACCGCGGCCAGCACGAACAGGGGCGTGGTCAGGAAGTACAGCGCCGCGTACTTCATCTCGGTGGGCCTGATCTTCTTGCCGATGTACTCAGGGGTCCGGCCGACCATAAGCCCGCCCACGAAGACGGTGACGATGGCGAGCACCAGGAGGCCGTACATTCCGGCCCCGATGCCGCCCGGTACGACCTCACCGAGCGCCATGTCGAATACCGCGATCCCGCCGCCGAACGGCGTCAGCGAGTCGTGGAAGCAGCTCACCGCTCCGGTGGAGGTCACCGTGGTCGACGCCGCGAACACCGAGCAGCCAGGGGTGCCGGTGAGGACGTTCTTGCCCTCCATGGCGCCATGGGCGAGATGCGGTGCGAGACCCGAGCCCTGGGCCTCGAAGAAGCTGATGCCGCCGACGGCAGCCAGCCACAAGATGGCCATGACCGCGACGAGAACATAACCCTGCCGGTTGTCGCCGACCATCTTTCCGAACGTCCGGGGCAGGCTGAACGGGATCAGCAGCAGCAGGAAGACCTCGAACAGGTTCGTGAACGCGTTCGGGCTCTCGAACGGGTGGGCCGAGTTGGCGTTGTAGAAGCCACCGCCGTTGTTGCCCATCTCCTTGATCGACTCCTGCGAGGCCACCGGGCCGCCAGTAATCGTCTGGTGTCCGTGGGCGATCGTAGTGACGACCTGGTTGGCGTGGAAGTTGTCGATCACGCCGGCCGCCATCAGGATCAGCGCGCCGACGATCGACAGCGGGATCAAGAGCCGCGTGATCGAGCGGGTCAGGTCGACCCAGAAGTTGCCGAGCCGGTCGGTCTTCGACCTGGTGAACCCGCGGATGAGCGCGATCGCGACGACCAGGCCGACGCCAGCGGAGACGAAGTTCTGCACGGCCAGCCCGCTCATCTGGACGAGGTAGCCCATCGTGGTTTCGCCTGAGTAGTTCTGCCAGTTCGTATTGGTCACGAACGAGGCCGCGGTGTTCCACGCGAGCGCGGGCGGCACGTTCGGCAGCCCGAGCGAGAAAAGCAAGTAGTGCTGCAACCGCTCCATCGCGTACAGCAGCAGCACGCAGACCGCGGAGAACGCCAGCAGGCTGCGGGCGTAGACCGGCCATCGCTGGTCGGCCTTCGAATCGACGCCGATCAGCCTGTAAATGCCGCGCTCGACCCGCCAGTCCTTGTCCGTGGTGAAGATACGCGCGATGTAGTTGCCAAGCGGCACGTAGCACACCGCAAGGGCGGCGACAAGCAAGCCGGCCTGGAGCCAGCCCGCAGATGCGACAGACATCAGAACCTCTCGGGCAGGACGAGGGCGAGGAACAGGTAGACGGTCAGGCCGAGCGTGACGATCAGGCCCAGCCAGTCACTGGCACTCAAAACCGCTCGACCCCCTTCACCAGCAGGAACAGCACGGCGAAGACCGCGAAGGTCAGGCCGATGAACGCGAGGTCTTGCATGACGCCCCCTTCAGGCGCGCGGCTACCGATGTAGTCAACCGCCCGATCTGGGGACCTAACGGCCCGCTAACGACGTCCATGCAGGTCTGAGGTGATCCCTAACGCACCCCATGCGGCGTCCTGCCTAACTTCTTTGCAGAGACTCATCGCCGCTGGCGGGCCGCCGGGTGGGCTCGTTCGGCACGTCAGTCACGTGCGTCACAGTATTTGGAAGCTGAGCAGGCGGGAATAACGCTCCGGTCCGCGGACTGGAGTAGCAGATGTGGGAGACGGGATGACAGCGCCTCGGCGGGCGCCGGCCGGGTCGTACGCCGCGCTCGGCGACAGCTTCACCGAAGGGGTCGGTGACCTGAACGCCGACGGGACCTGCCGCGGCTGGGCCGACCGGTTCGCCGGGCATCTGGCCGCGCGGCGGCCCGGCCTGCGCTACGCGAACCTGGCGATCAGGGGCAAACTGCTCGGCGAGGTGCTGGCCGAGCAGGTGCCCGCGGCCGTCGCGATGAACCCCGACCTGGTCAGCCTGGCCGCGGGCGGTAACGACCTGCTGCGGCCGAGAACCGATCCTGACGACCTGGCCGTCACCTTCGAGACTGCGGTCACCGCCTTGCGGGCGACCGGGGCCCAGGTGATGGTCTTCACCGGGTTCGATCCCAAGGCGTTCCCCGTTCTCCGGCTGATCAGGGGCAAGTCGGCCGTCCTGACCATGCACATCCGCGAGATAGCGAGCCGGCACGGCTGCCTGCTGGCTGACCTGTGGACGATGCGGGTGCTGACCGACCGGCGGCTGTGGACCCCGGACCGGCTGCATCTCACCCCGGACGGGCACCGCCGGGTCGCCCTGCTGGCCTGCGAGGCGGCCGGCCTGCCGGTGACCCAGGACTGGCGGGCTCCGCTCGCCCTCCCGGCCGCCAGGCCGGGGCGGGCCGGGCAGGCGGTCAGCTGGCTCGGGGCCCGGCGAGCCGACGTGGAATGGGTGTGCGAGCACGCCGCGCCGTACATCAGCCGGCGGCTGCACGGGGTCTCCAGCGGCGACGGCGTCCAGCCCAAGCGGCCTGACCTGGTCGCGCTCGAGATGCTCGAATCCTGGAACGAGAGCCTTGCGGTGCCCGCGGCTAAGCTGCCCGGGTGACCCTAGACCTCTCCCTCAGCGCGGCCGACCTGACCGCGCGCCTGGTCGACACCGAGTCCGTCAGCGGCAACGAGGCCGGACTGGCCGATGACATCGAGGCCGCCCTCCGCGATCTGCCGCACCTGACCGTGACCCGCGACGGTAACGCGGTCGTGGCCAGAACCGACCTGGGCCGGCCCCAGCGGGTCGTGCTGGCCGGGCACATCGACACCGTGCCGGTGGCCGGCAACCTGCCGTCCAAGGTCGACGGCGGCCTGCTGTACGGCTGCGGCAGCTGCGACATGAAGTCGGGCGTGGCCGTGCAGCTAGTGCTGGCGGCGGGCGTTCCGGCGCCGAAGACCGACGTCACCTACGTGTTCTACGACTGCGAGGAAGTGGAGTCCGAGCGGAACGGGCTGCTCAGGCTGAGCCGGACCCGTCCGGCCGAGCTGACCGCCGATTTCGCGATCCTGCTCGAGCCGACCGGCGGGGTGGTCGAAGGCGGCTGCCAGGGGACGCTGCGGGCCGAGATCACCGCCCGGGGTGAGCGCGCCCACAGCGCCAGGGCCTGGATGGGCCGCAACGCCATCCACGACGCGGCCGGCATCCTCGACGTGCTGCGCCGGTACGAGCCCAGGCAGCCCGAGGTCGATGGCCTGACCTACCGGGAAGGCCTGAACGCCGTCGGCATCCGCGGCGGGGTGGCCGGCAACGTCATCCCCGATGAGTGCGTGGTCACGGTGAACTACCGGTTCGCCCCGGACCGCGATGCCGGGGAGGCGGCCGATCACGTGCGCGGGGAGTTCTCGCCATGGGACGTCACGATCACCGACGTCGCCGCGGGTGCCCGCCCCGGCCTGGGCAGCCCGGCCGCCGCGTCCTTTATCGGCGCGGTCGGCGGAACGCCCAGGGCCAAGCTCGGCTGGACCGACGTCGCCAGGTTCGCCGCGCTCGGCATCCCGGCCGTGAACTACGGCCCCGGCGACCCGACGCTGGCCCACTCGCGGGGCGAGCACGTGCCGCTGGACGCGATCGCCGCGTGCGAGCAGCGGATGCGGGCCTGGCTCGCGGGCTGACCGGGCTTACCTCGGCGGGGCCTGGACCAGGTCGAGCAGCTGGGTGTGGGTGCCGCCGGACACGTCGACCCAGGTCACCTTGACCGAGTTGCCGGGCCGGAACCCGAGCATCACGCTGGTCAGCTGCTTGGGTGAGGAGATCGTCCTCCCGCCGACCGAGGTGATCACGTCGCCGGCGACGATCCCGGCCTTGTCGGCTGGCGTGCCGCACAATTCCCCGATGATCAGCGCGCCGCTCGAAACCGGAGCAACCTTAGAAGGAACTCCAGCACTCTGCTGATTCGGCAGGCACGAGGGCTGCGAGGGCTGCACGGGGAACCCTGAGGTGCCCTGGTCCTGCTTGAGCTGGCGGCTCCGCTGCTGCTGCGGGCTCGATGCCTGGCTGGCCGCGCCGGCCGGGACGAGGACGCCCATGAAGCCGGTCGAGCCGATCTGGACCCGCGCGCTCGACTTGCCCGCGATGATCTGCCGGGCGATCGCGAGTGCCTTGTTGATCGGGATGGCGAACCCGACGCTCTGGGTCGTGCTGCCGAAGCTGCCGGTCGCCGCGGCCGTGTCCATGCCGATGACCTTGCCGGCCGTGGTGGCCAGGGGGCCGCCCGAGTCGCCCTGGACGATCCCGGCATTGGTCTGGAACATGCCGTGCAGCGTTTCCTTGGTCGCCGCGCCGCTGTCGCTCGCGGTGATCGTCCGGTTCAGCCCGGTGATGGTGCCGGCGACCGCGGGGAAGGTTCCTGCCCCGTAGGCGTTGCCGATGGCGATCACCCGGTCGCCCAGCTTGACCGTGCCGGAGTTGCCGAGCGGGACCGTCCGAAGGTTCGTCGCGCCGACCAGCTTGATCACGGCGACGTCGTCGGTGGCGTCGTAGCCGAGCCATTTGGCCGGGTAGCGCTTGCCGGTGGCCAGCACCTTGGCGTACAGCTGCGTGGTGTCGGTGATGACGTGGTTGTTGGTCAGGACCAGGCCGTTGCTGCTGATCACCATGCCGGTCGCGGCGGCCTGGCTGCCCTGGTAGCCGAGGTTGCTCGAGATGTCGACCAGGCCAGGCTTGACCGCGGAGACCACGGCGCGCTTAGTCGAGGCGCTGACTCCGGCACTGCCCGTGCCGGTGCCGCTACCGGGCAGGCCGGTGCCGGGCAGGGCGCCGCCGTTGCCGGGCCCGGTTGGCCCGCCGCCGGACGGCGGTCCGCTGGCCGACGAAGAGCTGGAGCTGCTGTGCAGCGCGTAGCCGGTCAGCCCGGCTCCGGCCGCCGCGGCCACGACCGCGACGGTGATGTAGGTCAGCAGGGTGCGGCGGCGCCGTGACCTGGTGCCGGGCTGCGGATAGTAGCCGCCCTGCCCGTATGGCTGCCCGTAGCCGCCTAGGCCGTAGCCGGGCTGGCCGTAGCCGGGCTGGCCGTACCCTGGCGGACCGCCGCTCGGAGCGGTCTGGGAGAAGTTCGGCTGTGCTGGCCCGGGCTGGGCTGGCGATGGCTGGGCTGGCGATGGCTGGGCTGGCCCGGGGTGGGCGGCCGAAGGCTGGGCCGACCAGGGGCTCGCGGGGTCCGGCTGGCTGTCCGCATGTCCCGTGCTCTCCTGCTCGAAGCCGGCGCCCTCGGGCCCCTGGCTCTCGCTGCCCTGCTCGTCCTGCATCTCCACCTATCCTTCGACCGGTGCCAGCGTACTGCCCGGTGCTCCCGCTCCGATCGGGCCGCCGTGCTCGCCCGCAGCGCCAACGCGCCCGAGCTCCCCGGCCGCGGCATGCCGGGCAGCTCGGGCGACGCTGCGTCACGAGCCCGATTCCGCCCGGGCCCGTTACAGACCAGTAAGCCCCAGCATCCTGGACGCTACCTGAAGGCACGCTGAGGATCGCCTGTCGTTCCGGCTTCGCCCGCATCGTGCCTGGTGGCGCGGACCTGACGCGCCTCATTGCGCGAACCCAGACCCTCGGCCACCGCAAGCATGATGCCCGAGATGCGGCCTCGTCACGCCTGCCGCACCGCGCCTCGCTCGCGTCCGTGGCGTCGGCATCACGCGTATTTATGACATTTAGCGCGGAAATTTCGGCGCGCCTCAGAACCGCAGAATCCGCAGCTAGTGAAATTGCACGAAGATTCGCTATGGTGCATTAGCGTCGCGTGCACCAGATGGGCGCGATGGCGGGACCGTGGACCGGGTCTGCCTGCCCGGTGCTCGGGAGGGGGAGGACAGAGTCGGTGGGCTGGCCACGGCGCCGGGCACTGCTGGTGCCCGGATCGAGCAGTGCGGGCCGGCAGGCCACGGCTGGCGCCTGCGCGACCACGCTCGAAGCACTCGGCTGGTCGACCTCCACGCTGGCCGCAACCTGGGCGGGCGGCCAGAACCACGGGCACGGCCACGGGCCAGGGCACGGGTGGGGTCAGATGGCCGAGGCCGGGGTGCGCCGGGTCCTGGCGATTCCCGGGCTGCACGACGCCTTCCACTACGCGGTCCTGCGTACCGGCGGGCAGCTCGCGCGGCACACCGACACCGTGACCAAGATGCGGCTGGTGCCCGGGTTGCGTGACCAGCTCGACCGGCACCCGGTGGATCTGGTCCTGTCGCTGAGCCCGGCCGCCGCGTCGGCCGTCAGCGCGGTCGCACCCCGGTACCCGGGCCTGCGGCACGTGGTGTTCTGCACGGAAGCGTCGCCGCACCGGCTCTGGATCCAGCCGAACGTCGACCTGTACCTGGTCAGGTCGGCGGCGGGCGAGCCGGCCGTGCACCGGTTCATGCCAGGAGCCAAGGTCCAGGTCATGCCGCCCGCGGTGCGGCACGAGTTCTACCGGCCGCCGGTCCAGCGCACGGCCAGAATCGGCCTCGGCGTGCCGGAGAACCGCAAGTGCGTACTGCTCGCCGCGGGCAGCCGTGGCCGCGGGCCGCTGACCGAGATCGCCTCCGCGCTAGCCGGGGCCGGCCTGTACGTGCTGGCCGTGGCGGGCTACAACATCGGGCTCGAGCGCAAGCTCGTAGCGCTGGGCCAACGCCGCCCCGGCGTGCTGGCCTTCGGGTTCACCGACCGGATGCCGGAGCTGATGGCCGCGGCCGACCTGGTCATCACCACGCCGGGCGGCCTGTGCATGGAGGCCCGCACGGTCGGGCGGCCCTTGCTGCTGCTCGACCTGGTGCAAGGGCATGGCCGCGACGACCTGCTTTACGAACTGGAGCTCGGCGACGCCTCGGTGGCCTCCAAGCGCCCGATCGAGGTGGTGGCCTCGGCTCTGGCCACGCTGGAGCGCACCGGCCAGGCCACGGACGGCCCGACCCGGTCGCTGGCCGGGTGGGAAGACCGGTTCGGGGCCGCGCTCGACTCGGTCCTGGGCTGACCTCGGGCGACATTTTTCGCACTGCGTCCTAGTTCCGCCGATGCCGGCGGACAGGCCGAACCGGCCGGCCGGCTGGGCCATCCTGTAGCCATGGGCGAGACAGAGAAGCTGACCAGGCGCGGCTTCCTCGGTGCCGCCGGGGCCGCCACGGCCGGCGCGGTGGCGGGCTGCACCAGCTCGGCGCCGGCGAACAGCCGTCCCGGCCATCCGGCGCCGCACGCCAGCGTAGCCAGGATGACCGGCATCAAGGCGGAGAACGCCAGGCCGGGGGAACGGCACTGGTGGATCAGGCACACGGGGGCGCCGGGCGAGGTGCAGGGCTTCACCGGTCAGGCCAGCGCCCGCCGGGGCGAGCCGGTCACCTTGTACGTCTCGACCACCGCCCGCGAGTTCCGGGTCACGGCGCTGCGGATGGGCTGGTACGGCGGGTTGCTGGCCCGGCGGGTCTGGCACTCGGGCTGGGTGCGCGGCCACGTCCAGCGGCACTTTACGGTCTCGGCCGCGACCAGGACGGTGAGCTGTGCCTGGGAACCCTCCCTGACCCTGCGGACCGATGACTGGCCGGAAGGGACGTACCTGCTCAGGCTGGACGCCCGGTCGGGCGCCCAGCGGTACGTCCCGCTGACGATCAGGTCGGACAGCACGGCCGGCAAGGTAGTGCTGAAGAACGCGGTGGCCACCTGGCAGGCCTACAACACCTGGGGCGGTTACGACCTCTACACGGGCCCGCGGGGTTACAACGACCGGTCCTTCGCGGTCAGCCTGGACCGCCCGTACGACGGGAAGGGCGCCAACGAGTTCCTGGTGTTCGAGCGCAAGCTGATCAACCTGGCCGAGAAACTCGGCCTCCCGCTCGGCTACGTCACCAGCACGGACCTGGACCGCGAGCCTGACCTGCTGCACGGGGCGGCCGCGCTGATTTCGATGGGCCACGACGAGTACTGGTCGCCGGCCGAGCGCGCGCACGTCACCGCGGCCAGGAACGCCGGGGTGAACGTCGCGTTCTTCGGCGCGAACGCGATGTTCCGCCGGGTCAGGATGGCACCGGCCAAGCTCGGCGGCCCCGAACGGCTGGTCATCTGTTACAAGACCAGCTACACCCAGGACCCGATGTACGGCAAGGACAACGCCCTGGTGACGAGCGACTGGCGGGAGCCGCCGCACCGCGACCCCGAGTCGTCGCTGACCGGCACGCTGTACGAGTCGAACCCGGTGACCGCCGACTACGTCGTGATCAGCCCGGAGTCCTGGGTCTTCGCCGGCACCGGCGCGCGGGCCGGGACCCGGTTCAAAGGCCTGGTCGGTGACGAGTACGACCGGGTCAATCCGCGGTACCCGGTGCCCAGGCCGATCGAGGTCCTCGCCCATTCGCCGTTGACCTGCCGCGGCGTGCACAGCTACGCCGACTCGGCCTACTACACCCACGCGGGCGGGGCCGGTGTCTTCAATACCGGCACGATGCGGTGGGTCGAGTCGCTGGCGGCGCCGTACGGCCGGGAACTGGTGCCCGGCGACGCGCGTTTCACCAGGAAAGTAGCGGTGAATGTGCTGACGGCCTTTTCCCGGGGACCAGCCGCGCACCGCTACCAGGCGAAAGACAATCTGACCGCGATGCACGAATGGCCGGGCGACCCGATCGCCGCCCATCACAACCTGTGGCCACCCATCGTGCGGTAGCGATTCGCCGACCGGTGCCGCCTATGCGGCGCTGGGTATGCTGCGAAGTGCAGCCGGGCCGGATCGTCCCGGTTGCGCGGGAGGTACGTGATGGTACGGCGACGCCGACTCAGCCTCAGGCCCCGATGGGCCCTGCCCGCCGGGGCAGTGATCGTGGCCGGCGGCGTGGCGGCCGGAACCGTGCTGGCCAGCGCGGCTGCGCCGGTTCTGCCCAGGCAGACGCCCGCGCAGCTGATCGCCTCGCTCCGGCAGGCGACGATGCCGCAGGCCTTCTCGGCGACGCTGACCGAGACCGCGAACCTGGGCTTCCCTTCGCTGCCCTCGATCGGCGGCCTGTCGTCCTCGTCGCCGCTGTCGCCCACCTCGCTGATCTCGGGCACGCACACCATACAGGTCTGGTCGGCCGGTCCGAGGCACCTGCGCGTCGCACTGCCGGTCTCGTTCGGTGAGACTGACCTGCGGGTCAACGGCAGCCAGGTCTGGCTATGGGACAGCCAGGGCCAGAAGGCCACCAAGATCGTGCTGCCCGGTCACCCGGTTCTGACGGGGCACGGCCCGGTGAAGCCGGGACCGGGCGCGACCGCTGGGCCTGACTGGGCCAAGCTGTCGCCGCTGCAGGCGGCCAGGAAGGCGCTCGCGCTGGCCGGGCCGACCACCCGGGTCACCATCCCCGGCACGACGACCGTCGCCGGGCGGAACGCCTACCAGCTCGCGATTGCTCCCAAGACCAGCCAGTCACTGGTCGGGCGGATCCTGATCGCGATCGACGCCAAGACTCACCTGCCGCTCAGCGTCCAGATTTACGCCCGCGGCGCGTCCAGCCCGGCCCTGGCCGTCGGCTACACCTCGCTGACCTTCGCCCGGCCGGCCATGTCGAACTTCGCCTTCACCCCGCCGCCCGGCGCCCACGTGCGGATCATGCATCCGCAGGTCGCCCGGGTTCCCTCGAAGGCGGGCCTGCACCACGGCTGGTCCGGCTACCCGCCGGGTGCCATGCACGGCCGCGGGCCGCTGGCCGGCGCGCAGACGTTCGGCACCGGCTGGCTGTCCGTCCTCGCGATCCCGGGCGGCCTGCACGGCCTGCCAGCGGGCATCTCCGGTCCGGCCGGTAACAACCTGGCGGTCCTGGCGGCGCTGCTCAAGGTGGCCAAGCCGGTGCACGGGTCCTGGGGCTCAGGCCGGCTGCTCCGCACCAGCCTGGTCTCTGTGCTGATCACCAGCAAGGGCCAGGTGCTGATCGGGGCGGTCACCCCGGCCGTGCTGTACGCCGACGCGGCGAAGGTCAAGTGACGCTGGCCGGTCCCGGGCTGACGGCCGATCCTGACCCTGGCCTGGTCAGCCCGGTCGGGGCCGGCCTGGCCATCGAGACCAGCGGGCTGGCCATGCGGTTCCGCAGCGGACAGCTGGCCGTGGACCACATCGACCTGGCCGTGCCGCCAGGCAGCGTCTACGGCTTTCTCGGCCCGAACGGGTCGGGCAAGACGACCACGATCCGGATGCTGCTTGGCCTCGTGCATCCGACCGGCGGCTCGTTCCGGCTGCTCGGGACCGAGGCGGATAGCGGGCTCGACACCGTGCTGCCGAGGGTCGGGGCCCTCGTCGAGGGCCCGGCGTTCTATCCGTTCCTGACCGGCCGCCAGAACCTGACCCGGTGCGACGCGGCCGACCCGACGGCCGATCTGGCCACCGCGGCGGCCAGGATCGACCACGCGCTCGACCAGGTCGGGCTGCTGGCCGCGGCGGACAAGAAGTACCGGGCCTACTCGCTCGGCATGAAGCAGCGGCTCGGCATCGCGGCCGGCCTGCTCAGGCCGCGCGACCTGATGATCCTGGACGAGCCGACCAACGGTCTCGACCCGCAGGGAACCAGGGAGATCCGGTCGCTGGTCAAGCAGATCGCGGCCGGGGGAACAACGGTCTTCGTCTCCTCCCACCTGCTGGCCGAGGTCGAGCAGATCTGCACCTACGTCGGCGTGATGAGTACCGGCAAGCTGGTGTTCCAGGGCCCGCTGGGCGAGTTGCGCGGCCGCGGCGAGCCGCGGATCCTGATCAGGACCAGCGACGAGGCGACGGCCGCGCAGGTACTGCGGACGCTCGGCCTGGCCGACATTATGGCCGGCCAGGGGCAGGTTACGGCGCCGCTCGGCGGCCACGCACCCGAGAAGGTCAACGCCGAGCTCGTCGGCGCGGGCGTGCCGGTCGCGGGCCTGGAGACCGTGCGGCCCAGCCTGGAAGACCTGTTCGTTGCCCTGACCGGGGAAGGCTTCGATGTCAACGGCTAGCCAGGCGGTCGCCTCGGGGCCGGCCCAGCCCGCGCCGTCCGCAGTGACGCCGGGCCCGGCCGCGCCGGTCCGGCACTGGTTCCGGCTGTTCCGCTCGGAACTGCGGATCATCTTCCGGCGGCCGCGGAACCTGGCCCTGCTGGGCCTGCTGGCCGCGGCCCCGGTCTTCCTGGGGATCGTGCTGCGCATCAACACCCCGCCACCGGGTGCGGGCGGCGGCGGTGGACCCAGCGTGTTCGTCGGCCAGATTGCCGACAACGGGGTGTTCCTCTCCTTGTTTACGATTTATGTCTTGTTGCCGGTCGTTGTGCCGCTTGCCGTCGCCGTGGTCTCAGGCGATTCTGTAGCGGGCGAGGCCGGGCTCGGGACCCTGCGGACCCTGCTCACCGTCCCGGCCGGGCGGATCAGGCTGCTGCTGACCAAGTACCTCGCGATCGTGGTGTTCTGCCTGGCCGCGTACCTGCTGATCGCCGCGCTCTCGCTGGTGCTGGGCGCGGTGCTGTTCCCGATCGGGCCAGTCACGCTGCTGTCCGGCGACACGATCTCGCTCGCGGCCGGCCTCGTCCGGCTGGCCATGATCGTGATCTACGTGGTGGCCGCGCTGGCCGCGCTGGGCGCTATCGGGCTCGCGCTGTCGACGTTCACCCAGCACGCCATAGCGGTGATGGCGGCGGTCCTGGTGATCGTGATCGTGAGCCAGATCCTGGACGCGGTGTCCCAGGTCGCGGTCATCCATCCGTACCTGCCGACCCATTTCTGGCTGGCGTTCGACGCGCTGCTGCGGAACCCGATCGCGTGGGCCAACGTGCTGCACGGGCTGGCCTCGTTCGCCGTGTATGCGGTGATCTTCCTGGCCGTCGCCTGGACCAGGATGGAGCGGGCCGACATCACCAGCTAGGTCCCGGGCGGCGGTCAGGTACGCGGTAGCGTTGGCAGCCATGCCCCCCGATTCTGAGACCGACATCGCCGTGCTGCTGGCCGCCGCGGTGGCCGGTATCGGCGGGGCCGAGCGGCCTGGCCAGGTCGCCATGGCCAAGGCAGTCCAGGCCTCGATCGAGTCGGGAGAACACCTCGCGGTCCAGGCTGGCACCGGGACCGGCAAGTCGCTGGCCTACCTGGTCCCGGCGGCCAGGCACGCGGTCGAGCGGGGTGCGACGGTCGTGGTGTCGACCGCCACGATCGCGCTGCAGCGCCAGCTCGTCGACCGGGACCTGCCGAGGCTGGCCGCCACGATCGCCCCGCTGCTCGGCCGGGAGCCGGTCTTCGCGATCTTGAAGGGGCGCCGGAACTACCTGTGCCTGCAGCGGCTGCGCGGCGGGCCGGCCGAGGGCGAGGGCGAGGCCCTGTTCGATCCGGCCATGGTGTCGGCCACCGGCCGCCAGGTCCAGCGGCTGCACGAATGGGCCGAGAGCACCAAGACCGGCGACCGCGACGAGATCGTGCCTGGCGTCAGCGAGCAGGCCTGGCGGCAGGTCTCGGTCAGCGCCAGGGAATGCGTCGGGGTGCAGCGCTGCCCGTTCGGCTCGCAGTGCTTCGCCGAGCTGGCCAGGGAAGAAGCCGGCCAGGCGGACATCGTCGTGACCAACCACGCGCTGCTCGCGATCGACGCGCTCGAGGATTACGAGATCTTCCCCGAGCACGACGTCGTGATCATCGACGAGGCGCATGACCTGGTCGACCGGGTGACCTCGGTCGCCTCGGACGAGCTGTCGGCGGCCGCGGTCGAGACGGCCGCCCGGCGGTGCGGCCGGATGATCGACGACAAGGCGATCGACCGGTTGCGGGACGCCGGGGCCGGCGCCGAGTCGGCGCTGGCCGAGATCCCGGCCGGCCGCCTGGACATGCTCGACGAGGCCCTCGCGGCGACGCTGGCCTCGGTCAGGGACGCCGCGGCCGGCTGCGCGGCCGAGTTCCGCTCGACCGCCAAGGCCAGCGAGGAGGAGCCGGAGCGGGCGGTCGCCCGGCGGGCCGCGCTGGCCGCGATCGGGGAGGTCGGCGACGCGGCCGAGCGGATGCTGGAGGCGTTCGAGCCACCCATCGCCGAGCGGACCGACGTGGTCTGGATGGACCGGCCGGCCAGCGAAGAGTCGAACCGGCCGCCGACGCTGCGCGTCGCCCCGCTGCGGGTCGGCGGTCTGCTGGCCAGCCGGCTGTTCGGCCGCCGGACCACGGTGCTGACCTCGGCGACGCTCGTGCTCGGCGGTTCGTTCGAGCCGCTGGCCCGGCAGTGGGGACTGGCCAGCGGGACCGAGGTCCCCGAGGCCGCGGTACCGGAAAAGGAACCGGCCGAGGATGCGTGCGACGGCGACCAGCCCAGGCACACGCTGGCCTGGTCGGGACTGGACGTCGGGTCGCCGTTCGACCATCCGCGCAGCGGCATCCTGTACATCGCCAGGCACCTCCCGCCGCCTGGGCGGGACGGCCTGGCCGCGTCGTACCTGGACGAGATCCGCGAGCTGATCGAGGCGGCCGGCGGCGGCACGCTCGGGCTGTTCTCCTCGATGCGGGCGGCTCGGCAGGCGGCTGACGAGCTCCGCGACAAGCTGGGCGTGCCGCTACTGTGCCAGGGCGAGGACCAGACCGCCCAGCTGATCAGCCAGTTCGCGGCGGACGAGCCGACCTGCTTGTTCGGAACGCTGTCGCTCTGGCAGGGCGTCGACGTGCCTGGCCCGTCACTGCGGCTGGTGGTGATCGACCGGATCCCGTTCCCGCGGCCGGACGACCCGCTGGCCTCCGCCCGCCAGCGAGCGGTCGCGGCCCACGGCGGCAACGGCTTCATGTCGGTCGCCGCCACCCAGGCCGCGCTGCTGCTGGCCCAGGGGTCTGGCCGGCTGCTGCGCACGATGACCGACCGGGGGGTGGTCGCCGTGCTCGACCCGCGGCTGAGCACGGCCCGCTATGCGGGGTTCCTGCGATCCTCCCTGCCACCGTTCTGGACCACGACCGACCCGCAGGTCGTACGGGGCGCGCTGCGCCGTCTCTGGGAGTCTCCGGCCGCATCGTGATGTCGCATTCCTGCCAGCTTTTCGGCGGCCGGGGCGGCAGGCTGAAGACCATGACCACGATCCAGAACACCAGGACATGGCAGGTCCGCCCGATTTCCGCGGACGCCCTCGCCGAACTGCGAACCGCCGACGACGCCGGGAATCCGCCGCGTCTGGTCACGGACTCCGGCGGCGGCAGCCCGCTGCGCTGCTGCCTGTCCTCGAGTGCCCCAGGGGAGCAGATCGCGCTGGTCAGCTACGCACCGCTGCGCCGGTGGACGGCCGAGACCGGCGCCGATCCTGGCCCCTACGACGAACTAGGCCCGGTCTTTATCCACCCCCGCGACTGCGGCGGCCCGGCGGTTTGCGGCTTCCCGGTGGCGTACCTGGGCTCGTGCCGGATGTTCCGCGCCTATTCCGCCGATGGTTCGATCCTGGGCGGCCGGCTGACCGAGGCCGGGGAACTGGGGTCCATCGAGGACGCCGGCCGTGTCCTCGACGAGGTGTTCACCGACCCGCGAGTGGCCGTCGTGCACGCCAGGGCGGTCGAGTTCGGCTGCTTCACCTTCGAAGTGCGCCGATCCTGACCGTCAGAGGACGTCGTGGCCGGGGTGCGGTTCCTCGGGGATCTCGGTCCGCCGGGCCGGGATCGACCCGAGGCGGCCGGCCTGGTAGTCCTCGAACGCCTGGACCAGCTCGGCCCTGGTGTTCATGACGAACGGGCCGTAGGCCGCTACCGGCTCCCGGATCGGCTGGCCGCCGAGCACCAGCAGCTCCATGCCCTCGCTGGGCCCGTCGGCGCGCTGGCTGGCCTCGAAGGTGAGGACGTCACCCGGACCGAACACGGTCAGCTGGCCGGTGCGGACTGGTCGCTTGCCGGTGCCGACGGTGCCGGAGCCGGCCATCACGTAACCGAGCGCGTTGAAGTCGGCCCGCCACGGCAGCCGGAGCTGGGCACCCGGCTGCAGGGTGGCGTGCAGCAGGCTGATCGGGGTGTGCGTGACGCCGGGGCCGCTGTGGCCGGCCACGTCGCCCGCGATGACCCTGACCAGGGTGCCGCCGTCGGCCGAGCTGAGCAGCGCGACCTGGCCGGCCCTGATGTCCTGGTAGCGCGGCGCGGTCATCTTCAGCGTCTTGGGCAGGTTGACCCAGAGCTGGAAGCCGTGGAACAGCCCGCCGCTCATCACCAGGTCCTCGGGCGGTTCCTCGATGTGCAGGATGCCGCCGCCGGCCGTCATCCACTGGGTGTCGCCGTTGGTGATCAGGCCGCCGCCGCCATTGGAGTCCTGGTGCCGGAAGGTCCCGTCGATGATGTAGGTCACGGTCTCGAAGCCGCGGTGCGGATGCCAGGCCGTGCCTTTCGGCTCGCCCGGCGCGTAGTCCACCTCGCCCATCTGGTCCATGTGGATGAACGGGTCGAGTGCGCGCAGGTCAACCCCGGCGAAGGCGCGGCGGACGGGGAAGCCCTCGCCCTCGAACCCGGACGGAGCCGTGGTCACCGTCAGCACCGGCCGGTCTCGGTTGGCGGCCGGGTCGGGCTCGGCGATCCGCGGCAGCAGCAAGATGTCGTCGACCGTCACAGCAGGCATGTCCAGATCCTCCCACCAGGGCGGACGCCAGCCCAGCCCGGGCCGCTCCCCGCCAACTTACGTTCTGCCGCTTCCAACATTAGTTGAACGCGCAACATTCCCGCCGCCCACTTTCATGATCATCGAGAGTTTCGGGGGTTATAGGCAAGAACAGTCTCGATGATCATGGTGTTCAGAGGGGGAGGCCGGCTTCGAGGTGGGCCAGGCCGGCGTCGATGCGGGCGAACATCTCGTCGCCGATGCTGGCCGTGGTCCAGTCCGACCATGGCAGCGTCGCGGCCATGATTACTCCGATGATGGCGCCGGCCACGTTGCGGACGGCGAAGTCGTCGGGGTCGCGGCCGGACCGGCGGGCCTCGGCCTGGGCCAGCATGGTGATCGTCCTGGCGAACTCGTCCATCGCCTTGGCCCGGATGTCGGGCACGGTGAGCGACAGCTCGGCCGCCTCGCGGAAGCCGGCCAGGTCGTCTTCGCCGAGGCTCCCGAGCGCCTCCCTGATCGCGGCCCGGAAGGCCGTGACCGGCGGCAGGCCAGGTGGCTGGGCTTCGAACGCGGCGGCCATCAGGACGTCCATGTCGTCCTGCAGGACGACGTCCTCCTTGGTCGGGAAGTAGCGGAAGAACGTGCTCGGCGAGACCTCGGCCGCCTCGGCGATCTGGTCGACCGTGGTCGCCTCGTAGCCCTGCTCGCGGAATAGCCGGAGCGCGTGTTCCCTGATGGCCGCGCGCGTTCTGGCCTTCTTGCGTTCCCGCAGCCCGTGCCGGGGCACGGCAGGTGCCTCGCTCATACCGCCATTGTGCTCTGCGAGCCGGGCAAAGTCGCCGGCCCGGGCGGCTCGGCGGCCGGTGTCGCCGAGGTTGGTGTCCGGCCGGGGAGGAACGCCAGGGCCAGCAGAGCCGACGCGATCGCGATCCCGGCGCAGACCCAGAGCATGACGTCGAGGCCGTGCACGTAGGCCGACCGGACGCCGAGCAGCAGCACCGGCGAGCCGGCGGCGTGGGCGACGGCGACCCCGCCGGCCACGCCGCCCCTGATCAGGTGGACCGCCGCCGCGGGCACGGCGGCGGGCAGGTGCAGGTGGGCCCGGTACACGGTCGCCATTACGGTGCCGAGCACGGCGACGCCGATCGTTCCGCCGACCTGGCGCATGGCCGTGATCAGGGCCGAGCCGGAGCCGCTCCTGGCCGGGGACAGGGCGCCGAGGGCGGCGTTCAGGGCGGTGGGCATCGCGATGCCGAGCCCGATGCCGGTGATGGCGAACCAGGTCGCCGCGAAGCCGGTGCCGCTCGCGGCCGAGGTGCCGGCGCCGATCGCGAGGGCAGCGGCCATGACCGCGAACCCGGCGGCGACCAAAATTTTCGGGCTGACCAGGACCTTCGGGGCTTGCAGGCGCTGGCCGACGACGAGGCCCACGGCCAGACCGCCGATCATCGGCAGCATCCGCAGGCCGGCCGCCAGGGAGTCCAGGCCGCGCACGTCGAGGAAATACTGAGGCATCGCGAAGACCAGCCCGAACAGGGCGAACGAGACCAGCGTGGACAAGATCGTGCCCCAGGTGAAGCCGGCCGAGCCGAACAGCCCGAGGTCGACCAGGGGCAGCGCCTCC
>DASWAH010000417.1:0-10405 GCA_036391235.1 Streptosporangiaceae bacterium
TGGCGGAAGACTCTCGCGGCCTGCTCGTAAGGCCCGGCGTCGTAGCTTGCCTGCCTGGCCAGCCAGGCGCAGCGGGCCCGGTGGTCCCAGGTACTGGCCGGGGAGCCGCCCGCTGCCTGCTCGAGCCGGTCGTACCGGAACCCCGAGATGACAAAGGTCGGCGGCCAGTGATCCGGCAGGTCGGCCAGGAACGGCGTCGAGGCATTGGTGACGTCCAGGCTCGGCCGCACCGCGAACGATCCGAGGTACATGCCGCCGGCGAACTCAGCCGAGACCGCCTCCAGAGCATGCCCGCCCGGGTTGCGGTCGAACGGGGCGGGGCAGGTGAAGGTCCCGCCGCCGCATTCCAGGCGGCCGGCCACCCGGCACTGGTTCAGTGACACCAGGCCGTCCGAGCTGAAACCGCCGCCCAGGACCAGCGATCCGCGAATGGTCGCCTGATGGAGGCTGAGCGTGAACCCGTCCGGGTTCGTGAGCCTGGCCCCCGTCGCGACGAGGCTTCCGAGACTGGCGCTGCTCAGGTGCAGGCGGCCGCCGGCAGTCCGAACGTGCTGGAGTTCCGTCGCTCCGTCGACTGTGAGACCTTGCCCGGCTAGCAGCGTCTTACCTTGCGGGGCGGCCAGCCGAACGCCTTGCAAGGTCAGCCGCCCGCGCACGCGCGCACCGGTCAGCCGGGTCGTGCCCTCGATCGTGGCGCCGCGGCCGAGCACGACGCTCGATCCGATGTCGGCGTTGGTCAGGTTGAGCGCGGTGCGGCCGGGTGCCCGCAGCGCGCAGCCGGATCCGGCCGACAGGCTGGTCAGTTCGCTCATCGCCAGGTCAATGCCGCCGGTGATCCGGCAGGTCCCTTCGAACGCGGTCTCGGCGCCGACCCGGAGCCTGGGTGCGCTGATCGCCATGCCGTCCTGCCTGGCCCTGGAGTACGCGCTGCCGACCGGGCCGGTGCTGGGTGCCCCGATGGCGGCGTTGCGGATCAGGAACTGCCCGCTGATCCTGGTCCCGCCCAGGTCGACCCGGCCGCGGAGGTCGGGGCGGCGGCCGGTCTCGTCGTCGATCAGGAACAGGCTGCCGTCGATGACGGATTCGCCGAGGTCGAGGGCGAGGCCGGTGTGCGGAGTGTCGATGCGGACGCCGGTCAGGTCGACCGATCCGCCCACCCGCGCCCCGATCAGGCGCACCTCCCCGGCCGCGGTGAACTGACGCAGCAGCCGGATGTTGCCGCCGACGCGCATGCGGTCAGCCTGGATGGCTCGCTCACCGCCGCCGTCGATCACGGTGCCGACGCAGAGCAGACGGCCGCCGATGTCGGACTCGCATAGCCAGATCGACGATCGCTTCGACGTGCTCGCGGTGGTGCGCAGCGCGCCGGTCACCCTGCTGCCGGACAGGTCGAGGTCGCGGCGGATCCGGACGCCGTTGGCCAGCAGGCCGGGCAGGCGCGGGCAGCCGGTCACGGCCAGCTCGGGCAGCTGCGCACCTTCGACCTGGAGCGGGGCGTCGAACTCGCAGCTGTCGAACCGCAAAGAGAACGGGATGTCCAGCCCGGCCAGGTCGAGCTGGCCGGTCACGGCCGCGTTGCGCAGCCACACGCCGCGCGGGTCGATCCGGTCCCGCAGCTGGTGACAACAGCGGCGCAGGACCGCCGCGTCCAGGCTCCGGCGCGTGCTGCCGTCCAGGCAATCCAGCACCTGGCCGGCCGCGGCGGCGGCCACGATCTCATCTTCGGCGACCGGCTGCATATCCGTTCCCGCAGGGGCTTGGGCGTCGCGCGGGCGGGGCCAGCCGCCGTGCAGACTCACCATAACCATGGCCGGCCTGGACGGGGTCGCTTGCCTGGCTAGAGCCGGACGAAGGTGAGGATCTGGTACAGCCCGATGGCGACGGCCGCCACGATCAGCGTCCCCAGCACAACGAGCAGCCGGCGCCAGAGCATGAACACGGCAATCGTGATCAAGACCGGGCCTGCGAATGCGTGCAGATCGATGTGATTCATCACGCGTTCCTCCTTCTCGCGACGGTCACGGCGTCCCCGGTTGCTAATCTGGCGGCAACTGCCTAAGGTTGACCGTTAGCGACTTCGTTTCTCCTGATTACTATTAAGAAGTATGTCAATTGGACGTCAACCGCTTATTTCTGGCAGCGCAATCTTGCTTTTTGGGCAGCGGTCGTTACCAATTCCGCGAACCTGGCGTATGGCGCCCCAAATGATGGTTGCCAATTGGCAGATCCTGGTCGCCATCTGGCAGCATCGGGGGCCGCCGCAAGGCCCCAGTTGGGGCAGGGCAGTGTTCGCTAGTTCTCAAGCGCGAGAAGTGACGCACGAGGTTACAATCACCCGCGTGCGGACTGCGCTCGATCACGCCGCGCGGTCTGAGCCCTTGCCTCCCGGTGCCGGCCCCGCGTATCCCGTTGCTGGCCCCGTCACGCTCCAGGAGTGCCGCGACGGCTCGCCGGTGTTCACCGCATTGCTCGTCGATGCGGCCGGCCGAGCCGGACTTGACCAGCGAGATCTGCGGGTGCGGGTCTTGCTGCAGCTGCCGAGGGTGGCCAGTACGGCCGGGCGGGTCACGGCCAGCCAGATCGAGCGGGAACTGCAGCGCTGCGGCGAGCAGCTGACCAAGGACGTGGCGGCTAGCCGGGCGTCGGTGCCGCGGGACAAGTTCGGGCTTGGCGAGCTCGTCGTGACGGACCGTGCTGACTCAGTTGCGGCCGGCCAGATATTCGCGTTCCTGCATTACCTGCGGAACGACCGTCCCGGGGCGCGCTATTTTGCTTTGCTAGATCCGGCGCAAGGACTGCCGGTCACGATTTGCGCAGTGGCGCCGCTCGAATGGCCGCGCATCGGGCGCTGGATCCGGCAGCAATTCGACGTGCCGCCGGATCGGGTTCGGGATGTCGCGCGCGTCTATTCATGTCCCACCGCACCGCCGAATGCTGTGTCGTTCCTGCTCGCCAAGGTCCGGCAGCAGCTGGCGCGGGAAAAGGCCGCGGATCTGCTCATGACGGCGGTCGATCCCAATCTCGGATTCACCGGCGCAAGCTACCGGGCGGCAAACTGGCAGCGCTGGTTTGCGATTCAGCCGCGGCCGTACCTGTACTCCGACGGCCAGTACGTCAGCCCGAGGCAGCTGCGGCAGCGCTTCGGCACCTCCAGCCTGGCCGAGCTGAGGGTCAGGTACCCCCGGCGTCGCTTCGAGCAGAGCCGGACCCGGCTGCTTGACTCACTGATCTTCGGCTGCCCGGTCGGCCGCGAGATGAACCCGCGGGACCCGCTCCCTACTCAGCCGCTGCATCGCTGAGGCCGGTCCCGCTGCCGCTGTTCGGCGACACCAGGAACCGGGAACGGGCCAGCAGCTGACTGATCCGCTGACGGCCCGGCATGGGGTTCGGCAAGGGGAAATCGGCCGTCGTGGCGGCCATCGCGGCGGTCGCCCACAAGGCCACCTCCTCCGAGAAGCCGCCCGACTCGATCAGCTTGGCCGCGAGCGCGGCGCAGAACGCGTCCCGGGCTGCCGAGGACTCCTTGTACTGGGAAGGGAACGTGGGGACGGTAAATGTCCCGAGGTCTTCTGAGAAGATCGTGCACCCGCCGCCCGCCGGAATGCAGAGCGTGTCGACTCCCATCGCCAGCAGCTGCCGCGCGGTGACATCGACGTCGAACTTTCCCGGCCGGGCGGGCACGAGCCGGCCGAGTTCCCACGCCCTGGCGACCAGGTAGTCGATCCGGCCCAGCGCCTGCCCGGTGATCGTGCCGTCGGCATAGGGCTGGGCCGGCGTGACGATTACGTGCGGGCGCCGGCTGGCCTGTTCCGTCTCCTGCAGGATGCCGAGCGCGTGCTGCAGGCTCTCGCGCGGCACCTCGAAGGTCATCAGCACCGCGTCGCAGTCGCACATGACGGCGGCGGAGTTCTCGATCTCGCCGACGTCCAGCCGGACCTCGTGGTCGTTGCGCCAGTTGACCGCGACGCTGTCGCCGAGCTCGAGCTCGATGATCCCGGTGAACGGCGTCTTCGCGTCGCGGACATGCTTGAGCAGGGACGTATCCACCTGCTCGCGGGCCAGGTAACTGGTGATCTCGTCGCCGAACCGGTCGTCGGTGACGGCGGCGATCAGCGACACGTCAAGCCCGAGCCTGGCCGCGGCCACGGCCTGATTCAGGCCCTTGCCACCCGGTGTCAGCGCGAACCCGAAGGCCTCGCTCGAGGTATCGATCTGCGGCAGGGCTTTGGTCTGGAACACCGCGTCCATGACGGCCGCGCCGACTACGACCACCCGGCCGCTTACTCCCGGTCCCGGATCCTGGGCCTGACCTTCATGGTCGGGGGCGGCGGCGTTGCTCGACCCGAGGGATAGCCGGTCGCGGCGGACCAGCAGCCTGGCCATCGTGGCCAGCACCTGAACCTCGACGGGGCCGCGCAGCGACCGGTCGCTCGGCGGCGGATCGCACACGGACACGGCGAGCGCGCGGTGCAAGCGCTGCCAGTTCCCCAGCAGGCAGGAGCGCCGCCGGCTGAGCATGCCAGAGCACAGGCCTTCGACGACCCTCGGTTCGATCCCGCCCCTGGCGTATTCGGCCGTGAAGACCCCGGTGCCTAGCACCGCGTCGGCCACGATCTGGTCGGTGCCGGCCAGTTCGGTGCGGACGCAGTCGGCGACGATGTCCCGGGCCGCGACGACCAGGTCCACGCCGTGCACGTTGGCGTACCGGCGCACGCTGCGCAAGCGCAGGAGCGGCGCGGCCGCCTCGGTCGCTGCGGCGCGCAGCCGGGGGACGGTCACGCCGTCCCTCGCCCGAAGCTTCTCCAGCGCATACCGGATCACTTGCTCGTCGGGCGATTCGCCGGCCTGCCGGTCTGGCATCTGATGCTCCGCGCGGTTTTTTCAGCCTGGTCAATTAGTATGCGTCGCTAAGTATGATCCCGGCTAGATCCACGCCATTCCCGCGCCCTGGGCGGCATCGGCGGACCTGACCGAATCGCGGGCCGCGGCCAGGCTCGAGCGGCAGACCGGGCGCTAGGCTTCCCGCATGGCTGCCGAGGCCGGGATCGCCGCACATGCGCAGGCTCTGACCAGCGCGATACGAGAGTGCTGGACGGCCGCCACGTCGGCGTATTCGTCCTGGTCGCCGGCCCGGCCGTCACTCGGCCAGTGCGCGGTCTCCGCGCTGGTGATACAGGATTACCTGGGCGGCGATCTGATACGAGCGGAGAATGCCGGCCATTCGCATTACTGGAATGTCGTCGGCGGCGAGGTCATCGACATCACCAGGGATCAGTTCAGCTGCTGGGACCCGGTCGGCGAATCTGGCCGCTCGCGCGAGTACGTGCTGTCTTTCCCCGACACCGTTCGGCGTTATCAGTTGCTGCGCGATGCCGTTGCCCGCCGCCTGGGCCTGCCGCCGCCGGCTGGCTGACTGCCTCGGGGCCGCCTGCCACCCGCCCAATTTCAGCCGGGTTCACCTCGCGTTCTCGCGCGAGCGCGGCCGGCCGTTCTAAGATCGCCGCGACGACCCGAGTTTGCGGCATTTGCGCGGGCCGCCATCTGCCCGACGGGCGCGTTCCCCCGGCGCTGAGGAGGTCCTCGCATGATCACCAAGCTGCTCCCGTCCGCTGGACCCGCGCTCGCGGCCAGCCTGCTCGCGGCCGGGCTGACGGCCGGCCTCGCCGCGCCATCCGCGGCGGCGGCGCCCCGGGCCCGCGCGACTCTCGTCCATCGCACCGCCACCTGCGCGCTCGGCCCTCGCGGCGCCATCAAGCACGTGATCTACCTGCAGTTCGACAACACGCACTACACCAGGGACAACCACAACGTCCCCAGCGACCTGCAGCTGATGCCGAACCTGCTGCACTTCATCACGGGGAACGGCACGCTGGTCACGCACGAGCACACCCCGCTGATCGCGCACACGGCCGACGACTTCGTCACGTCAGAGTCGGGGCTGTACGGCGCCCGTCAGGGCATCCCGATCGCGAACGAGTACCGCTACTACACACCGGGCGGCGGCACCAGCGTGGCCGGGTCGTTCGCGTTCTGGCGCGACCCGATCGTGGATTACACGACCTCCGCCAGCAAGCCGATCGGCGACGGCACCCCGACCATGATCGGCGGGAACGGCGCGACCGCGCCGGCCCCGTGGGTGCCGTACACCAGGGCGGGCTGCGACTTCGGCTCGGTCGCCGCCGCCAACACCGATCTGGAGAACCTGGTACCGGACGTTCCGCTGGTCTATGGCGCGCATTCGCCGCAGGCCGCGGAGGCCGAGAACCCCAAGCTGGCGAACAAGGCCGCGGCCGACTTCGAGGGCATCCTGGTGCACTGCGCGCGCTCGTCGGCGGTCTGCGCGGCCCGGCACGGCGGCCGTCCTGACCTGCTGCCTAGCGAGCCCGGCGGTTATCACGGCTACCGTGCGCTGTTCGGCAACAAGGTCGTCGCGCCCGCGATCAGCCCGTCTGGCCCGGTCAGGAACCTCGGCGGCGCCGTCATCAAGGACGCCTCCGGCGACGTCGGCTTCCCCGGCTACAACGCGATGACCGGCACCAACGCGCTCGCTTACACGCTCGCCATGCAAACCCACGGCGTCCCCGTCACCTATACCTACCTGAGTGACCTGCACGAGTCGTGGAAGACCGGCAACCCGTTCGGGCCTGGGCAGGCTGGCTACGTCCGCCAGGCCAGGGCCGAGAACGCGGCGTTCGGTACGTTCTTCGCCCGGCTCGCCGCGCACGGCATCACCAAGGCCAACACCTTGTTCATCGTCACCGCCGATGAGGGCGACCACTTCGTCGGCAGCCAGCCGTCCCCGGCCGGCTGCGACGGGGTGCGCGTGAGCTGCCACTACAGCCGGATCGGTGAGGTCGACGGCAACCTGACCGCGCTGCTGGCGAAGAAGGGCATCACGACCCCGTTCGACGTGAACGCGGACTCCGCCCCGGTGTTCTACGTGCACGGCCAGCCGGCCCGCGGCGCGCAGCCGGTGCGGGCGATGGAGCGGGCCGCGGCCACCCTGCGCGGATCCGACCTGGCCACCGGGCACCAGGTCCGGCTGACCAGGTACCTGGCCGATCCGGTCGAGCTCGCGATCCTGCACATGGTCACGGCCGATCCCAAGCGGACGCCGACCTTCATCGACTTCGCCAACCCGGACTTCTACCTGTCGAGTGGCACCGCGACGTGCAAGAAGTCGTGCTTCAGCGAGGACCCGACCGAGGCCTGGAACCACGGCGACGTCTACCCGCAGATCAATACGACCTGGCTCGGTCTCGTCGGGCCTGACATCGTGCACCGCGGAATCGACAACGGGCTGTGGTCCGATCACACCAGCATCCAGCCGACCGTGATGGCCGCGCTCGGCCTGCGGGACGACTACCAGCCGGACGGCCGCGCGCTTATCGAGCTGGTCAAGCCGGGAGCGCTGCCGCCGTCGGCCCGCGCTCACCGCGCGCTGCTACTGCGCCTCGGCCGCGCTTACACCGCGATCAACGCTCCGGTCGGTCCGTTCGGCCTGGCCACGCTCCGGGCAAGCACCCGTGCGCTGGCCAGCGCGAGCCCGGGCGACCACGTCTACACCTCGATCGAGAAGGGGCTGACCTACCTGGACCGGGTCCGTAACCGGCTCGCCGGACTGATGCGCAGGCAGCTGACCGGAGCGGACTTCGGCGGCCGGCCGATCCGGCCGCACCTGGCGATGCAGCTGATCAGGGGAGCGCATCTGTTGCTGAGGGCGGCCGCCAAGCTCGCGTCGTGACAGACCGGCTGGTCGCGAAACTGCCTTACTCGCCTGGGCTGGCCGCGCCCAGGCGAGTAAGCAGAGCTTCCTTGGAGGCCGGCCGCAGGGCATAGACCTGGGTGAACAATGCCTCCCTGGCGAGGCGCTGGGCGTGGCCGCCGGCTAGCAGGGAGCGGCTGCCCTCGGTGGCCATCAGCGCGCTGGCCGCGCGGACGGCGAGCTCGCCCGCATCGGCCCTGGCCGCGGCCGTGGCCGGGCCGAGCTGGTCGAGCTCGGCCCGCAGGCTGGCCAGCTCGGCGTCGAGCGGGCTCGGCCCGATCAGCCGGGCGCACCGGGAGGCGACGCCGAGCGGCAGGCACGCATGCATGCGCAGCAGTTCGGGCGAGGACCGGTCACCGGCCGGGTTGCGGCCGGTGACGCGGCCGCCGGCGACCCGCAGGCCGCCGAAGCCGAGCCGTACGGTCGCGGTGGCGTCAAGCGCGATCAGGCGCAGGCGCTCGGCCCGCAGGGTCGGCCCAGGCTCGGCATCGATGAGCAGCCAGACGACCTCGTCGCCGGCCCGGACGGCCGCGTGCACCACATCGACCGCACCCCACCCGGAAACAAATGGCGAAACTCCCTCGACCAGCCAGTCCCGGCCGTCCAGCGATGCGCGCAGCGCGGGTCGGGGCAACGCGCCGCCCAGGGCGAGCCCGGCCCTGGCCGCGCCGCTGGTCAGCGGGCCAAGCCAGCGATCCCGCAGCGACTCGTTCGCGCTCGCGGCCAGTGCGCGGGTCACGCTGATGTGCTGCATCCACAAGAACGCCGTGCTCAGGCAGCCGCTGGAGAGCGCCTCGAGGACGCCGCAGACGGTGCGGAAGTCGGCGTCCAGGCCGCCAGCCTCGCGCGGCGCGGCGACCCCGAACAGGCCGGCCCGGCCGAGCTGATCCAGCTGCGCGGCCGGAACCGCGCCGCTGGCGTCGGTCGCGTTCGCGGCCGGAAACAGCACCTCGTCGGCGAGCTGGTCCGCCACCTTGACGATGTCCACCCGGCCGAGCCTACGTCGGCCTGCCTCTGCGCGACCCGCCTGGCCGGTGCTACCGCGATCGGTCCAGCAAAACGATCAACAGCGCTGTGACATTGCTGTTGATCCTTAAGCGGTCGCCCGGCCGGCCGGTACCCTCGCTGGGCATGAACGGCCTGGCAACCGCGTGGATCGTGGCCGGAGCGCCGGGAGCGGGGAAGAGCACGGTCGCGAGCCTGCTCGCGGCGGTACTCGACCCGCCGCCCGCCGTACTGGACAAGGACACGATGTACGGCTCGTTCGTGGCGGCGGTGCTGGCCGCGGCCGGCCGTGATTCCGGCGAACGCGAGGGTCCCTGGTACGACGAGCACATCAAGGTGCATGAGTACGGCGGGATGACGGCCACGGCCCGGCAGGTCAGGTCGCATGGCTGCCCGGTGCTGCTGGTCGGGCCGTTTACCGAGCAAATCCACGACCTGGGCCGGTGGCGACGGTGGACGAGCGATCTCGGCGCCGGCGACGTGCGGCTGGTCTGGGTGCGGACCGACGAGCGGACGTTGCGGCAGCGGCTGACCGAGCGGATCAGCCGCGCCATTCGTAGTGGTGCCAGTGGCGCCGGTCCCAGGGGCCGCCACGGTTCCACGGGGTCTGCGAGCCGGACTGCCAGGACCGCCGCATCCGGCGCCGGAACCTGGCCGCCATGACGATGCCAGCCACGGTCGCGACCAGCCAGATCAGCAGCATGGCCCTGAGGATGCCGACAAACATCCAGCCCGCTCCCGGGAGGGCGATCGCCGCGATCAGCACGATCAGGGCCAGCGGCAGGAGCCGCGGGCCGCGCCACAGCATCAGCCGCGGCCGGCCCGGCCAGGACGGAGCCTGCGGCGCCGGGCCTGGCTCCATCGCCGCGTCGGGCAGGTCGGTCATGACCCGCCGCAGATCGCCGAAGGTCTTGGCGTTCAGCGCGGCCGTGACCCGCTCGTCCAGTTCCTCCGAGTTGAGCCGGCCCTCGGCGTAGTGCTCGCGCAGTCGCGCGGTTACCTGTTCCCGGTCGGCGTCCGACACCCGGATGCGATCGTCCATCATGGCCATGTCCACCTATCCGTCCTGCTCGGCGGTTTCGGCGCCGTCGGCGTCGTCATCGTCATCGTCGGCCAGGATCCGGTACAGATCCCGCCTGGCCTTAGCCAGCAGCTTCTCGGCCGCCTTGATCTGGTCGGGAGTGCCGGCGTGAGTGATCTGCACGATCCCGGCGCCCAGCCTGGCTGCCTCGGCGAACAGGCCCGGCACCTGCCAGGCCTCCTGCTGCTCGGCCGACTCCCAGGCGCCGCGGGCCATCTCGGGGTTCTGCTCGATGTACTCGCGTCCGGCCTCGGTCAGGGCGAAGGTCCGCCGGCCGCCTGACTCCTCCCCGGAGATCAGGCCTTCGTCGGCCAGCTGGGACAGCGCCGGGTAGACCGCGCCCGGGCTCGGCCGCCAGGCCCCGCCGCTGCGCTCCTCGATCTCGGACATGATCTGGTAGCCGTTCAGCGGGCCCTCCCGCAGCAGTGCCAGGATCGCCGCGCGCACGTCTCCGCGGCTGGCCTTGGTCGCCTTCGGCGGCCCCGGCGGTCCGGCCGGGCCCGGCCACCAGGCTCCCCAGGGACCGCCACCACCCCAGTGGCCCGGTCCCCGCC
>DASWAH010000418.1:0-5387 GCA_036391235.1 Streptosporangiaceae bacterium
GCGGCGCGGAGCGGCTCCGGCCGTGCTGGCCAAGATCGAGTACATGAACCCGGGCGGTTCGGTCAAGGACCGGATCGCGCTGCGGATGGTCGAGGCGGCCGAGGCCTCCGGCGAGCTGCGGCCGGGCGGCACGATCGTCGAGCCGACGTCCGGGAACACCGGCGTCGGGCTGGCCATCGTGGCCGCGGAAAAGGGCTACAAGTGCGTGTTCGTGTGCCCCGATAAGGTGGCGCCGGACAAGATCAGCGTGCTCCGGGCCTACGGCGCCGAGGTCGTCGTGTGCCCGACCACGGTCTCGCCCGACTCGCCAGATTCCTACTACAAGGTGTCCGACCGCCTTGCCCGCGAACTGCCTGGCGGCTGGAAGCCGAACCAGTACGCGAACCCGGCCAACCCGCAGTCGCACTACCTGACCACCGGCCCGGAGATCTGGGCGCAGACCGACGGGACGGTCACGCACTTTGTCGCGGGCATCGGCACCGGCGGGACGATCTCGGGCACCGGGCGGTACCTGAAGGAAGCGTCGGGCGGGCGGGTCCAGATCATCGGGGCCGACCCCGAGGGCTCGGTCTACTCCGGCGGGACCGGCCGGCCGTACCTGGTCGAAGGGGTCGGCGAGGATTTCTGGCCGGAGACCTACGACAAGAGCATCTGCGACCAGATCGTCGCGGTCAGCGACGCCGACTCGTTCAGGATGACCAGGCGCCTGGCGAACGAAGAGGCGCTGCTGGTCGGCGGCTCGTGCGGGATGGCCGTGGTGGCCGCACTGCGGGTCGCCGAGCAGGCCAAGCCGGACGACGTGATCGTCGTGCTGCTGCCGGACAGCGGCCGCGGTTACCTGTCCAAGATCTTCAACGACGACTGGATGGCCGACTACGGCTTCCTGTCCTCCGAGACCGCCGAGCCGCGGATCGCCGACGTGCTCGAACGCAAGCGCGGCCGGCTGCCGCTGTTCGTGCACGCCCACCCGGACGAGACGGTGCGCGCGGTGATCGAGACGCTGCGCGAGTACGACGTGTCGCAGCTTCCGGTCCTGAAGGAGGAACCCCCCGTCATGGCGGCCGAGGTGGTCGGCTCGATCACCGAGCGGGACTTGCTCGACGCCCTGGTCACGGGCCGGGCTCAGCCGGGCGAGCCGGTGTCGGCGCACATGTCGGGGCCGCTGCCGATGATCGGCTCGGGCGAGACGATCAGCGCGGCGATCTCGGCGCTGGAGAAAGCGGGAGCCGCGGTGGTCCTGGTCGACGGCAAGCCGGCCGGAATGGTGACCCGCCAGGACGTGCTCATGTACCTGGCCGGCTGAGCCGGCCGCCAGACAGCAGCAGCGGAGGTGCGACGATCATGGCGCAGCTTGACCGGGCCTTCGGGCCCGACGGGTTCGAGACTCAGGCCATCCACGCGGGTCAGGACCCCGACCCGCAGACCGGGGCCGTGATCCCGCCGATCTATCAGGTCTCGACCTACAAGCAGGACGGCGTCGGCGGCGTCCGCGGCGGCACCCACAGCGGCATCACCTCGGGGCCCGGCCGCTGGGTCGAGGGGTACGAGTACTCACGCACCGCCAACCCGACCAGGGGAGCGCTCGAGGACTGCCTGGCCGCACTGGAAGGCGGGGTTCGCGGGCTGGCCTTCGCGTCCGGCATGGCGGCCGAGGACTGCCTGATCCGGACGGTCTGCAGGCCCGGGGACCACGTGCTGATCCCGCATGACGCCTACGGCGGCACGTACCGGCTGTTCGACAAGATCCTGACGGGTTGGGGACTGACCTACCATCCGGTGCCGGTGTCGGATCCGGACGCGGTGCGGGCGGCGGCCGCTGCCCACTCGCCCCGGCTGATCTGGGTCGAGACGCCGACCAACCCGCTGCTGTCGATCGCCGACATCGCCGCGCTGGCCGGCATCGCGCACTCCTGCGGCGCGCTGCTGGCCGTGGACAACACGTTCGCGTCGCCCTACCTGCAGCAGCCGCTCGCGCTGGGCGCCGACGCGGTCGTGCACTCCACCACCAAGTACCTGGGTGGCCACTCCGACGTGGTCGGCGGAGCGCTGGTCGTCTCCGACGCGGCCCTGGCCGAGCGGCTCGCGTTCACCCAGAACTCGGTCGGCTCGGCCGGCGGCCCCTTCGATGCCTGGCTGACGTTGCGCGGAATCAAGACGCTCGCGGTCAGGATGGACCGGCATAGCCAGAACGCCAGGCAGGTGGCACTGCTGCTGGCCAACCATCCGGCCGTCGCGCAGGTGTACTACCCGGGCCTGGCCGATCACCCGGGCCACGAGATCGCGGCCAAGCAGATGCGCGCCTTCGGCGGCATGGTCTCGTTCCGGCACGCCGGCGGCGAGCAGGCGGCGGTGGACCTGTGCGGCCGGACCCGGCTGTTCACCCTGGGCGAGTCGCTCGGCGGAGTCGAGTCGCTGATCGAGCACCCGGCCAGGATGACCCACGCGTCGGTTACCGGCTCGCCGCTCGAGGTGCCTGGCGACCTGGTCCGCCTGTCGGTCGGCATCGAGAGCATCGACGACCTCCTCGACGACCTCCGCGCCGCCCTGGGTTAGCTGCGCTCCAGCCGGCTCGCCCGGGCGTTCAGGTAGCGCTGCTGGGGGAGGCTGGTTGCCTGGCGGGCCGCGGCCCGGTAGGCCGCGCGGGCGGCATCGGGGTTGCCGTCCAGTTCGAGCAGGTGCGCGCGGACCGCGGTGACCCGGTGGTCCCGGGCCATCCGCGGGTCGGCGGCGATCGGGGGGAGCAGGCCGAGTCCGGACTTCGGGTCCTTGCTCATGGCCACCGCGACGGCGTGATTGAGGGCGACGACCGGGTTGTCGCTGATTCGCAGCAGCAGGGTGTACAGCGCCTCGATCTGCGGCCAGTCGGTCTGTTCGTAGCTGGGCGCCTCGTCGTGCACGGCGGCGATCGCGGCCTGCAACTGGTACGGCCCGGGCTCGCCGGCGGCCAGCGCCGCGCTGATCAGCGCGACGCCTTCGGCGATCTGGCCGGCGTTCCAGCGGGTGCGGTCCTGGTCTTCGAGCGGAACCAGCTCGCCGCCCGGGCCGGTCCTGGCCGGCCGCCGGGCGTCGGTGAGCAGCATGAGCGCCAGCAGCCCGGCCGCCTCGCCGTCGGCGGGCAGCAGCCGGTGCGTCAGCCGGGCCAGCCGGATCGCCTCGGCCGACAGATCCTGCCTGGTCAGGCTGGGACCCGAGGTGGCCGAGTACCCCTCGGTGAAGATCAGGTAGAGCACGTGCAGGACGGCGGCGAGCCGTTCCGGGCGTGCGGGGCCCGGCGGCAGCGCGAACGGCAGGCCGCTGGCCGCGATCTGCTGCTTGGCGCGGCTGATCCGCCGGGTCATCGTCGCCTCAGGGACCAAGAACGCCCGGCCGATCTCAGCCGTGGTCAGGCCGCCGACCGCGCGCAACGTGAGCGCGATCTGCGAGGCCGGCGGCAGCGCAGGATGGCAGCACAGGAACAGCAGGATGAGGGTGTCATCGCGGCCGTCCGGGCCGGCGTCGGCGGCCGGAGCCGTCCAGTCGCCCGGTGGCACCTGCCGGGCCGCGGCTTCCTCTCGCCGCCGCCTGGCCTGCTCGCTGCGGAGCAGGTCGGTCAGCCGCCGGGACCCGACCGTGATCAGCCAGGCTTTCGGGCTATTCGGGATGCCGTCGGCCGGCCACTGAGCGGCCGCCGCCAGCAGCGCTTCCTGCACCGCGTCCTCGGCCAGGTCGAAGTGCCCGAACCGGCGCACCAGCGCGCCGAGGACCTGCGGCGCGAGGCCGCGCAGCAGGTCCTCGGCTCCGGTCCCGGCCATGCTCAGACGCCCAGGTCCTCCTGCGAATCCGCGACCGGACGCACGTCCACGTAAGCGCGATCCCTGACGTGGTCGGGACCCGGGCAGCCGGTCAGCCGGGCCGCGATCTCGGTGGCCCGGTCGAAGCTCTCGCAGTCGACCAGCCAGAACCCGGCCAGCACTTCCTCCGTCTCGGCGTACGGGCCGTCGGTCACGACGGGCAGCCCGTCCCGCAACCGGATACGCCGGGTGTGCACCGGGGCGATCAGTCCCTGAGCATCGATAAGCTCGCCGGAATCCGTCAGGTCCTTGCCGAACGACTCCATGAATGCGCCCATGGCCGCGAAGTCCTCGGGCGTCCAGCTCGGCTGCCCAGGGGCGGGCTGCCCGGCCATCTCGTTGTAGTCCTGCTGCGAGCCGTACATCAAGATCAGGTACTTCATCGTGTCCTCCCTGGACTCCAGTCTTCCGGCTGCCCGCTCGTCCGGGCGCGCCTTCGCCGGGAACGTCGGAGCCACGGACGCGGTCCGGACATCATGAGCCGGAAAACGCGGACGACCTAACGGCCGGACGACACGTGCGGGTCGGGCCCCTGAGCCCGCAGGAGTTCGCGGGCCTGAGCTGGGAGCAGGTCGCCGGGCATCGCGAAGCGGTGGCCGGCCGCACAGCGCAGGGTCACGTGCTCGGCCGGGCCGTCCGTGCTGGCGAGCCGGAACCGGTCGGTGACCTCGGCCGGCACGCCGCAGTCCGGGCAGTAGAGGAAGCTCGGCACGGAATCGCTCCCGTCGGGCCTCGGCGCCCCGGGGGAGGGGCGCCTGCAAGCCGCGTAACTTCCCCGCCGACCGCCGTTCATTCCACGCCGACTTCATGATCATCAAGGATCCGTGCGCTAGGTGAGCACAACGTCTTGATGATCATGACGGCGAGGCCGTGCGGGCGGTGTCGGGCGAGACCGGGGGGCGGTGCCGGGCGGGGCGGTGCCGGGCGGGGCGAGGCCGAATGTACGGGCGTTGACCCCTACTGGCGGGGGGCGATGGTGGCGTCGGCGCCCATAGCCTGGCGGACGGCGTGCTGCTCGTGCTGGACCACGTGCATGACCGCGTTGATCAGGGCCAGGTGGGTGAACGCCTGCGGGAAGTTGCCGAGGTGACGGCCGGATCGCGGGTCGATCTGCTCGCCGTAGAGCAGCAGCGGGCTGGCGTAGGACAGCACCTTCTCGCACAGATCCCTGGCTCGCTGATGCTCGCCGATCTCGGCCAGCGCCGACACCATCCAGAACGAGCAGATCGTGAACGTACCCTCCTGCGTCCCCAGCCCGTCGTCGGTCTGCTCGGGACGGTACCGGGCGACCAGGCCGTCGATCGACAGCTCGTCGCGGATCGCGAGCACCGTGTCGCGGATCCGCTTGTCGTCCGGCGGCAGGAACCTGACCAGCGGCATCAGCAGCAGCGAGGCGTCCAGCGCGGTGGTGTCGTAGTGCTGGCAGAACACGCCGCGGTCGTCCAGCGCGTGCTCGCAGATGTCGGCGTGGATCTCGTCGGCCGCGGCCTGCCACAGCGCCGCGTGCTCGGCGTCGTCCCGGATCCTGGCCAGCCGGGCTCCGCGGTCGGCCGCGAC
>DASWAH010000419.1:0-5716 GCA_036391235.1 Streptosporangiaceae bacterium
ACCTGGCAACTCCACCCGGCGATTCCGGTTGCCGTCGGGGCCGGGCCCGCCGTGGCCGAGCGTGCCGGCGTCGGGCGTGTCCGGGTCGGCCGCCGGGTCGGCCGCCGGCTCGGGCGCCCGGTGCTGGGCGGCCGCCTGGCCGTAGGCCGTGCCGAGCTCGGTCATCAGCCGGAGGCAGGCCAGCCCGTCGAACCGGGCGTGATGGGCGTTCAGCATCAGGCAGTCGCCGTCCGGCCCGGAGGCGAGCAGCAGCAGGAACGGCGGCGCGCTGTTCAAGGGCGGCGGCACGGAGACGAATGCGTCCCGCTGCCGGTCCAGTTCGGCCAGGTCGCGGTAGCTCGCTATCTGCAGCGGGTCGGCATCCGGCCAGACCACGAACTCCCAGCGGAAGCGCCGCCGCCACGGGCTGGTCCTGGCTCGCCGGGCCAGCAGCCCCGGCTCCGCGCCGAGGAGTTTGCCCACCGCGGCCCGGAGTGCGGCCTGGTCGAGCTGCCCGGCCAGTCGTACCTCGAGGTGCACGTTGGCCGGCTCACTCGGCCGGTCGTAATAACAGGTCAGCTCGTCCGCGACCGCGAACGGCTCGCAGGCCGTGGCCGCCCCGCTCACGGCGCACCTCGCCTGGCTGGCCAGGCTGGGACCAGGGCGACGGCCAGCGCGAGCAGGGCACACGCCTGGGCCGGTGCGCCGAAGGCCCCTGTACCCGCTTCGGCCGGGTGCACGGCCAATGCGGTGAGCACACCCGCGGCGATCATGGCCGTGAACGCCACCCAGCCGCACCAGCGGGGCAGGTAGAGGGCGAGAGCGACCGCGAACGGAACCGCCAGCACCATCGGGCCGCCGACCACCGCGAGCAGAGCGGCCAGCGCCGCAAGCCCGAGCCAGGTCGGCCAGCGGGGACGTTCCGGCGGTCCTGAGCGGCCGCCGCGGCGGATGGCAGGGTCCGGCGACTCGGCGGCGGCCCGGCTGAAGGCGAGCCACGCCTGGGCCGGGTCGCGTTCGCGATTCGGCGGATACCCGGCGCCCGGCCCACCGCCGACCCCGCGCGGACCAGCCTGATCCGGCGCGCGCATCGGCGCGGGCCGGGCCGGTTCCGGATCGGCGGCCAGCGGGCGGTCCATCGGGTCGCGCTCGCTCCTGCGTCGGCGGGCAACGGCGGCGGCGAACAAGATCAGCACGCCGACCGCAGAAAGGATAATCCAGACATGATAGAACTTAACCGGTCTGAAGGTAAGCGTTACGACGCCATTGCTACCGGCCGGTAGCACATATCCCTGCTGCCAGCCGTCGAGGCGGATCGGCTGCAGCGGCCGCCCGCCGAGCGTCGCCACCCAGCCCGGGTTGGCGTTCTGGTGCAGTTCTAGGTACGAGCGCGGGCCAGCGCTCACGCTCAGCTTGCGGAACTCGGGCTGCCAGGACAGCACTCGCACCTGTCGGCCCGCCCCGGTAGCCGGCTGAGTCGCCGGTGACGGAGAAGCCAGGCTGAGGTCGGTCAGCGAGAAGGGGCCAGACCGGGACGCCAGCAACCGGTGCGATCCCGCATCGAGCGTAATCCGCGAGCCGGCCTGGCACAGGCTCACCCGCACGGGCTGGAAGTTGATCAGCCCTCCGACCCGGCCGGAGACGCGGGTCGGCAGCGACCGGTTGTCGATCTTGAGCGTCGGCCCCGAGCCGCACGGCAGCGAGAAGCTCGCTCCCTCGTTCGGCGTGGCCGGGCGCAGCCCGTTCAGCGCCGGGATCTGCAGGCTCGACAACCCGACAGGAAGCTGGGCCGCCTGGCCGGAGACCGGCTGCGCCGACGTCGCGTACTGCAGGACCGGGAAGCTGATCGACATCCTGGTCGTGGTCAGCGCAGGCACGATCTCGGTCAGGCCGTCCAGGCCGACGCTGGCGTAGCGGACACCGTCCGGGCTGGTGACCTTGACCGACTCCGGCGCGGCGGCGAACCCGGGCAGCGACCTGACCGTCATCCGGCGGATCGTCCTGGCGCCGTGCCAGGTCAGGTTCAGCACCGCGTTCTTGCCGCCCGCGATCCAGCTGCCCGGATTCCTGGCCCGGAACAGGTTGGCCGGCGCCAGCGACGGCAGCGAGCCGTAGGTCGAGCTGGCCGTCACCTCCAGCGTGCCCCGGCGGACCGGGGTCAGCTTGGCCAGGATCGCGTCCAGCGCCCGGCCGGGCACCGCGATCGCGCTAGCCCCGAGGCGGTACGCGGCCGGTCCCTCGGTCGTGAACAGCCGGGCCATCGGCGGGTACGACGACACGTTGGCCAGGCTGGCCGGGGACGGCACCTGGCGCTGGAACGAGAAGGCGACCCCGGCCGCCGTGCGCCCCGCGATGCTCTGGGCCGGCTGCAGGTAACGGGTCACGGTCACGCCGGGGATGGCCACGCCCGTCAGGCCGGCCCCGACTCCGGCGACGCCGCCCCGCACCGCCTCGATCGTGATCCGCAGCGTCCTGGTCAGCCCGGCCGGAACGGCCAGTGACTGGGCCGCGCCCGTCCTGAGCAGCGCGGTCGAGCGGGTGCCGACGTCGGTGCTGACGGTCAGCCGGCTGGCCACCGGCCGGGCCGGTGAGTCGTCGAGCAGGCTGACCGAGACGGTGGGCGGCAGCGTGATCGCGTGGTCGAACCTGATCTGGACCCACTGACCGACCGGGCTGACCGGGTCTGCTTCCGTCCACACCGTCGACGGGTTGCCGTCGAACACGTTGACCGGGTCGATCTGGGCCGTCTCGGCCAGCCAGGAGCCGGACGACGACGCGGTGACCGAGGCCGCGCCCCTGAGCACCGCCACGGTCTGGTGCCCGGCCGCGGCGACGGGCAGCAGCTGCCTGGGTGCTCCGCCCGGACTGCCGAGCGGGCTATCCGGCGGGTTGTTCTGCCTGGCCGTGTAGGTATAGCTGCCGGTCGGGTCGATCAGGCCGAATGCGTGGTCGGACCGGCGCAAGGTATCGGTGACCGCCCACAGCGCCGGCCTAGCCGGCACCGGGTCGCCCGCGGTGATCGCGGGCGAGCCCGACGGGAGCACGTGCTGGCCGATGAGCTGCAGCAGCGCATCGGACCCGCCGTTGACCAGGACCGTGCGGGAGGCCTGGAGGGCCACGGCGGCGGCCGGCGGCGGGGTCCCGGCCGGCCCGGCGGCGAAGACCTCGACCGCTGGATACGAGGGCTGGGCGACCTGCTGCGCGCCGCTGGCCGCGGCGCTCCCGCCAGCCGCGGCGTTCCCGCCGGCCGCCGGCGTGACACCGAAGGCGGCCACCCGGTGCCAGCCCGAGCTCTCCAGCGCCCGGTGCACGACCTGGGGCTGTACATAGCCGATCGAGGTGGGGTTGAGGTCGTTGCGCACGACCACGTAGCCGATGCCGGACCGGTGCAGCGTGGCGACTAGGCCGGGGATGCGTTCGCCCAGGTTGATGGCGGCGTCCACCGAGCGCAGCAGCAGTTCGGAGCCGGCCCCGCCGTACGGGACCAGCCCCTGGGCGGTCCACGGCGAGCTGGCCAGCGGTTCGAGCGGGTCGTCGACCGGCTCGCCCCATAGGTAAGTCCCATGGGCCGCGGCCGGCACGACCAGAGCCGGCGCGCGGGGTGAATGCCGGGCCAGGTAGGCCGCGACCTGGTACCAGTACCGCGGCACGGCCCGGAACGAACCGGCGTTCAGCAGCTGTCCCGAGATCTGGGGCCAGGCCAGGCCGATTAGGACCAGCACGGTGACGGTCCCGGCGAGCAGGTGCCAGAGCACTCGCGGCGCCTGGTCAGCGCTGCGCGCGATGCGTCTGCTCCGCAGTACCAGCGCGTGCGCGATGCCGAGGGCCAGCACGACCGCCGCGACCGGCTCGAGCTTGTACACGCTGCGCAGCGGAGCGGCCGCACCGTTCAAGAGCTGGTCGACCGGGTGGTGCAGCAGCCCGCCGAGCGGGCCTGGGTAGCCGGCCAGGGCCGCGAGCGCGGCGATACCCAGGCTGATCCGCAGCCAGCCCGCGTGCGGAAGATCGCGCCTGGCCACCCCCAGCAGGCCGGTGGCGGCGGCGATGGCGGCCGCCAGCACGGCCACCGGGAACGCGACCATCGCCCAGCCTGCCCGCAGCCAGGGCTGGCCCAGGTCGAGGTAGGCGGTCCAGTTGCCCGCGCCGCGCAGGAACGTCGCGGCCGACATCGTCGCCGTGGTCGTCTGTGACTGCTCGATGTACGGCAGGAAGTTGTAGGAGTACTTCGCCTGCAGCAGCAGCGGGCCGATCCACCATGCGGTCGCGAGCACGACCGCCCCGGCCCACAGCGCGCTCAGCACCGCGAGCCGGCGGCCGCGAACCGCGGTCAGGATGAACACGGCCGGCAGGATCAGCACGTCCAGCGTCGACGTGGCGTTCACGCCGCCCATGCAGACCACGGCGATGCCCGAGCGGGCGGCCGCTCCCAGCAGCGGGCCTCCCCTGGCCGCCCGCACCAGCGGCAGCACGGCCCAGGGCACCAGCAGGCCGGGCAGGACCCCGGCCGACGTCGAGCCGATCACGATCGTGAATGTCGGCCAGGCCGCGAAGGCCAGGCCCGCCACGATCCGCGACCTGGCCGTCCCGACCCGCAGCGCGTCGGCCAGCCGGACCAGCCCGCCGAAGCCGGCCGCGGTCAGCGCGGCGATCCACAGCCGCTCGGTGACCCACACCGGGACGTGCAGCAACTGCCCGGCCAGGTAGAACGGGGCCATCGGGAACGCGTAGCCGATGTACTGGTCCTGCAGCGTGCCGAACCACTCGTTGCCGTTCCACAGGTGCCACAGCCTGGCCAGGAACCCGGCCGGATCAAGATCGACGCCGAGCTTCGTGTCGAAGAACACCTGCCCGCTCGAGCTGAGCAGGCCGATCACCAGCACGACGGCGAACACGACCGCGGTCAGCCGCCAGATCCGGCCCGGGCCAAGCTCAGCCCCGCTGGTGCCGAATCTTCCCAGGCGGCCAGCCGCGCTCGGCGGGCCGCCGGTATTCGCCTGGACTCCCGGGCTCGCCGGAGCCGGACCGGCCCCGTCCCCCTGCGCCCGGGGCGGCCGGAACTGCCCGGCCGCCGGCGCGAAGGTCATCCGGTCCGCCGCAGGATCAGCAGCAGGTTCCAGGTCGCGATCTCGCGCAGGCCGGGGATGAGCAGCAGCACCCGGCACCAGGACGGGTAGTACCGCGGCCTGGCCGAGATCACCTCGACGTCGGACCGGCCCCGCATCATCTTCAGCACCGGTCCGACGTGCACGGGAAACAGACTGGTGCCCACCTGGTGTTTCGGATCGATGCCGTGCTTGCGCTGGTACCGGCGCCTGGCCCGGCCCGCGCCCAGATAGTGCCAGGGCGACATCTCGTGGCCGCCCCACGGCGAGTACCAGTTCGTGAACGACAGGTAGATCAGGCCGCCCGGCCTGGTCGCCCTGACCATCTCCTCGATCAGCCCGCCCGGGTCCCGCACGTGCTCGAGCACGTTCGAGGACAGGCAGACGTCGGCCGCGCCGTCGCGGACCGGCAGCCAGTATCCGTCGGCGATGATCGCGCCGGGCGGGGTCTCGCCGCGGCTCATCATCTCGCCCGCGTCGACCTCGAACAGGTAGCAGTTCGCCCCGCGGGACCTGAACTCGGCGGTGACGTACCCGGCGCCGCCGCCGACGTCCAGCACGGTCCGCCCGGTCACGTCGGCGTACCGGGCGACCTGGTTCGCGGCGTCGTGCGCGAGCGCGGAGTAGAACCCGTC
>DASWAH010000420.1:0-9067 GCA_036391235.1 Streptosporangiaceae bacterium
CCGCGGGACTCGCCATCGAGATGATCCGCGAACCGCTGAAGACCAGCAGGGGCACGAACAGCATGCCCTTCCTGCACCTGCTCGCCCGCCTACAACGCCCTGACTCGGCGGAAGCACCCGCATCGCTGCTGGTCAACTGAATCTCGACCAATCTAGCGACCATGCCGACAAGTGGCGCGACGATCCGCAACGTCTGTGGGGCCCGGGTGGGGATCTTCGCCTCAGCCCAGCCTTGCGGGGAAGCTGTGGGGCTGGCAAGCCGGTCATCCCGGGGGTCGTCGTCCTGACCGGAGCCCGCCGGAATGGTCGCAGGCCACCGCCCTCCTGCCCCTGCACGTGGGAGCGTGACCTGACGATGGCAGCCGGCGCGGACCCGCCTGGCTCACCTGCCCCGGCAAGGCCGGCCGCTGATACGCCAGAACGGCCAGTCAGGCTGGGCCTGCGCGCGAACGTTCATCCTTGCGTTCAGTGGCACTGAATTGGCCGGGCTGCCGAGAATCGGCCACCATCGCCCTCAGTGCGCGCGTTCAAGGATGGTCTTCAAGGAGTCGAGTTGGGCGACCTCGGATCTCATTTGCCTGGTGATCATGGGTGTCATGAGCTTCATGAGCCCGGTCGGATTCAGGTCGAGGGCGAACCTAACCTGAGTGCTGTGGTCCGGGTTTGCGGTGAGCTCGAATGCGCCGGTCGGGCGGGCCGGTCCGGCGGTGACGACGAACTCGAGGCGTCGTGGCGGGTCGAAGACCGTGACGCGGTAATCGCCTGGAATGCGGCGCCCGCCCGGCCCGGCGAGAACCTGCCGGTAGCTGGCTCCCTGGCCGCTGGCCGCTGTCGTCTTCTCGATCTCGAGGACGCCTTTGCGCCAGTCGCGGTTGCGGGTACCGTCGGCCAGGTAATCGAAAACCTCCTTGGCTGGCTGGTTGATCGTGACGGTGTGCTCTGCGTGGGGCATCGAGGTTCAGCCTTTCTTTGTTCGCTTCTTGGCTGGCAGTTGCTCGGCGTAGGCGCGTGACCTGCGGACCCAGTCGTTGACGGAGTCGTCGTATACCAGTCCTGGCGGGACGATGACGTACCCCTTCATCGGGCGGCCCGGCATGGGCTCGAATGCCGTAGCCCCGTGGCTATCGGTGAACTCGGCCCGGTCGGATTCGGCTAGGCGCAGGATCAGGTTGTCCTCGTGCAGGCCCATGAAGATATTCGGGCGATCAGTTCGGGTAATGATGCACGGAACGTGGGCATATCGGTCTCCTGTGCCAGGCTGTGGCGAGCGGCTTGAAGGTAGCGGCGCTCGGCGTCGTTGGTGACGAGTTCGATGGCCTTGTCGTAGTCCGCGATCGCGGCCGCGTTGTCCGCAATCCGGCGGTGCAGGTCAGCGCGCACCGCCCAGATACGGTGCGAGCCCCGCAGCACGGGATCGCTGGTGAGCGGGTTCAGCGCGGCGAGGCCTGCCTCGGGCCCGGCGAGCATGGCGATGGCGACCGCGCGGTTCATGCGAACGATCGGCGTGTCCTGGATCGCCGTCAGCTCGTCGTACAGTGCGACGATGGCCGCCCAGTCGGTTTCCTCAAACGCGGCTGCGGTGGCATGGCAGGACGCGAGCTCGGCCTGGAGCACGAGCGGCCCGCGCTCGCCATCCCGTGCCCGACCGAGCGCCCAGACGCCGTCGCGGATGAGCTCGCCGTTCCATTGGCCGCGATCTTGAGCGTCGAGCGTGCGGATCCCGCCGTCCTCGTCGGTGCGGGTAGCCCAGCGGCTGAGCTGGAAGGACAGCAGGGCGCGCAACGCCCACGCATCCGGCTCGCCGGGCAGCAGGTCGGTCAGCAGGCAGGCCAGCCGGTGCGCCTCCGCCGCCAGATCACCCCTATTCAGGGTTTCGCCCGAGGTGGCCAGGTATCCCTCGTTGAAGGCCAGGTAGATGACGTCGAGGATGGCAGGCAGCCGGCCGCCGATGTCTCCATCCTGGTCCAAGAAGCTGGCCCGGTTCTCCTTCAGCAGCCGCTTGGCCCGGACGATGCGCTGGGCGATGGTCGCGGCCGGCAGCTGGAAGGCCCGCGCTATCTCCTCGGTGGTCAGGCCGGAAACCATGCGCAGGGTGAGGGCGACCTGCGCGTCGGCGGTCAGCTGCGGATGACAGCACAGCACGATCAGCCGCAGCCGGTCATCAGCGATCGCGCCCGGTTCAGGCTCTGGCGGCTGCCAGTCATCTGCAGGACGCATCGAGGAAAGCCGCTGCCGTGCCCGCCCGCTATCGCGGACGACGTTGCGCGCCCGGTTACGGCACGCCGTCATCAGCCAGGCGCCCGGATTGTCAGGGACACCCTGCAACGGCCACTTGTCCACGGCAGTCAAGAGCGTCTCCTGCACGACGTCCTCGGCCGATTGCAGGTCACCGACGAGCCGCATGGCGGCCCCGATCAACTGCGGCCATTCGTCCCTGAAGACCGAGACGAGCGCCGCGTCCGTCGTCTTGCTCAACTCCCGCCTCTCGCGCTAGGCGCGGCAATGCACAGCCGCGTCACCGATACCTGGCAGCCGCTCACCTTTCCCCAGTCTGACGCCAGCCGCTCCGCCACCGCCCGGCCGCTGGCCAGGACAATCAGACCCGATCGCACGCCCGAGACCGCCTCCGGGTCGACGGCGAAACCGTTCAGGAGCCCCCACTGCCGCAGTGCCCGGCACCACCCGACCGCTGCGACCAGATCGCGGGCGATGGCTGGCGGCGACACCTCCCGGGCGCCCGCTGGCCGCGTGGCGAGCAGGAGGAACGCGCTCATCCCATCGGCACGATCTCGCGTACCTCGACCGACCCGAACGCCGCGTTCGGGCATCGTGCGGCAATCTGCACCGCCTCATCCATGTCGGGCGCCTCGATGACGAAGTAGCCGGCGATGACTTCCTTGCTTTCCGCGAACGGCCCGTCGAGTACGCGCTGCTTGCCCTGCCTCGTGCGGACCTTTCTCCCCTCCTGCACCGGACGCAGCGGCGCGCCGCCCCTCAAAACGCCGTCGCCCACCAGGGTCATCGCATACTCGCCGACCTGCTGCACGGCAAGCTTGCGCTGGTCATCCGTGGCCACCAGCTCAGGATCCTCCGACAAGACGAGCATGAACTCCATCGACCATCTCCTCATCCGCATGCGGCTTGCCCGCTTACTATCACGACACCAGCCGCAGCCGAGAATCGACAGTCAAGTATCCGCGCGGCGCAGGGGTCGTCCCGACCCGGCGCAGGCAGCGCGGTTCACATCGGCCGCCGGGCAACCCCGCCCAGCATCTATTGTTCGCCAGCGCCCGGGCTTGGGGCCGGGTTAAAGCCGCCGAAAACGGCTCCGGAACGTAGCCGTTCAGGGAGCTGAGCCAGCCTGTCGGAAGCGCTGCTGCGATGACGGGATCGTCTTGGGTGAGCCATGCCAGGTGCCGGAGGCCGTGTTCGATTACTGCTTCCGTCGGCACCAGCCGAGGCGCTGAGGTGGCCTCGCCGCGGACCAGCTCGGAACGCTCCATTTTCGTGCGAGAGAGGATGCCGACCTCCACAGCGTCCACCACCACGATGAAGGTCAAGACGACCCGCCGCGGGCATGCCGCCACGAGGTGGAGTGAACCAGGGCCGGGTTGCCGATGTTCACTTTGGTGATCGCGGTGACGGTATGTGAGGGGTCGGCGCCTTTGGCGACCTCGACGATCCAGAGCGCCGCGCCGCATGGCCCTGCCACCGCCTACACCACAGAGCTGGCAACCGCGGGACTCGCCATCGAGATGATCCGCGAACCGCTGATCGTCTGCGCCTGCACGTAGCCGAGTCAGGGCACTGTTAACAAAGCCGTTAGCGCGGCAGAGCGACGGAGAAGAAGAACCCAGCGTTTGCGCTGCTCAGAGGTGGTGGTCAGGGGCGGGGTCGAACCGCCGACCTTCCGCTTTTCAGGCGGACGCTCGTACCAACTGAGCTACCTGACCATCTTCGGCGACACAGGCGGAACCACTGGCTGGCGCCGGGCCGCCCCGCCGGCCGAAGCGGTCCTGACGGGATTTGAACCCGCGACCTCCACCTTGACAGGGTGGCGAGCACTCCGAGCTGCTCTACAGGACCAAGCTGTACTGCGTACCCCCAACGGGATTCGAACCCGCGCCGCCGCCTTGAAAGGGCGGTGTCCTTGGCCGCTAGACGATGGGGGCTCGACGGCCACCGCCGTCTTGCCCGTGGCGCCCGCCGTCGGGGACCGATTCAGCATAGGGGACGGGAGGCACTGGCGGCAAAGCGGATGCCGCGATCCGTCGTCCCGGTGGTCCCCGGTCCGGCTAGCGCGCGCGGTTCTGGTTGATCAGGTCCTGGGCGATCGACGTCTTGCTGCCTTCGTCCGGGATCACGATCCAGGCGATCGCGTAGGCGAGGACCCCGGTCCCGACGGTGAACAAGGTGACCAGGGCCACGATGACCCTGAGCAGGTTGACGTCGATGCCGGCGTAATCAGCCAGCCCGGAGCAGACGCCGGCGATGATCCGGTTGTCCCGGCGGCGAACCAGGACCTTGCCGCTTCCGTTCAGGTAACTCATACCCTCAGTATCCCGCATCTGAGGCTGGTCTACCCGCAGGGCTTACGCTGGCCGCAGGACGTCAGAGAGGACCGAGCCATGCCGCGCACCGAACCAGCCGGCAGCGACCTGCTGCGCATCGACGACGAGCTGAGCGACGAGGAGCGGCTGGTCAGGGACACGGTCCGCAAGTTCGCGGCGGACCGGATCATGCCGGACATCGCCGACTGGTTCGAGGCAGGAACGCTGCCCCGCGAGATCGTGCCCGAGCTGGGCGAGCTCGGCCTGCTCGGGATGCACCTGAAGGGCTACGGCTGCGCGGGGATGGGTCCGATCGCCTACGGGGTTACCTGCCGCGAGATGGAGGCGGCCGACTCCGGGCTGCGCAGCCTGGTCTCGGTCCAGGGATCGCTGGCCATGTTCCCGATCTGGAAGTACGGCTCGGAGGACCAGAAGAACGAGTGGCTGCCGCGGATGGCGGCCGGCCAGGCGGTCGGCTGCTTCGGGCTGACCGAGCCCGACCACGGCAGTGACCCGTCCAGCATGAAGACCAGAGCGGTCAAGGACGGCTCGGACTGGGTGCTGTCCGGCTCGAAGATGTGGATCACCAACGGGTCGATCGCCGACATCGCCGTCGTCTGGGCCGGGACCGAGGACGGCATCCGCGGGTTCCTGGTGCCGCGCGGGACTCGCGGTTTCACCGCCCGGAACATCCACAAGAAGCTCTCCCTTCGTGCGTCGGTTACCTCGGAACTGCACTTCGACGACGTGCGGCTGCCAGGAGACGCCGTCCTGCCCGGCGTGAGCGGCCTGAAAGGCCCGCTGTCGTGCCTGACCGAGGCCCGGTTCGGGATCATCTGGGGCGTAACCGGCGCGGCGCGCTCCTGCCTCGATGCCGCGACCGACTACGCGCGGACCCGTGAGCAGTTCGGGCGGAAGATCGGCGGGTTCCAGCTCACTCAGTCCAAGCTCGCGTGGATGCTGGCCGACCTGCAGCGGGCCCAATTGCTCGCCCTGCACATCGGGCGGCTCAAGGAGGCCGGCAAGGTCACGCCCGAACAGGTCAGCCTGGGCAAGATGAGCAACGTCCGGACTGCGATCGACATCGCCAGGACCGCGCGGACCGTGCTCGGGGCGAACGGGGTCACGCTGGAATACCCGGTGATCCGGCACGCGAACAACCTCGAATCGGTGCTGACGTACGAAGGCACGGAGGAGATTCACACGCTCGCGATCGGCCAGGCCCTGACCGGGATCTCGGCCTATCGCTGATGCTGGCCTGGGGTGCGGGACGAGCGGCCGCCGGCCGGCCCACACCGGCCGAGGACGGGGACATGGGGGAATCGGCGCGGGAGCGGCTCGCGGCCGTGCTGCGGAACGCGGCCGGCGGGAGGTTCCCGCCTGCCGACGGCGGGCTGACCGTTCTGCCCCAGCCGGGGCCGCGGGACGCGGGCGTTCTGGCCTTCACCGCGCACGCGGTCGTCTTCGCCGACGCTGACCCCGGCTGGGTGCAGGCCCAGGTCCCGGCCGGGGACCTGGGCGCACCGCTGCAGCCGCCGTTCCTGCAGGCCCTGTGCGCTAGGACGGGCCGGATCGCCGGCAGCATCGACCTGCTGTGCGTCGCGGAGCGACTCCCGGGTGAGCCGGCCGTCACCCTGACGCCGGTCGACCTCGGGGCTGGTCCCGGGCACCATCCGCGGGTAGAGCGGGCGTTCAGTTACCGCGACGACGTCATGGCCTGGGAGACCGACGGCGGCGTCGTCCTGCTCGGCCGCGGCGTCGCCGGCCGCTGGGAGACGGCCATCGAGGTCGACCAGGGCTGCCGGTCCCGCGGGATCGGCCGCGCCCTCGCGGCCGCGGCCCGGCATCTGGTCCCGGCCGGGGAACCGCTGTGGGCCCAGGTCGCCCCGGCCAACGCGGCGAGCGTGCGAGCCTTCCTGGCCGCCGGTTTCACCCCGGTCGGCGCGGAAGTCCTGCTCGCGGCCGGTCCCCGGACGCCGTGACGACGGCCGGCGGAGCGGGCGAACCTGCAGCGGCGCGGGCGGCCCGGCGGTGCGACGATAGGGGGGTGAACGTGGGCGAGACGGTGACCGACAACCGCGCAGAATCCCGGTTCGAGCTGGACGGGGACGGCGCCCTGGCCGAGCTGATCTACCGCCGGCGGGCCGACCGGCTCGTGCTCGTGCACACCGAGGTTCCCGCCGCACTGAGCGGGCGCGGCATCGGCGGCCTGCTGGTCAGGGCGGCCGTGGACCGGGCCGCGGCCGAGGGACTGACGATCGTGCCGCTCTGCCCGTTCGCCCGGGGCTGGCTGGAACGCCATCGCGAGAGCGCCGACACCGTGAACGTCGACTGGGGCGAGCCGCCGGACGACTGATCCTGGTCGCGCTGACCGGGTTCAGGCCGGCGGCCCAGCGAGATCGGCCGCGGCCCGGATCGCGGCGCCGACGGCCTCAGCCGCCCCGGCGGTCGTCCCCGACGCGTCCAGGAGACTGGCCCGGCATCCCGCCACGAGCACCACATGCGGGGAGTTCCGGCTCAGAAATTCACGAACAGTAGCCAGAACTCCAGTTCGCGGCCGGCCTGGTCTGCCCGCGAACGCGGTCAGGTCGAGAAGGGGCCGGCCCAGATCGGCTGCCGCCCTGATGGTCTCGGAGCAGCCGTCGCCGCCCGCCGGGTCGACCAGGATGACGGCGTCGGCGAGCCCGACGCAGGTCCTCGTCCTGACCGCGAACCCGGCGCCGGCCAGCTCGTGCACGACGGCGCCGCGGAGTCCGGCCAGCCGTTCTGGCGTAACCGGGCCGTCTTCTTGCCGTAGCCCGCGCGGGAACGCCAGGTGCACGGGAAGGCCCGCGGCCAGTGCGCTCCGCGCGGCCAGCGAGTCAACCCCGGTCTGGCCGCCGGTCAGGACCACCAGACCGGGTTCGGCGCGCAGGGCCGCCGCGACCGTCTCGGCCGAGACCGGCCCCGGCAGCCGCTCCGGCCGCCGGCCGGCGCGCTCAGTCGTCTCTGAGCTCCGGCGACGTGGTGACAAAGAGCTCCTCGATCGCCGAGATCGTGTCCTCGCTGACCCCGCTATCCAGGCAGAACTGGCGCGGGCCGCCGTCCTGCTCGCGCAGCAGCCGCATGAAGCCGAGGATGGTCCGTTCGTCTAGCAGGATCACGTCGCGCTTGTGCGACTCGTGGTTCGCGTACAGCGGGTTCTCGGCCAGCTTCTTGGTGACCCGGCGGGCGTTCCTGTTGCTCTGGACGTAGTCGACCGCGATCTGCCCGTCGGTCACGCCGGCCAGGCTGAGCAGGAGCGCGGCCATGATGCCGGTCCGGTCACGGCCGGCGGCGCAGTGGAAGAGCGTCGCGACCCCGGCCCGCAGGTTGGATCCGATCGCGTCGAACGTGCCCTTGACCGCTGCCCGGCCGCCTTCGATGTTGCTCAGGTACACCTTGGCCAGTTCGGCCGGGTCGTCGGACGGGAACGGCTCGTGCCCGAGCCGGCCCTCGACCAGCACCGAGTAGCGGTACCGCTGCACGGGGAAGACCAGGCCGCTGAGCTCGGTCTCGGCCTTGGTCCGCAGGTCAACGATCGTGCCGATGCCGAGCTTCCCGAACAGGACCGCGGCGTCCGCCGGGGTGATGCTGTCCAGCGAGTCGCCCCGGTAGATCAGGCCGTGCCTGGTCCGCCGGCCGTCCCTGGTGCGCAGGCCGCCGAGATCACGGACGTTGTAGGCGCCCTGCAGCTCTACGGCGGTCATCGGTCGCTCCTTCGCGCGGACGGTGCGCTGCCCGCGTTTCCGCGGGCAGCATCAGCCAGCGTAGCCGCCGCGGGCGGTTCTGACCGGGTACGGCGGCCGGTCAGCCAGGCGACCGACGGCCAGGAACCGTCCACGCGGCCAGCACGGTCCAGGCCAGCAGGATGACCACCGCGACCGACTCGACGACCAGCGCCAGCACGACGTAGTTGGCGGCGATGTGTTCCTTGAACCCGAACAGGCCGACGGTCAGGCTGATCACCAGGGCCAGGATGGTCCCCCCGGTGAACCCGGCCGAGGCGAGGCCGACGACCGGCCGCGGCCAGGCCAGCAGCACGATCGCGAGCACGACCCCGGCGATCGCGTCGACCAGGAAGAACGGCCCGCTGGTGGGGATATGGCTGTAACCCTCGTTGTGGTAGAGGATCCAGTGCACCCAGCCGACCCAGGCCAGCAGCACGGCCCCGGCGAGGCGGAGCACGAGAGCGGGCGCGAACAGCCGGGTGCCCCGGCCCAGGTCCGGCCGCTGGATGGACAGGAATCTGAGCGCCAGGTCGACGAGGCGTCCTGGCCCCCAGCCTCCGGGCGACACTCCGACCGGCTGTGATCTGGTCTGTTCGGCCATGGGATTACTCCTTCCTGGCTCAGCTGACGCGGTACGCGGCCACGGCCCGCATGAGGACGACGGACTGGCTGGCCCAGGCGGCCGCCGGCGCGGCCGCCACGATGACGCTGGCGGTGCCCGCGCCGCGCACGAAACACGCCAGCTCGGTGTAGTGATGTGACTTGACC
>DASWAH010000421.1:0-11245 GCA_036391235.1 Streptosporangiaceae bacterium
GTGCAGCAGGGACAGGTCGGCCGGCTCGGCTGCGAAGACCGCCTCGGCGGCCAGCGCGAGCAGGGTGCGGGCGCTGCGGCTGGCCGTGTTCCGCCGGATCCAGGTCTCGAACGTCTGGGCGTCCCACTGCCCGGCCTTGGCTGCGCTCCACGGCGCGTCCAGCGGCACCTTCCTGGCCAGGGCCTCGAACCGGGCCTGGGCCTGCCCGACGTCGGTCAGCACCAGCGGGTTGATCCGCGGGATCGCGCCCGAGTAGGTGCCGCGCTTGCCGTTGAAGTGCAGCACCTTCAGGCCGGTGTCGTAGGTCGGGAACGTGCCGATACCCAGGTCCGCGGCCAGCGCGAGGATGCGTTCCTGACCCGGCCCGGCCCACTGCCCGCCCATCTCGACGACGTTGCCGCCGCCGATGTCGGCGTTCACGACCCGGCCGCCGACCCGGTCCCTTGCTTCCAGCACGACCGCGGTGCGTCCCGCGGCTAGCACGTCGCGGGCCGCCGTCAGCCCGGCCAGGCCCGCCCCCACGATCAGTACATCGGCCGGTTCGCCCATGTGTGCCTCCGCCGCCCGGAATCCAGGGCGTCAGCTTAGCTGTCGCCCCAGGTGCTGACGTGCAGGGCGATGTGGTCGATGCAACCCGGGTTCGGCGTCGGCTTCAGCGTCGTCGCCGGACACGGGTTCAGGATCATCGGCTTGCGCGGCGGCTTGCTGAAGTTGAAGTCCTTGATCAGGTTGCCGAGCTTGGCCGCGGACTCCCGGACATCGGGCCTGGGGTCGGGGCGGCCGTCGGTCTTCGGGTTCAGCCGGGCGCCCCCCATGAAGTCGTCCTCGATGAACTTCAGGTAGGCGTCGGTGGTCAGCCGCTGGTGGTCGATGTACCCGGACCGGGCGTAGGGACTGATGACCAGGCCGGGTACCCGGATGCCGTAGCCCTGCTTGTCCACGCTCGGCGGCATGAGGTTGTCGTAGAAGCCGCCCCAGTCGTCCCAGGTCAGGAAGATCGCGCTGGACTTCCAGTCCGGGCCGCGCATGATCGCGTTGATCACCCTGGTCACATACGCCTGCCCGGTGCTGACCAGCGCGGGCGCGTGCTCGCTGTCCCGGAAGTCGGGCGCGACCCAGGACACCTGCGGCAGCGTGCCGGCCTTGGCCTGCTTGTACAGGATCCGCAGCGGGCGGATGCTGCCGAGCTGGCCGTCCTGATGCACGTCGGTGAACCCCGGCAGCGGGTTCCAGTGGATGGAGGTGCCGGTGGGGTTGCCGAGCGTGAGGCTGACCGCTCCGTGATCCAGGTAATACCCCCAGGACACGTGGTGGCGGTGCAGCAGCCAGGTGACGTCGGTCCAGGCGAAGGGCGTGGGGTCGGACGGCTTCCGCTCGGGCGGCATGTTCGAGGCCCGGCAACTCGAGGCGACGCCGGTGCGGGTGCACCGGGCCGACCACGCCGACACCTCGTACAGGTGCGCGGGCAGGCTCCAGGAGCCCGGCGCCTCGAAGAAGTGGTCCTGCAGCACGAAGTGCCTGGCGTAGGACCAGTAGTTGGGGATGTCCGACCCGACGTGGTAGCCCATGACGTCGGTGTGGCAGCCGGCCGGCGCCGGGTGGCAGAGCTTCTTCTCCGCGACCTCGACGAAACCGTTCATCTTGCCCCCGTTCACGTCACCGCGGAACGGGAACTCAGCATGCGGATCGTTGCCGTTACTGTCGCGGTGGTCGACGAACGGCTTCTCGCAATGACCGAGCCGGGGAGCCGGGACACAGACGCCTTTCGGGATTCCGGCCGCCCCGGGAAAGGTGCCGAAATAGGAATCGAAGGACCTATTCTCCTGCATGATGATGATGACGTGCTTTATTTTGCGGATTCCGCTTTCCGACAATGCCAGCCTCAACCGGGCCAGCCTCGCCTGCGTGACGCCAGCCGGCCCGCGGGCCGCCGTCTGCCTCGCCTGCGCGGTCGCGCTGACGGCCAGGGCTGCGCTCACGGCCAGCACGAGCAGCGCGGCGTAGGCGCGGCGAAATCTCATCTGCTTCACTCCCGGCCAATGAATAATCAACGACTGCCCTGGAAGAAATACCCCGGCAACAATGTACGGGCAACCGCCTTCCGGTGAACGGAAGGCGCGCGGCATTAATCAGCAGGCGCGGCATCTGCGCTGATCGTAAGCACCAGTTGCCGCTGACGACCGGGGCCCGGCCGCCGCGGAGCCGGCGGCCGGACCTGACGTAGGCTGCCAGCACGGAAAGACGCGCTGACCGGCGACGGAACCGGGGGAGATCGTGGACATCACCGAGCTGATCCTCGATGACCACCATGAGCAGCGCCGGCTGTTCGCGATCCTGGAGCAGATCAGCCGGGCCGACACCGGCGCGCTGTCGGCCGTATGGCACCGGCTGGGCATCTTCCTCGATCTGCACGCCGAGGCCGAGGAGGCGATCTTCTATCCCGCCCTCCTGCAGGCCGGGCTGACCGCGCACCGGCAGGCCAGGGCCGAGGACGAGACCCTGGACGCGATCCGCGACCACAACGACATCAGGGACGCGGTCGCCGACGTCGCCCGCCATCAGGTCGGCACGCCGGATTGGTTCGAGGCCGTGGGCGCGGCGAACCTCGCGAACAGCGACCACATGGCCGAGGAGGAGCGGGAAGGCCTGACCGAATTTCGCCGCCTGGCCGGCCTGCAGCAGCGGCACGACCTGGCCGTGGCCTTCACCGCCTTCCAGGCGCGCAACTTCGGCGGCGTGCGACCTGAGGACAAGGATCCGCAGGCGTACATCCGGCAGGCCGAGGCGCAGGCCCGGCTGACGCCAGGCTCGCTCAATATCGGCGGCCTGCAGGAGCGGTGACCGGCGCGTGGTCGGGCCAGACGACCGCGTAGTGCTGGTCCCGCCCGTCGGCGATCCTGGCGTGACGCAGCAGTTCCCTGATGATGCCGGCGTTCCCCATCGCCCAGCCGGTGCGCGGCGTGAGCTCGGGCGGGCTGGCCCGGTGCTCGTAGTTGCTCCAGCGCGCACCGCCCGCGTCGGCCATCGCCCGGGCGGCAAGATCACGAACAAGTACTTTCGAGAACTCCAGGCCGTCGGACTGCCCGGCCTCCCGGTCACTGGCCAGCGCGAGAACTCCCGCCGTTCCGCAGCACCGGCCGCTGTTATCCCAGAACCCGGGCCGGGTCCTGGCCGGCAGGCCCGAGTGCGTGACGGTGTGCCAGCATCGGCTGGCCAGCGCTTCCCAGTCCGGATCCCCGGTGACCTGGCCCAGCCAGCGGAACGTCTGGGCATCCCCGGCCGGGCCGTGACACCAGCCGTAGCTGTATCGCTCGACCAGTTCCGGCTTGAACGGGGGATCGGAGTGCGGGACCAGAAATCCGCCGGGGCCGGCCTCGTTCCTCGCGACTACGTCGGCCGCCCCGGCCAGGGCCAGGTCGAGGAGGTCGTCGCGGCCGGCCGCGCTAGCAGTAGCGGCCAGCGCGGTGACGATGCCGAGCGTCCCGTGCGAGATGTGGTGGAACCTCGATTTGTACCCGGTGCGCACCTCCCAGTGCACGCCCCCGCCGGTCGGCTCGGCCGTGCTCAGGTACGGGGTGACGGCGAGGACCGCCAGGTCGGTATCGCCGGCCGCCAGCGCGCCGAGCGCGATGCCGGCGTTACCACCGAGCAACTCGAACTGATCGCCCCACCGCTCCCCGTCGAACCGGGTGCGGATCAGGCCGAGGGCCCGGCCGGCCGCGTCGCCCGCTGCCCGGTCGCCGAACTGGCCGGCCACCGCACGGAGCGCGAACGCGATCCCGGCCAGGCCGAAGTACAGCGACGATAGCGGCCACTCGTCGTCCACCGTCGCGATCAGCGTCCGCGTCCCGCGCCCGGCGGCGACCGCGTAGGCCTCGTCCCCGAAATGGCGGTAGCCCTCGAGGAAGGCCAGCACGATCCCGGCGGTACCGCTGTACAGCGTCGGGTCGAGTTCGTCATCGTCCGGCCGCCCGGTCCAGGCCAGCGCGTCGCCGTCCTCCCGCGCCATCGTCAGCAGCCACCGCAGCGCGTCGGCGGCCAACTGCTCCGCGTCGACGTCGGTGTCAGGTCCGCTCATGTGACCCCAGTATCCCGGCCCGCCGTCCCGGCCCGTCCTTCCGGCCCGCCGTCCCGGCCCGTCCTTCCGGCCCGCCGTCCCGGCGCCGACCGCACCATCGCCCGGCCGCACCATCGCCCGGCCGCACCATCGCCCGGCCGCACGATCGCCCGGCCGGAATCGTTGGGTGGAGTTGTGGCGTCATAGACCGGTCAAGTCCACCCGGCGATTCCGGTGGCGCGATTTCGGTGGTGGTGGCAGCGATTCCGGTGGCGGGTGGACGGGGTCGGGGCCCGCGGATACCGGAATCCTTCGGTCCGGGCCGAACCGTCGCCGGGTTAGCGTGACCGCATGGATGGTGACGCAGACATCTCGGTCCCGGCCGCACTGCTCGGCGAGCCGGCCAGGGCACGGCTCGTCCTCGCCCTGGCTGACGGCCGGGCCCTCCCGGCGAGCCGGCTGGCCGACGAGGCCGGCGTGGCCGCCTCGACCGCGTCGGAGCACCTCGGCAAGCTGCGGGCGGCGGGCTTGCTCACCGCGGAGACGCACGGCCGGCATCGCTACTACCGGCTGGCCGGCCCGCCGGTCATGCGGGTCGTCGAGGCACTGGCCGACATCGCGCCGCCCGCGCCGGTTCGTTCCCTGCGCGAAGGCACCCGGGCCGAGGCACTGCGCCGTTCCCGGTTGTGTTACGACCACCTGGCCGGACGCCTCGGCGTCGCGCTGATGACCTCCCTGATCGACGGCGGCCTGATCTCCGGCGGCGACGGGATGCATCACGCCGAGACGGCCGGATCCGATCACCTGTCCGCCCCCGGCCACGACGTCGACTACCGGCTGACCGCTCTCGGGGCGGACCGCCTGACCGACTTCGGGGTCGACCTGAATGCTCTTCGGGCCGGCCGCCGGCCGCTGATCCGCTACTGCCTGGACTGGACCGAGCAGCGCCACCACCTGGCCGGCGCCCTCGGCGCCGGCCTCGCGGGCCGGATGTTCGACCTCGGCTGGATCCGCCGCGCCCCGGCCGGCCGCGCCGTCCTGGCCACCGACCACGGCCAGTCCGGCCTGACCCGCGTGTTCGGCCTCACCCTCGAAGCCCCGCCCGCCGCCCGCTAACGGACGCCGCCAGCCGGCTGCGCGGTCAATGATCAACGATCTACGCGCCGCGCCGGGCGGTTATTCGCTGGGCCGGCGCTGTCACGGCTCTTAGGATGTGGGCCAGCGGCAACCACGCCGTACATCCTGGGAGGGCTCATGCGCGAGGCGACCACGTCCGTCGAACTGACCCTTCGGATCTCCTCATGGGATGTGGCGCGTGGCGCGGAAATCGCTCAACCTCGGAATCCTGGCGCATGTAGACGCCGGTAAGACGACCCTCACCGAGCGGCTGCTGTACGACTCGGGGGTCATCGGCCGCCTCGGCGCCGTCGACGCCGGGACGACCCAGACCGACTCCCTGCCGCTGGAGCGGCGGCGCGGGATCACGATCAAGGCCGCCGTGGCGTCCTTCCCGGTTGGCGACGTCGACGTCAACCTCATCGACACCCCTGGTCACCCCGACTTCATCGCCGAGGTCGACCGGGCGCTCAGCGTGCTCGACGGAGTCGTCCTCGTCGTCTCCGCGGTGGAGGGCGTGCAGGCGCAGACCAGGGTCCTGATGCGGTCCCTGGTGCGGCTGCGGATCCCGGCCCTGCTGTTCGTGAACAAGCTCGACCGGCCGGGAGCGGACCCTGGCCGGGTGCTGGCGGAGATCGCTGCCCGCCTGCGGGTGACCGCGGTGCCGATGAACTCGGTCACCGAGCCCGGAACTCCGGACGCGGCCGTGACCGGGCCGGAGCCGGGAGACACCAGGTTCACGGCCACCCTGACCGAGCTGCTGGCCGAGCACGACGACGGCTTGCTGGCCCGGTTCGTCGGGGATGAGACGGCGGTGTCCGGCCGCCTGCTCGGGGCCGCACTGAAGGACCAGGTCAGGCGCGTCCTGGTGTTCCCTCTCTTCTTCGGGTCGGCTCTGACCGGAGCCGGCATCGCCGAGCTGAGGGCGGGCATCGCGAGCCTGCTGCCGGCCGGGGCCGGCGACCCGGACGGCCCGGTGTCGGGCCGGGTCTTCAAGATCGAGCGTGGGAGCGGGGGCGAGAAGATCACCTACCTGCGGATGTTCTCCGGCCGCGTGCGGGTGCGGGACCGGCTGCCGCCCGGCTCGGGCGACCGGGTGACCGCCGTCGCGGTGTTCGAGCACGGGCGAGAGATGCCGTGCGCGAGCGTCGGAGCGGGTCAGATCGGCAAGTTGCGGGGCCTGGCCGGGGCGCGGATCGGCGACCAGATCGGGGTGGCGCCCGCCGAGGGCGCGGCCCGGCAGTTCGCGCCGCCGACGCTTGAATCGGCCGTCGTGCCCGACGATCCCGCCGACGGACACCGGCTGAAGGTCGCGCTCGGCCAGCTCGCCGAGCAGGACCCGCTGATCAACCTGCGGCAGGACGACGAGCGGCAGGAGATGTACGTCTCGCTGTACGGGGCCGTCCAGCGTGAGGTTATCCAGGCCACGCTGGCCGAGGACTTCGGCGTCGCCGCCTCGTTCCGCGAAACGACGATGATCTGCGTCGAGCGGCCCCGCGGCCGGGCGGACGCGCTGGAGGTCCTGCAGTCCGACGATCACCCGTACTCGGCGACGGTCGGGCTGCGGGTCGAGCCGGGGTTGCCGGGCTCAGGCATCCGGTTCGATCTGGACGTCGACCCGCGGCTGCTGCCGCTGTACATCTACAAGACCGCCGGGCAGTTCGCCGACGCCATGACCAGGTACGTCCGGCGGGCGTGCGATCGCGGGCCGCACGGCTGGACGGTCACCGACTGCCGGGTGACGATGACCGGCTGCGGCTACTACGTCGGCGACGGCATGGCCAAGAAGGTACTGCCGACGCCGCGGACCACGGCCGCGGACTTCCGGAAGCTGACGCCGGTGGTCCTGATGGCTGCAATGCGGAAGGCGGGCACGGTTGTCTGCCAGCCGGTAAACCGCATCCGGGTCGAGCTGCCGGCCGCCGCGCTGGGCCCGGTTCTGTCCGCGCTCGCCCGGCTCGGGGTTCCGGCCGACCCGCCGGTCCTGGACGGCGACCTGGCCGTCGTGACCGCCCTGCTGCCCGCGGGGCAGGTCCGCGGCCTGCAGGAACAGCTTCCCGGTCTCACCTCAGGCGAGGGAGTGCTGGACGTGAGCTTCGGCGGCTACGAGCCGGTGCGCGGCCCGTACCCGGCCCGGTGACGGATCTCGGCCGCCTGCGCGACGATCGGTCTGAACTGCAATGACCGGGCGGAGTCTTCCGCGATACCAGTCACGATTCGAGGCTGCCCGGGATCCCGAGCGTCTGACCGCCGTCCAGAACGATGTTCTGGCCGGTGATATAGCCGGCGTCGGCCGAAGCCAGGAAGGCGACGGCCGCCGCGATGTCGGCGGGCTCGGCGAACCGGCCGAGCGGAATCGTCTTCAGGTACTCGGGGGCCAGCACCTCGTCCCTGGTGACCAGGGCCGCGAGCGGGGTGTCGACCACCCCGGGAGCGACGCCGTTTACCCTGATCCGGTACCTGGCCAGGTCGATCGCGGCTGAGCGGACCAGGGCCCACACGGCCGCCTTGGTCACGTTGTAGACCGCGTGGGTTTCCTCCACGAACCAGGCGTTGATCGAGGTCGTGCAGATGATCGACCCCCCGCCGCTGTCCTTCATGGCCAGGGCCGCCTCGACGACGCAGTGCATCGTGCCGTCGACGTTCACGGCCATGTGCCGCCGCCAGTGCTCGCCGGTCATCTCGAGCAGGCCGAGCGGGTCGGCGATGCCGGCGTGCGCGCACATCACGTCGATCCGGCCGAACTCTGCCACGCACCGCGCCACCGCCCGGCGGCAGTCGTCACGGTCGGACACGTCGCCGGTGACCGGCACGCATCGCAATCCGAGGCCGGTCACGGCCTCCTCGAGCGCACCGGCGTTCCGGTCGAACGCGATCACCCCGGCGCCCTCGTCCAGGAACCTGGTCACGATCCCCAGGCCGATGCCCTGCGCCGCCCCGGTGACGACTACGCCCTGCCCAGCGAACCGCGTCACGGCAGTCTCCTTCGTCCGGCAACAGTCAGGCCCGTGCGGGGCGGCCGCCCCCTGGCCGGCCGCCCCGCACGGGAGTTACGGAAACTAGCGCTCCTCCTCCGGCGACGGCAGCTGGCCGGGAGCGACCAGGCGTTCCTCGATCGCGTGCTCGACTGCCTCCCCCATCGCGACGCCCGCTAGCCTGAGGTCATTGGCTCGCGGGCCCCGGTAGACGGCGTACACCACGATGACGCCGATCAGCAGCCAGGCCAGCACGATGAACGGCGCGAGCGAGACCGGCCAGGCCGGCAGCGGATTCACCGAGTAGTAGACGACGACCAGCAGCGCGATCGTCCCGATCGCCGGCACTACCAGGTGCTTGAGCACGCTCAGCTCGTCCCGGTGCTCGCGCTTGTAGAACAGGTACAGCCCGACGTTGGCCACGATGTACACGAACGCCAGCGCGAACGTGAACCACGTGCCGGTCACGTTGTACACGTTGGCGACGCCGATCACCAGCGGCAGGATCAGGCCGAGCACCACGTTGATGCCGGTCTGCGTGATCACGGCGTTGGTCGGGGTCTTGTACTTGTCGTTGACCTTCAGCAGCCAGCTCGGCAGCGCCTTGGCCCGCGCCATGCCGTACAGGAACCTGGTCGAGGCGTTTGTGCACGCGATCGACACCGCGATCGCCGAGTTGAACAGCGCGAAAAGCACGATCCACCAGGCGCCGCCCCAGAACCGCTGACCGAGCACGAAGGCGGGCAGCTGGGACGAGCCTGCGAACGCCGAGAGCTTGTCGGTACCCCAGCCGGACGTCTGCCCCCACGAGACCAGGACCAGGAAGACACCCATGATCAGGATCGAGCCCATGACCGCGCGCGGTACGGTCCGCTTGGGGTCCCGGCTCTCCTCGGCCAGCGGCGCGGCCGCGTCCCAGCCGGTGATCGCGAAGATCGCGAACACCACGCCGAGGAACAGCCCGTGCGCGTTACCGAACGTCAGCCAGCCGAAATTGACCCCGCCGGGGCCCGGGCTGGCGAAGCCGTTGATCGCCAGGGCCAGCACGATGGCGGCCTCGATCACGCCCAGCACGATCAGCAGCCGCACCGACAGCTCGACCCCGCGCCAGGCGGTGTAGCCGACGAACAGGATCAGGAAGACCATGAACCACCACCACTGGAAGGTGATCCCGTACTCCGCCTTCAGCGTCGACTGCAGGGTCGAGCCCATGAACGACCCGACCTGCGCGATCACCACGGGATAAAACAGCAGGTACACCCAGGCGACCAGGAACCCCCAGCGGCCGCCGAGCGACCGCGACACGAACGTGTAGTAGCTGCCGGTCGACGACAGGTGCCGGCTGAACTGGGACAGCACGAAGCCGAGGAACAACGCGATGATGAACGCGCCGAGATAGGCCAGCGGGGCCGCGATCCCGGCGTTCAGCACGATGAACGGCACCGTGAACATGCCGGCGATCGCCGGCGCGATGCTGGTGACGCTCTGCATCAGCACGCCGGGCAGCGTGATGACGCCCTTCTTCAGGCTCGCTCCCGGCGGGCTCACGCCCGCGGACGTTGTCGACTGGGTCATGGTCTTGCCTCCTTGATCGATACCGCTGGCGTTAGCTGCCGGTCAGAACCGGGAGCACGAACTCCTGGTAGGCGTGCTCTGGCTTGGCTGATTCGTGGACCACCGCGCGGACTGCACGGATCATGGCGACCGGATGGTCGCTCTGGAAGATGTTGCGGCCCATGTCGACGCCGGCCGCGCCGGCCTCGATGGCCTGGTAGGCCATGGTGAGCGCCTCGAGTTCGGGCAGCTTCTTGCCGCCCGCCATCACCACGGGGACGGGGCAGGCGGCGGTGACGGTGTCGAAATCCTCGGCGCAGTAGTACGTCTTCACCACGTGCGCGCCAAGTTCCGCGCAGATGCGCACCGCCAGCCGCAGGTAACGGGCGTCCCTGGTGAGCTCCCGGCCGACCGCGGTGACCGCGAGCACCGGGATCCCGGCCCGCTGGCCCTCGTCGACCAGCCGGGTCATGTTCTGCACCGACTGCGTCTCGTACTCGCCGCCGATGAACACCTGCACGGCCACCGCCGCGGCATTCAGCCGGACGGCATCGTCCATCGCCACCGCGACCTGCTCGTTCGAGAGTTCCCGCAGGATGCTGGGGCCGCCGCTGGCCCGCAGCACGATCGGTACCCCGGCCGACGGCGGGATCGTGGACCTGACCATGCCCCTGGTGGTCATGAGGGCGTCGGCGAAGCCGAGCAGCGGCACGATCGACAGGTCCACGCGCTCCAGGCCGGTGGTCGGCCCCTGGAAGTAGCCGTGGTCGATCGCGAGCATCACCGTCCGGCCGGTGCCCGGCGTGAAGATCCTGGCCAGCCTGCTCTGCATGCCCCAGTCGAGCGCGGCCGCGCCTTTGAGGGAGTTGGCGGCCGGCCTCGCGGCTACCTCGGGCTGGAACCGCGAGCCTTCGGCCGGGGCGTCGTTATCGGGCATGGGTGCTGCCTCCGCTGGTCAGGCCGGCCGTCGCGGCCGGCTGTTCTGGCCCGGCGCCCGCGGCCCGCCAGAGCGGGCTGAGCAGGCCGTCGTCACACATGCCGAGCATCCGCTGGTAGACCTGCCGCCAGGTCTCGTACCGCTCGTCGTAGATCGCGGTCGTCGCCGGGACCGGCTCGAACGTTCCCGACCTGACCCGCAGTCCCGTTTCGAGGTCGGTCAGCCTGCCGTAGACGCCGGCGCCGACGCCGGCGCAGATCGCCGCGCCGAGCGCGCTGCTCTCCTTGACCACCGGCACGTGCACCGGCAGCCCGGTGACGTCCGCGATGACCTGCGGCCACAGCACGCCCTTGGCCGCGCCGCCGGTGAAGACCAGCTCGGTGAACCGGGCGCCGGTCAGCTCGGTGATGATGTCGCGGTGCCCGCGAGTGACGTAGGCGGCCGCTTCCTCGATGGCCCTGATGCAGGCGCCCCGGCCGGAGCCGGCCGGATCGGACAGGTCGAACCCGAGGAACGACGGAGCCGCGTGCGCCCACCGCCTGGCGTTCATCAGGTTGGACATGATCGCCAGCACGCCGCCGGATCCTGGCGGCACGCGGGCGGCGC
>DASWAH010000422.1:0-2104 GCA_036391235.1 Streptosporangiaceae bacterium
GGCCGGGAGCTGCCCGGCTGGATAGCCGAGCAGCCGTTCCCCGGCCGGGCTGGCGTACAGAAACGAGCCGTCGCCGGCCAGGATCGTGACGATGTCGGTCAGGTTGTTGACGATGGCCGCGAGCCGCTGCCGCGATCCCGCGACCGCGGCTTCGGCGGCCTGGCGCTCGCTGTCCACCCGGTAGGCGTCGATCAGGTTCCCGACCGCGCTGGTGAACGGCCCGAGCCGGTGCACCAGTACCTCGTCGTAGCCGCCGGGCCGGTTGGCGACCGCGATCTGCCCGACCAGGTCGGGGCCGCGCAGTACCGGGATGGCGGCGAAGCTGGCCAGCGGCGGATGCCCGGCCGGGCGGCCCGAGCAGCGCGGGTCCCGCTCCGGGGAGTTCGCGATCACTAGCCGGCCGCCTTCCCGCAGGCCCCAGCCGAACAGCGTGTCCAGATTCCTGAATTCCAGGCCGCCGCCGAGCAGCGCGTACTGCCGGTACAGGTCCCTGGTCTCCTGGTTCCAGGAAATGTCGGTGATCGCCCAGGTTCTCAGGTACGGCGCATGCTGGTCGTCGAGCTGGACCTCGGCGATGTACCCGAATTCGCTGCTGGTCAGCCTGAGCAGGTCATCGAGCAGCTGGGAGAACAGCTCCTTCGGCTCGCGGTCACGGAAGTGCTGGCCCAGCGTCCTGGCCACCGACTCCAGGAGCAGGTTCGCCTCGCTCAGCTCGTCGACCGACCTGATCATGGGTACCCCCCGGGACCACGTGCCTAGCTGCGATGATCCCCGCCCGGCGCCGCACGCAACCTCCCGCCACCCGGCTGACCGGGCTAGCTGACCGGGCTAGCGGACCGGGGTTAGCGGACCGGGCTAGCGGACGGAGGCCGCCTCGCGCATGCCCTGGTTGGCGAGTTCGTCGGCTCGCTCGTTCCCCGGGTCGCCGGCGTGGCCCTTGACCCACAGCCAGCTGATCTGGTGCCGTTCGACCGCGGACTCCAGCCGCTGCCACAGGTCGGCGTTCTTGACCGGCTTCTTGTCGGCCGTCCGCCAGCCGTTGCGCTTCCACCTGGGCAGCCACGAGGTGATGCCGCTGCGCAGGTACACACTGTCGGTGTGCAACCGGACCGACGACGGCCTGGTCAGGCTCTCGAGCGCCTGGATCGCGGCCATCAGCTCCATCCGGTTGTTCGTCGTCGCCTCGCGCTCGCCCCCGCAGATCTCCTTGACGTGTGACCCCGACCGCAGCAGCGCGCCCCACCCGCCAGGACCGGGATTCCCGCTGCAGGCGCCGTCGGTATAGATCTCCACGTCCGGCCGCTGGCCGTTGCCGCTTCCCATCCCAGGTGTCCCATCAGGCCGGCGCCGCCGGCGGGCGAACGCATTGCGAATGGGCGTCATGCTACTTCGCGCGGGCCAGGACCGCCGCCCGGCCAGCCGTGCGGCGGACCGCCGGGGGCCCGGCGGAGCTGACGAACCGGTTGCGATCAGCATGGACCGGATATATACAGAGCCTCATGACTTCTGATCTGACTGTGTACGACCGCCTCGGCGGGTCCTTATCGATCAGGTCGGTTACCGAGTCCTTCTACCGCAAGGTGCTCGCCGATGACCTGCTCGGCCCCTACTTCGACGACGTCGACATGGACCGGCAGGTCGCCAAGCAGGCCGCGTTCCTGACCATGGTGCTCGGCGGCCCAGCCCGCTACACCGGCGCAGACTTGCGCTCAGCCCACGCCGGCCTGCGGCTGGAGGAGGCGCACTTCGCCGCCGTGGCCGGGCATCTAGCCGTGACCCTGCGCGAGTACGGAGTCAGCGAGGAGGACATCGCCGCCGTCGGCAAGGTCGCCGGAGGCGCCCGGGATGACGTGCTGAACCGCTGACCGGGCGCCCCGAGATGCTGCTCACCTTTGACAGCCGTCCCTACGACCTCCGGCCAGGAGAGTCGGTGCTCGACGCGATGGCCAGGCACGGCGTCAGCCTGCCGTCCGCGTGCCGGGCCGGGTCCTGCCAGGCCTGCCTGGTCAGGTCGGTCAGCGGCGACCCCGGCGAGCAGACCCGCCGGGAGCTCAAGCCCTGGCAGGCGGACGGCTACTTTCTCGCCTGCCTGGCCCGGCCGGCC
>DASWAH010000423.1:0-12079 GCA_036391235.1 Streptosporangiaceae bacterium
GGCCGGGACGGGCTCGACGTGGCCCAGGTGCCCGCGGCCCAGCTGATCGCGCCCGCGGTGGTGCTCGACTTCAGCGCCGAGGCCGCGGCCGACCCCGACTTCCTGCTCGAGGTCGACCACATCCGTACGTGGGAGGGCGAGCACGGGCCGCTGCCCGAGGGCGGCTGGCTGCTCTACCGGACCGGCTGGGACACCAGATCGGGGAGCCAGGAGCGGTTCCTGAACGCGAACGAGACCGGCCCGCACACGCCCGGCGTCTCGGTGGAGTGCGCCAGGTGGCTGGCCGAGCAGGCGCCGGTGATGGGCTTCGGGGTGGAGACGGTCGGCACCGACGCCGGGGCGGCGCACTCGTTCGACCCGCCGTTCCCCTGCCACGCGGCGCTGCTCGGCGCGGGCAAGTACGGGCTCACCCAGCTGCAGAACCTGGCCAGGCTGCCCGCCACCGGCGCGGTCGTGATCGCCGGACCGCTGCCCATCGTGGGCGGTTCCGGCAGCCCGTGCCGCGCCCTCGCGCTGGTCGAGCACGGCTGATGCTGGTCAGCGACGCGGTCGCGGCCGTGCTCGCCGAGTACGGCGCCGACACCGTGTTCGGCGTCGTCGGCAGCGGCAACTTCCACGTCACGAACGCGCTGATCGGCCGGGGGGCCCGGTTCATCGCGGCCCGGCACGAGTGCGGCGCGGCCAGCATGGCCGACGGCTGGGCCAGGACGACCGGCCGGCCTGGCATCGTCTCGGTGCACCAGGGGCCGGGGCTGACCAACGCGATCACCGGCATCACCGAGGCGGCCAAGAGCCGCACGCCGATGGTCGTGCTGGCCGCCGACGTGGCGGCGGCCGCGGTCCGGTCGAACTTCCGGATCGGCGTGGCCGAGCTGACCGCGGCCATCGGCGCCGTGCCCGCGCGGCTGCATTCCCCGGAGTTCGCGGTCGACGACACCGTGCGGGCGGTCCGCACCGCGATCGAGGATCGCCGCACGGTGGTACTCGCGCTCCCCCTGGACGTGCAGGCCGCGCAGTGCGAGCCGCCCGACCCCAAGCGGCTGGCCGCCGCCCGGCCCGATCCGGCCCGGGTCAGGCCGGCCCGCGCGACACCGGGGCCAGGCCCGCGGGCCCGCCTGCTCCGGCAGGCCGCCGACCCCGACGCTCCGGCCAGGCTGGCGCAGGCGATCCGGGCAGCCAGCCGGCCGGTGTTCATCGCCGGGCGCGGGGCCCGCACCGCCCATGCCGGACCAGATCTAGAACTCCTGGCCGAGGCAACCGGTGCCTTGCTGGCCACGTCGGCCGCGGCCAAGGGCCTGTTCCGCGGCAACCCGTGGGACCTGGACGTGAGCGGCGGCTTCGCCTCGCCGCTGACGGCCGAGCTGATCAAGGGCGCCGACCTGGTGGTCGGCTGGGGCTGCGCGCTGAACATGTGGACGATGCGGCACGGCGCGCTGATCAGCCCGGGCACGGTGGTGGCCCAGGTCGATCTGGAGCCCGACGCGCTCGGCGCCCACCGGCCGGTGGACCTGGGCGTGACCGGGGACGCGGCCGGGGTCGCCCGCGCGGTCGCGGCCGCCTGGGGCCGGGACACCGCGCCCGGCTACCGGTCACCCGAGCTGCGCGAACGGATCGCCAAGCAGGTCCGCTGGCGCGACGTGCCCTATGCCGACGAGAGCGACCGGCGCCGGATCGACCCGCGCACGCTGACCATCGCCCTCGACGACCTGCTGCCGGCGGAGCGCACGGTCGCCATCGACTCGGGCAACTTCATGGGCTACCCGAGCATGTTCCTGTCGGTGCCCGACGCCGACGGCTTCTGTTTCACCCAGGCCTATCAGTCCATCGGGCTCGGCCTGGCCTCGGCGATCGGCGCCGCGATCGCCCGGCCGGACCGGCTGACCGTGGCCGCGCTCGGTGACGGCGGCGCGCTGATGGGCGTCAGCGAACTGGAGACCGCCGTGCGGCTCGGCCTGGACATGGTGATCGTCGTCTACGACGACGAGGCCTATGGAGCCGAGGTGCATCACTTCGGGCCGGACGGGCATCCGCTCGGCACGGTCACGTTCCCGCCGGTCAACCTGGCCAAGATCGCGCGCGGGTTCGGCTGCGCGGCGGTCAAGGTCCGCAAGCCCGCCGATCTGGCCGGAGTCAGGGACTGGCTGGCCGGGCCCCGCGACCGCCGGCCGCTGCTGATAGACGCGAAGATCACGTCCGAGCACGGCTCCTGGTGGCTCGAGGAGGCCTTCAGGGGTCACTGACCGCCAGGTGCGCTGACCGATCAGGGTCGCTGACCGATCAGGGCGCGGGCAGGTCAGCCAGGCCGGCCAGGGATGCCCGGTGCCGGTCGGCGGTGCCCAGCCCGAGCGATGTGCTCTTGGCTCGCTTCAGGTACAGGTGCGCCGGGTGTTCCCAGGTAAACCCGATGCCGCCGTGCAGCTGGATCATTTCCTGGCCGGCCAGCACGGCGGTGTCCGAGCAGGCCGCCTTAGCCAGCGCGACCGCGACATCGGCGTCCGGGTCGCCGTCGGCCAGGCAGGCCACCGCGTACCGGGCCGCCGCCCTGGCCTGGGTCACCGCGACCCACCAGTCGGCCAGCCGGTGCTTGATCGCCTGGAACGAGCCGACCGGCCTGGCGAACTGGTACCGCTGCTTGACGTAGGCCAGCGTGATCTCGAGCGCCCGCTCGGCCAGGCCGAGCTGCTCGCAGGCCAGGACGCCGGCCCCGGCCCGCAGCGCCGCGGCCACCGCCAGCTCGGCCTCCGGGCCGGCCGCGATCCGGCGGGCCAGCACGTTGTCCAGGTTCAGGTCGGCCAGCTGCCTGGTCATGTCGAGCGAGACCACCGGTGTCGTGCTGAGCCCGGCCTCGTCGGCAGCGACCACGAACAGACCGTGCGGCACGCCGTCGGCGGGCACCAGCAGGACATCGGCCAGCAGGGCATCGGCCACTCCGCGGACGGGCCCGGACAGCCGGTACATCCCGTCGGCGTCGCCCTCGGCCGGCGGCCCGACCCGCACGGTCAGCTCGGGACGCGGTCCTGGCCGGCTCGAGAACGGCACCGCCAGCGCGGCCGTCGTCGTCCCGGCGGCCAGGTTACTGAGCAGCCCGGCGGCCGTGTCCTGGCCTGGCTCGCCGCCGCGCCATACATCGAGCAGGGCGGTGGTGGCCAGCACCGCACTGCCGAGGAAGGGAACGGGCGCGATGGCCCGGCCGGTCTCCTCGGCGACCACCGCGGCTTCCCGGTACGAGGCGCCCGCCCCGCCGAGTTCCTCGGGAACCAGCAGGCCGGCGCAGCCGATGCCGGCGGCCAGCGTCTTCCACAGGTCAGGGTCGGTGGTCTGACCGGACTCGGTCCTGGCCAGAACCGCGGCCGGAGCCGCCCGGTCCTCCAGCACCGACCTGACCGCGGCCCGCAACTCGTTCTCCTGCTCCGTGTAGGTCAAGTCCGGCAGCCGGGAGCCCGCTCCCGTTTCTTGTTCGCTGGCCGCGGCCGTCCGCTCGCTCACCGGGGCAGGTCCTTCCATGGCTTGTCCTTGTCGAGCCGGATCTCCGGCGGCAGGCCGAGCACGCGCTCGGCGACGATGTTCCGCAGGATCTCCGAGGTACCGCCCTCGATCGAGTTGCCCTTGGACCGCAGGAAACGGTACCCGGCGTCGCGGCCGAAGAAGTCGGCGCCGTCCGGCCGCCGCATCGTCCAGTCGGAGTACCGCAGTCCCTCGTCGCCGATCAGCTCGACCTGGAAGTCGGCGATCTCCTGGTTCAGCCGGGCGAACACCAGCTTCGCTCCCGATCCCTCGGGACCGGGCTGGCCGGCCGCCAGCTGCTGGCGCAGCCGCTCGCCCGCGAGCCTGGAGATCTCGGCCGCGGCCCACAACCGCAGCAGCCGGTCATGCAGCCCGGCCGTGCGCAGCTCCGGGTGCTCGCGCCAGGTCGCCGCGGACACCCCGATCATGCCGCCCTCGCGCGGGAATGTGAACGCGCCGAGCGCGACCCGCTCGTTCATCAGAGTCGCCGTGGACACGGCCCAGCCCTGGCCGACCTCGCCGATCCGGTCGGCGTCCGGGATCACCACGTCGGTCAGGAACACCTCGTTGAATTCGGCCTCGCCGGTCGCCTGCCGCAGCGGCCTGACCTCGACTCCCGGCGCCGTCATGTCGACGCTGAAGTAGGTCAGGCCCTTGTGCTTGGGCTGGCCGGGGTCGGTCCTGGTGACCAGCAGGGCCCGGCGGGCGATGTGCGCGGAAGACGTCCAGACCTTCTGGCCGTTGACCACCCAGCGGTCACCGTCGCGGACCGCCCTGGTGGCCAGGTTGGCCAGGTCGGAGCCCGCCCCCGGCTCGCTGAAGAGCTGGCACCAGACCTCTTCGCCGGTCCACAGCGGGCGCAGCCAGCGCTGCTTCTGCTCGTCCGAGCCGAACGCGAGGATGGTCGGCGCGGCCATGCCCAGGCCGATGCCGTTGCGCTCCGGCCGGTTAGTCGGCGCGTTCGCCGCCGCGAACTCGGCGTCAACGACCTTCTGCATGGTCCTGGGCAGCCCCTGGCCGCCCAGGCCCTGCGGGTAGTGCACCCAGGCGAGCCCGGCGTCGTACCTCGCCCTGACGAAGTCCAGCCGGTCGGTTCCCGCCGGGTCGTGCGCGGCCAGGAAGTCGCGGACCTGAGCCCGCAGGTCGTCCGCGGTCAGCACAGGGGGCCGCCCGCGACGTAGATGACCTGGCCGGACACGAACCCGGCACCCTCGCTGGCCAGGAACGACGCGACGTGAGCGACGTCTTCCGGCTGCCCGACCCGGCGGACCGGGATCTGGGCCGCGGCGCCCTTCTGGAAGTCCTCGAAGCCGATGCCCACGCGGGCCGCGGTCGCGGCGGTCATGTCGGTGACGATGAATCCGGGCGCGATCGCGTTGGCGGTAATGCCGAACTGGCCGAGTTCCTTGGCCAGCGTCTTGGTCAGGCCCTGCAGGCCCGCCTTGGCGGTCGAGTAGTTAGCCTGGCCGCGGTTGCCGAGGGCCGAGCTGGACGACAGGCAGATGATCCGGCCGTACTTCTGGTCGACCATGTGCTTCTGGCAGGCCCGGCTCATCAGGAACGCGCCCCTCAGGTGCACGCCCATGACCGTGTCCCAGTCGTCGTCGGTCATCTTGAACAGCAGGTTGTCGCGGAGCACGCCGGCGTTGTTGACCAGTACGACGGGCGGCCCGAGTTCGGCCGCGATCGCCTCGACGGCCGCCGATACCTGGCCCGCGTCGCTGACGTCGGCTCCGGCCGCGAACGCGCGGCCGCCGCCGGCGGTGATCGCATCCACGGTCGCCCCGCAGTCGCCTTCCTTCAGGTCGATCACGCCGACCGCGAACCCGTCGCTAGCCAGCCGCCGCGCGATCGCTGCCCCGATCCCCCGCGCGCCGCCGGTGACGATGGCAACCCGCTGTCCGTGCTCGGTCATGAATTCCGTTCCTTCCTGTCAGGACTGGTACTTGCGCAGTTCGCGCCGGGCCATCGAGCGCTTGTGCACCTCGTCGGGGCCGTCGGCGAAGCGCAGGCTCCTGGCCGCGGCCCAGGCCGGCGCGAGCGGGAACTCCTGGCTGACGCCGCCGCCGCCGTGGGCCTGGATCGCCTTGTCGATGACCCACTCGGCCGTCCGCGGTACGGCGATCTTGATGGCCTGGATCTCGGTGTGGGCGCCCTTGTTGCCGACCGTGTCCATCAGCCAGGCGGTCTTCAGCACGAGCAACCTGGCCTGCTCGATCCTGACCCGGGACTCGGCGATCCAGTCCTGCACCACGCCCTGGTCGGCCAGCGGGCGCCCCCAGGCGATCCGGCCGGTGGCACGGCGGCACATCGCCTCCAGCGCCCGCTCGGCCGACCCGATCAGCCGCATGCAGTGGTGGATCCGGCCGGGGCCGAGCCTGGCCTGGGCGATCGCAAAGCCCTCGCCCTCGCCGGCGATCAGGTTGGCCGCGGGCACCCGCACGTCGGCGAACTCGATCTCGGCGTGCCCGCCGTGGGTCGAGTCGGTGAAGCCGAACACCCGCATGCTCCGCCGGATCGTGATGCCGGGGCTGTCCGGCGAGACGCAGATCATCGATTGCTGGCGGTGCCGGTCGGCGTCGGGATTGGTCTTTCCCATCACGATGAACAGCTGGCAGCGCGGGTCCATCGCGCCCGATGACCACCACTTGCGGCCGTTGATCACGTACTCGTCGCCGTCGCGGACGATCGAGGTGCTGATATTGGTCGCGTCGGAAGACGCGACGTCCGGCTCGGTCATGCAGAAGGCGGACCTGATCCTGCCGTCCAGCAGCGGCATCAGCCAGCGCTCGACCTGCTCGGGGCTGCCGAACTCGGCCAGCACCTCCATGTTCCCGGTATCGGGGGCGGCGCAGTTCAGGGCCTCGGGGGCGATAGCCCCGCTGCGGCCGGTGATCTCGGCCAGCGGCGCGTACTGCAAGTTGGTGAGCCCGGCGCCGTGCTTGTCGGCGATCTCGGCGATCTGGTCCCTGTGCTTGCGCACGGTCAGGAACAGGTTCCACAGTCCCTGCGCCCTGGCCTGCTCCTTCAGCTCGTCGATGACGGCCGGGCGCTGCCAGATGTCGCCGGCCGCCTCGGCCGCCGCCACCTGCTCGGCGAAGACGCGCTCGGCCGGGTAGACGCGGGCGTCCATGAACGCCAGCAGCTTCTCGCGCAGCTCCTCGGTTCGTGCGTCGAATGCGAAGTCCACCAAGCCTCCCGAGGGTCCGGACAAGCGTACCTACCGACCAGTACGGTCACACGTTACGGTCTGGCCCTAGCGCCGGTCGAGACAGTCCGCAGCCGGGTTCTGCCGCCCCGGTACGGTGACCGCATGAGCACCGTCCGGCAGATCGCCGACCGTTACGTCAGCCAGGCCGCCCGGCTCGATCCGGTCGGCGCCACCACGGCCGGCATCACCGGCTTCGACCACCTGATGACCGACCTGAGCCCGGACGGCTTCGCCGCCCGGGCCGAACTCGACCTGGCTACCGCGGCCGAGCTCGAGCAGGTGCGGGCGGACGGCGCCGAGACCGCGGCCAGGCAGGCCATGCTGGAACGGCTCCGCATCGCCGGCGAACTGTACGAGTCGGGCGAAACGACCAGCGAGCTGAACGTGATCGCGAGCTGGCCGCAGTACATTCGCGAGGTCTTCGACCTGATGCCGGCCGACAGCGCCGAGGCCCGGGCCGACCTGGTGGCCCGGATGAACGAGGTGCCCGCCGCCTACGCGGGCTTGCGCGAGACCTACCGGCGCTCGGCCGCCCGGGGCCTGGTCGCCCCCCAGCGCCAGGTCGCGGCGGTGGCCAGCCAGTGCCGCCAGTGGTCGGAGCCCGGCCAGGGCTTTTATACCGGCCTGGCCAGGCGGGCCGGTACGGCCGGTACGGCCGGAGCGGGCGGCCAGGACGGCGACGGACTGAACGGGCTGCACGCGGCGGCGCAGGCGGCCGAGGCCGCGACGGCCGAACTCGGCCAGTTCCTGACTGCCGAACTGCTGCCGCAGGCGCCAGAGCGGGACGCGGCCGGCCGGGACAGGTACGGGCTCGCCTCGCGGCATTTTCTGGGGGCCGTGATCGACCTGGACGAGGCCTACGCGTGGGGCTGGTCCGAGGTGATCAGGATCGAGCAGGAGATGCGGCAGGTGGCCGCCCAGATCGTGCCGGGCGGCTCGGTTCCCGACGCGGTCGCCGCTCTCGAGGCCGACCCCGGCCGGCGCATCGCCGGGCGGGAGGCCCTGCGCGACTGGATGCAAGGCGCCGCCGACGCGGCCGTCTCCGCGCTGGACGGCCGTCATTTCGACATCCCGGCCCCGGCCCGGCGGATCGAGGCCATGATCGCGCCGGCCAGCGACGGCGGCGTCTACTACACGCCGCCCAGCGAGGACTGGGCCAGGCCGGGCCGGATGTGGTGGGCGCTGCCGACCTCCGTGCACGACTTCTCAACCTGGAAAGAGCTGACCACGATCTATCACGAGGGCGTGCCCGGCCATCACCTCCAGTCGGCCCAGGTCGTGTTCGACCGCGACCGGCTGAACCGCTGGCAGCGGCTGATGTGCTGGATCTCCGGGCACGGCGAAGGCTGGGCGCTCTATGCGGAACGGCTGATGGACGAACTGGGGTTCCTGTCCGATCCCGGTGACCGGCTCGGCATGCTCGATGCCCAGCTGCTCAGGGCCGCGCGCGTGGTGGTGGACCTGGGCGTGCACCTGGAACTGGCGATTCCGGCCGATTCGCCCTGGCGGCCGGGCGAGACCTGGACGGCGGCCGCGGCCTGGGAGTTCCTGCGCTCGCGGGTGCAGGTCGAGGAGCAGTCGCTGCGGTTCGAACTGGACCGGTACCTGGGCTGGCCGGGCCAGGCGCCCTCGTACAAGCTCGGCGAGCGCATCTGGCTGCAGGCCCGCGCGGAGGCGATGCAGCGTAAGGGGCCAGAGTTCGACCTCAGGGAGTTCCATTCCCAGGCTCTTGCGCTCGGCTCGATGGGCCTGGACCCGCTCAAGGCGGCGCTAGCCAGAATCTGACTTCCCGCAGATCCGCCCGCCGCCAATCCGGTCCCGGCGCCGTTGCGAATTACCTATGCGGCAGGTCGAAGGCCGCGGCGGGCCGGTCGCGGCACGACCCGCCCGCCGCCGCTGAACCGCGTCGTTTACCTGCTCGTATCTGAGGTATCTGGTGCGGTCACGAGGGTCACGGGAGTGCGTGATGTCGGTGTGCAGATCGTGTGTAACCCAGATCACGAATCCAGATCGCCGGCTGCGGCGTCTTACTAGTGACCGACCAGGAAGGAGCAGCCGCCGATGACCGCCGCCACCACCGCCGCGATGCCCGCCGACGCGACCGCGCCCGCGACTGGCGACTTCGAGCAGCAGGTCCGGCCGTACCTGGCCCAGCTGTACCCGGCCGCGCTGCGGATGACCCGCAACCCCGCCGACGCCGAGGACCTGGTCCAGGACACCCTGACCAAGGCCTACACGGCGTTCGGCCAGTACACCCCGGGCACCAACCTGCGGGCATGGCTGCACCGGATCCTGACCACCACGTTCATCAACAGCTACCGCAAGCGCAAGCGGGAACCCGCCATCGCGCCGGGAGCCGACCCGGCCGCCGACTGGCACGCCGCCAGCCCGCACAACCCGGCCGCCCGCTCGGCCGAGGCCGAGGCGCTCGACAAGTTCACCGACAGCACCCTGCTGACCGCGCTGGCCGCGCTGCCGCCGGACTTCCGCACCGCGATCTGGCTGGCCGACGTCGAGGGTTACCCGTACCGCGAGGTCGCGGCCATGATGGGCACGCCGCTCGGCACGGTCATGTCCCGGCTGCACCGGGCCCGCGGCAAGCTCCGCCACGCGCTCGCGGCCGCGCCCGCTACCGCCTGACCTCGGAGTCCGCTTACCGCCCTCCGCCCGACCCCGCTCCCGTAACCCCTGACCCTCCGACTCCCGCCCTGCGTGCTGGCCGGCCCCCCGTACCGGCCAGCCCCCAGGCCCCGGTGTCCCGCCGCTGCCCGGCAGCGGCGGGACACCGTTTCAATTTCCGCGGCGGCTACGTCAGCGGTGGCTACTTCAGCAGCAGCGCGCCGATCCGGCGTCCGGCCACGGCCAGGCCCGCCGCGCCCATGACCGCCAGGTACAGCACGCTCCATCCCAGGGACGGGCCGACCACGCCCAGCGTGAGCCCGCGCAGCAGCACGACGCCCTGGTAGAGCGGCGTGCACTCGACCACGATCTGGATGGCCCGCGGGTAGACGCTGAGCGGGTAGAAGGTCGTGGAGAACAAGAACATCGGCAGCGTGGCCAGCATGACGAACTCGAAGTGCTGCCAGCTCCGCATGTAGGTGGTGGCGGCCATGCCCGCCCCGGCGAACGCGAACCCGATCAGCAGCGCGCACGGCACGTCGAGCACCGCCCAGGCCGAATGGACCAGGCCCATCGCCAGCATCACGATCATGAAGGCCACGGCGTAGATGCCGCCCCTGATCAGGGCCCAGCCGACCTCGCCGGCCGCGATCTCGTCGGCCCGCATCGGGGTCGCCAGCGCGGAATCGTAGAGTTTCGCGTACTTCAGCCGGAAAAAGACGTTGAAGGTGGAGTCCATCACGGCACCGTTCATCGCCGAGGTGGCCAGCAGCGCGGGGGCGACGAAACTGGTGAAGCCGACCGGGTGCCCGGCCGGGCCGGTCACGGTGCCGACCAGCTTGCCGATGCCCACGCCGATGGACAGCAGGTAGAACAGCGGCTCGAAGAAGCCGGAGATCAGCACGGTCCAGGCGTGCCGGTAGACCCGCGCATGCCGCTCGAGCAGATGCAGGCTGCCCCGGCCGCCGAGGCCTGAGCGCCTGGTCCGCAGCATCGCGACCGGCAAGATCCGCAGTGCTAGCTGTGACTGGGTGAGCTCAGGCATAGAGCCGCCGCAGATACGTACGGTTGCCGACGGCCACGCCAAGCGCGGTCACGACGATCAGGTAGCCCGCGTGCACGGCCGTGCTGCCGGGCTGCGCAGTGCCGAGGGTGAGCGCCCGGCACAGCGCCACCCCGTGCCACAGCGGCGTCACGTAGGCCAGCGGCCGCACGATGGCGGGCAGCTGGGAGATCGGGAAGAAGGTGCCGGAGAACAGGAACAGCGGGATGATCCCGAACCTGAACAAGATCGAGAACGAGGTCTCCTTCTTGCAGGCCATCGCGTAGGCCTCGATCGGGCTGGCGAAGGCCATCCCGGTCAGCACGGCAGCCGGCAGCGCGGCGAGCGCCCAGGGCGAGCGGACCGCGCCGAACACCGCCATCACGGCCAGGAACACGGCCGAGTTCATGGTCAGCCGGGCTGCGGTGAACAGCAGGTGGCCGTGGAACAGGTCGGCCGGGCGCAGCGGCGAGGCCGTCGCCGCCTGGTACGTCTTCAGCCACTTCACCGAGCCGAAGACCGGGTACGTCGATTCGCCCATCGCGGTCTGCATGGCCGCCGCCGCCAGCAGTCCTGGCGCCAGGAAGGCCAGATAGCTGACGCCGCCCAGGCTCGAGGTGCCGTGCCGGTCGACCAGGGTTCCCAGTCCCAGGCCCATGGCGCCGAGATAAAGCACCGGGTTGAGCACGCCCGAGTAGATCGAGCCCCGCCAGGTACGCCGGTAGTTGGTCAGCCAGAACCGAAGCTGCCGGACCGCGAGGGACCGGACCGCGAACGACGTAGTCATCAGTCGTCCAGCCGCCGGCCGGTCAGCCGCAGGAACACGTCCTCCAGCGTGCTCCGGCGGACCAGCGAGGTCACCGGCTCGAGACCGCGGGCGCGGACGGCTTCCAGCGTGGCGTCGCCGTCGCCGGCGTAGAGCAGGATCCGGTCGGCCAGCACCTCGGTGCGCTCTGCCGGCAGCCCGGTCAGCTTCTCCGCGGCCTGCTCCTGCTCGTCGAGTGCGAACCGCAGTTCGAGCACCTCGGGCGTGGAGTACCGGTCGATCAGCTGCCTGGGCGAGCCATGGGCGACGATCTTCCCGCCGTCCATCACCACCAGGCGGTCGCAGAGCTGTTCGGCCTCGTCCATGTAGTGCGTGGTCAGCACCAGCGTGGTGCCCTGCTGCTTGAGCCGGTACAGCCGGTCCCAGACCACGTGCCTGGCCTGCGGATCGAGGCCAGTGGTCGGCTCGTCGAGCAGCAGGATCTCCGGATCGCTGATCAGCGACCTGGCGATGGTCAGGCGCCGCTTCATGCCTCCCGACAGCGGCTCCACCTCGTCGTCGGCCCGCTCGGTGAGCTGGACGAAGTCGAGCAGCCGGGCCGACCGCTCCCTGATCACGTCCCGGCGCAAGCCGAAGTAACGGCCGTAGATCAGGAGGTTTTCCCTGACTGTCAGCTCCACGTCCAGGGTGTCTTCCTGCGGCACGACGCCGAGCCTGGCCCTGATCGCCTGGCCGTCCCTGACCGGGTCCATGCCGAGGATGGTCAGCTCACCGCCGGACGGCGGCGAGACGCATCCGATCATCCGCATGGTGGAGGATTTGCCTGCGCCGTTAGGCCCGAGGAAGCCGAATACCTCGCCCCTGCCCAGCTCGAAGTCGATCCCGTCGACCGCGGTGAAGTCGCCGAACTTCTTCGTGAGGCCCCTGGCGCGGATCA
>DASWAH010000424.1:0-5590 GCA_036391235.1 Streptosporangiaceae bacterium
CAGTCCGTGCAGCTGGGCGACCGGGTCGGGCAGCCCGACCGCCGCGTGCCCGCCGCTTCCGCTGCCGCCGTGGCCGCCGAAGATCTGCCGGATCGTCAGGCTGGGAAAGAGCAGCGGCGCGATGATCGCCGCGCACACGGCGGCAAGGCCGATCCGGCGCCCGGTCGCGGCCAGCGCGCCCATGTCGGCGCCCGCGAGCCGCTCTTCCTCGCCCGCGTAGTGCCAGACCGTGACCACCCGGCCCCAGCCGCGCAGCCGGTTCCGGCCGTCGGACGACAGCAAGGCCAGGTAGCCGATCGAGGCCAGGCCGAATGCGATGGCGCCGGCCAGCCCCCTGATGTTGGCCGTGGTCGCGATCGGTGCCATGTAGACGACCAGCAGCGGCAGGCCGGCGATGGCCGGCCGGTGCAGGCGGACGGCCAGCACGTCGACGACGATGGCAGCCAGCCCGATGCTGGCTGCCGCGAGCAGCAGCACGCCTGGCCGGCCCGCGACCGGCGGAGAGAACCTGGCCGCGCCGGCTCCGTCGGAAGCCAGCCCGGCCAGGTAGTGCAGGGACGCCGGCGTCGGGATGACCGCCAGCACCGAACGCGACGCCGCGTGCAGCACGTTCATCAGCAGCAGCAGGGCGGCCAGGTAGGTGGCCAGGCTCGCCACCGCGCGCAGCGGCCTGAGCCCCGACGCGCTGGCCACGCAGGCGATGATGAGGCCGGCCCCGGCGATCTTCCAGTACGGGGAGTGCGCGATCAGCATCGGCACGCAGGCCAGCCCGGTGACCACGGTCGCCGCGACCGCGGCCGACACCGGGCCCAGCCTGGTGGCGGTCCCGGCCAGTCCGACCACCAGCACCGCCAGCGCGGCCTGCGAGAACCAGGCGGCCCCGCTGATCAGGCTGAACTCCGACACCGAGGCGAGGATTACCGCGACCGCGGCGGCGATGGTCAGACGGTAGTTCACGGTGCCCCCGCTCCGTTGTCGCTGAAACTCACGGGCGAGATGTAGGCGGGCAGCCCGGACGCCGCCAGCTGGCTGCCCGACCGCGGCAGCCGCTGCCAGGTGACGGCGAGCGGTGTGGCCGCGTCGGCGGTGATCACCTGCCAGCCGGCCGCCTTGAACACGGCGGCCGCGGCCGCCGTCTCGGCGGCCGGATCGCTGCCGCGGCTGGCGGCCAGCGCGGTCGCGGACTTGCGGCCGTTCCGGCCGCCGTTGGCCGCTCCGGCCGCGGCCCCGGCTGCGGCCCCGGCTCCGTTGCCCCCTGACCAGGCAGCGGCCTGGCCAGGATCACCCGCATCGGCAGGGGCAGGCCCGTCGGACTCGCCCTGGCCGTGACCGGGCGCGGGCCCGGCCCAGGTCGAGACGGCCAGCAGCATCGCGATGCCCTGCCGGCCGTGCCGCCGCGCGGTCGCGATCTCCCTGGCCGCCTCGGTGGACAGGCGGCCGCCGACGAACACCAGCAGGCCGCCCTCGATCGTGCTCAGCGCCGCCGTGGTCCTGGCGAAGTCGTGGTTGCGGGACGGCGCGATCACCGAGAGCGCGTCGAGCAGCACGTCCTCGAACATGGCCGAGCCGGCCAGCGGGCCTGAGTCGCTCAGCAGGTGGCCGTCCAGGCCCGACCTGGCCAGGTGAACGCCGATCGAGGCGGCCGCGCTGACCGCGAACTCGAACGAGGAGCTCGGCCCGTTGCCGGCGTGGGCGCCGCGGCGCGTGTCCAGGATCACCACGGCCCGGTCCTGCCAGCGCTGCTCCTCGCGGCGCACCATCAGCTCGCCGTACCTGGCCGTCGACCTCCAGTGCACCCGCCGCAGCTCGTCACCGTCGCGGTAAGCCCGCGGGATCACGTCGTCGTCGCCCGCGGCCGCGGTCATCCTGGTCCGGCCGTCACCGTCGCTGGACCAGCTCCCGGTGGTCGCCGGGGAGCTGAGGGGCGTGATCTTCGGCGTCACGGTCAGCGTGTTGCGGGTGGCGAAGTTGGCCGTGAGCTCGACCAGGCCGAACACGTCGGCGATCCGCACCCGCATCGGGCCGACCGCGAACTTGCCGCGCAGATCGGAGCGGAGCTGATAGGTGACCTCACGGGAGCCGTTCCGCTCGATCCCGTTCAGTACGTACCGCGGCCGGGCGCCGAGCGAGTAAGGAATGGTCTCCTCGGCCAGCAGCAGGCCGGTCGAGATCCGGCTGATGTTCTCCAGCCGGACGGCGACCGTGGCCGGCTGACCGGGCGCGACCCTGGGCGGCAGGATCTGGCGTTCGCAGCGGAGCTGATAGCGGGCCCGGCGGGCGGTCAGCGCGGAGAACACCGGCAGGCAGATCAGCAGCATCCCGACGCTGATCATCGCGCCGCTGCCCAGGATCAGGCCGGCCAGCACGCCGACGATGCCAGCGGCCAGGAACGAGGCGCCGCGAACGGTGAACCACGCGAGAACCGAGCGCATCGCCGCCTCCTTCCGGCTGCCTTGTCACTGTACGTCGCAGGCCGTGGCGCGGCCAGGCAGCCGCGTGGCCCTCGGGCTAGCGGCCGGGGAGCGGTACCCGCTCGATGATCTTGGCCAGCACCTGCTCGGGCTGTTCCCGGCCGACAACCGCTTCGGCGGTCGGCAGCAGCCGGTGCGCCAGCACCGGGCCGGCCAGCACCTGCACGTCGTCCGGGATCACGAAGTTGCGGTCCTCGAGCGCGGCGTAGGCCCGGCTGGCCCGCAGCAGATGCAGGGCGGCCCGCGGTGACGCCCCCAGGCGGAGCGCGGGCGCGTTCCTGGTCGCCGCGATGATGTCGATGATGTACTGCCGCACCTGCTGGGCGACGTGGACCTCGCGCACGGCGGCGATGAGCGCCCGCACGTCCTGCGCGTGCGCGGCCGGCTTGAGGTAGTCCAGCGGCGAGCTCGAGCCGTGCGCGTCCAGCATCGCGATCTCGGCGGCCGGGTCGGGGTAGCCGATCGAGATCCTGGCGGTAAACCGGTCTCGCTGCGCCTCGGGAAGCGGGTAGGTGCCTTCCATCTCGATCGGGTTCTGGGTTGCGATCACCATGAAAGGCGACTCCAGCGGGTAGGTCGTGCCGTCTACCGTGACCTGGCGTTCTTCCATGCTTTCGAGCAGAGCTGACTGCGTCTTGGGCGAGGCCCGGTTGATCTCGTCGCCGAGCACGAGATTGGCGAAGATCGGGCCTGGCTTGAACTCGAACTCGCGCAGCTCCTGGTTGAAAGCGCTGACCCCGGTGATGTCGCTGGGCAGCAGGTCCGGGGTGAACTGGACCCGCCGGACCGAGCAGTCGATGGACCTGGCCAGGGCCTTGGCCAGCAGCGTCTTGCCGACCCCGGGAACGTCCTCGATCAGCGCGTGCCCCTCGGCCAGCAGCACGGTCAGCGCGAGCCTGACCGCTCCCGGCTTGCCGACGACGACCGTGTTAATGGCGTCGCTGATCCGGTGGGCCACCGGAATGAGCTGATCCAGCGGGCGCTCCGCCTGCTCGGTCTCAGCAGACACGGGTCCTCCTCGTCCCGGCCGCGCCGCCGGGTTGTGGTCAGAGCGGGAGTGCTGCCCGCGGTCGACGTCCATTGCGTTGCGCCTCGACAGTAGTTGCAGGCATGCCTCGATGTAACAACGGAATGGCTATCACTGCATAACGAGCGCTCCGCGGTTCCAGTTCAGCGAGTCAGCCAGGCCGGCCGGCGGGGGTTCCGCGGCGGTCCTCGGTTCATTCTCCCCACTCCGCTCCACCGGCCGTGACCTGGGGCGGTGTGGAGTTCTTGACCGAAAGCTGACGCTGGAATCATTGACGGTGGGGGATTGTGGAGTACAGTGGTGCGCGGTGGGGAGGACAAGGCCCCGCTGGATGACGGTTGTGGGGGGCAGTGGAGGTGAGGGCCGGTGTTCCTCGGCACTCACACGCCACGTCTGGATGACAAAGGCCGCCTGTTCCTCCCGGCGAAGTACCGCGACGAGCTGGCGGAAGGACTCGTAGTGACCAAGGGCCAGGAGCGCTGCCTGTACGTGTTTCCGCAGGCGGAGTTCGGCCGGATCACCGAGGCCCTGCGGACGGCGCCGGTGACGGCCAAGGCCGTCCGTGACTACAGCCGGGTGTTCTTCGCCAGTGCATCCGACGAGATCCCGGACAAGCAGGGCAGGATCACGATCCCGCCGGCGCTGCGCGAGTACGCGGGGCTGGCCAGGGACTGCGTGGTCATCGGGGCGAACACCCGGCTGGAGATCTGGGATTCGGTTGCCTGGGACTCGTACCTGGAGCAGCAGGAAGACGCGTTCTCTGACGCATCGCAGGAGGTGCTGCCAGGAGTCCTGTGAGCGGGTGCCCGGCCAGGTCTCCATCTGGGCCGGACGGCCGACCGGCTGGCGTCACTTCCCCGGCGCCAGGCGGTAGGCCGTCGCGACGGACGGATGGGGACCTGGCCGGGCACCGCGATCGGGGCCAGGCGGCGGGTTCGAGCCGGGAGGGGGTCGCGGTGAGCACGGCAGCAGCACACGTGCCGGTCATGCTGGGCCGGGTGCGTGAGCTGCTCGCTCCCGCGCTCAGCCCGGCCGGCGCGGTGCTGGTCGACGCCACCCTCGGACGGGCCGGGCACACCAGGGCGCTGCTGCGCGACCATCCGGGACTGCGGGTGATCGGCATCGACGCCGACCAGAGCGCCATCGAGGAGTCCAGGGAGCTGCTCGCGGCCGACCTGGGCCGGGTCACGCTCGTGCGGGCGGTCTACGACCAGCTACCACAGATCCTGGCCGAGCTCGGCCAGCGCGACGTTCAGGGCGTGCTGTTCGACCTGGGGGTCTCCTCACCGCAGCTCGACGACGCCGCCCGCGGGTTCTCCTACGCCCAGGACGCGCCGCTCGACATGCGGATGGACACCTCGGCCGAGCTGACCGCGGCCGAGGTGGTGAATACCTACCCGCCGGCCAGGCTGACCCGGGTGCTCGCCGAGTACGGCGAGGAGCGATTCGCCCGGCGGATCGCCAGCGCCATCGCGGCCGAGCGGGCCCGCGAGCCGATCACGTCCACGCTGCGGCTCGCCGAGATCGTCAAGACGGCGATCCCGGCGGCGGCCAGGCGCACCGGCGGCAACCCTTCCAAGCGCACGTTCCAGGCCTTGCGCATCGAGGTCAACGACGAACTCGGAGCGCTGCGGCGGGCCGTGCCCGCGGCCATGGACACGGTCGCCGTCGGCGGCCGGGTCGTCGTGCTGTCCTATCACTCGCTCGAAGACCGGATCGTCAAGCGGACGTTCTCGCAGCGGTCGACCGATACCACTCCGCCCGGGCTCCCGGTACCGCTGCCGTCCGCCCGGCCGCAGTTCCGGCTGATCACGTCGGGGGCGGAGCGACCAGATGACGCCGAGCAGGCCGCCAACCCGCGGTCCGCCTCGGCCCGGCTCAGGGCGGCCGAGCGCGTGCTGGCCCGCACCGCGGCATGACCTCAGACAGGAACGGAAGGGCACCGATGGGGACCGATGTCATGACGCCAGGCCGCACACGCCGGCCGGGAACCGATCCAGCTGAGCCCCGGACGGCTGAGCCCTGGGCGGCTGAGCCCTGGGCAGCCGGGCCCGACGCCCGGCGCCCGGGCCGTCCCGGGCGGCGGCCGAGG
>DASWAH010000425.1:0-4110 GCA_036391235.1 Streptosporangiaceae bacterium
GGAGACCCGGCGCAGGTCCCCCCGGATCACGAACTGCGGACGGCGATCGCGCTGCGCGAGGCGTTGCGGGAGGTGCTGCTCGCGCACACCGGCCGGGCCGAGCCGGGGGCTGCCGCCCAGGACCTGGCCGCGACCAGGGAGCTAGACGCCATCGCCGCCCGGCTGCCGGTGCGGCTCGAGGCCGACGCGGCCGGCGCGGTACGGCCGGCGCCGGCCGGGACCGGGGTCGAGGCCGGGCTAGCCGCTCTGCTTCTGATCGCGGCCGAGGCCGCAGCGACCGGCACCTGGACCCGGCTGAAGGTCTGCGGTGCCGACGACTGCCGCTGGGCGTTCTACGACCGCTCGCCGACCCGCAGCGGCTGCTGGTGCAGCATGGCGATCTGCGGTTCTCGGGCCAAGTCGCGCGCCTTCCGCCGCCGCTCCTCGATCAAGGCCCGAGAACCGATTCAGGCCGGAGACTTATTGCCGCCGTGTATCGCGCACAAGTCTCCGAGCAAAAAAGTCTCAGGCCGGCTCGGCTGGCCACGGCCGGGGTGGCGGGGCCTGCTCAGGCGGGCTGGGGGGCGGCGGCTGCCGGGGGCGCGGTGTAGGCGGGCAGGCTCAGGCGGCGCCTGATCTCCTGCTGGATCTCCTCCGGCCCCGGCCGCGCGTCGACGGTGAGCACGTACTCCTTGCGGGCGAAGATGGCGAGCACCGGGTTGGTCTTCTCGTGGTACTCGCGTAGCCGCACCGCGAGCGCCTCCTCGGTGTCATCTTCCCTGGTCACCAGCGCGCCGCCGCAGGCGTCGCACTGCCCGGGGACCCGGGGGCTGCTGGCGATCAGGTTGTAGTCCATGCCGCAGCCCGAACACAGCCGCCGGGCCAGCACCCGCCGCCGGACTTCGCTGTCGGGCAGATCCAGCTGAATGACGCCGTCGATGTCGTAGCTCTCCAGGAAGAACTCGGCCTGCCGCTCGTTGCGCGGGAACCCGTCGACGATGAAGCCGTAGTTCCAGTCGTGCTGATTCAGCCGGTCCCTGACCACGCCCTCGACGAGGTCGTCACTGACCAGCAGGCCAGCCGCCATCGTGCGGCGAACCTGGGCGCCGAGCTTGGTGTGGTTCTGCACGTTCCAGCGGAAGATGTCGCCGACCGCGATGTGCACCAGGTCGAGGTCACCGGCGAGCATGGCCGCCTGGGTCCCCTTGCCGCTGCCCTGAACTCCCATGATGACGTATTTGCGCACCCGGCAAGGCTATCCGGACGCCCGGCCGGCCGTGCCCGTGGTCACGGCGGCGTGCGACCTGGGCCGACCGCCCAGGCCGTAGCGGCGCTCGCACCACCGGGCCAGCCGGCCGTCCAGCGCCTTCCTGATCTCGGGCCAGTCCTGCCGCAGCAGCCCGGCGTTGACGAACCGGGCGACGTCGTTGCGTGCGCCCTGGGCCAGCAGCATCCGGTACAGGCCGCGCCGGTCGGATTCCTTGCTGACGTCGCATTCGCGCATGCCGGGCATGGCCAGGTTCCTGGGCACCATGATCACGCCGCTGACCGGCCCGCGCAGGTCGTCGATCCGCCCGGGCAGCCGCGTGGCGAGCTTCATGCGCCCGGGCAGCAGATCCGCTACAAGCATGCTGCCGATTATCACCGACCGCTCAACTACGCAGCGTGATGACTCGCTGGCGTGCCCGATTCGTGGTGGTCGTGCCGGTCGGGCCCTCGACCGGCGATAGGCTCGTGCCATGTCCGACGCGCCGCCTGCCCCGTCCTGGCGCATCCTGCTGACCCCGCGCTGGCTGAGCTGGCATCTTTTCGCGGTCGCGGCGGTGGCCGGGATGCTCTGGCTGGGCGACTGGCAGTTCCGCCGGGCGATGGCGGGCAACACGCTGAGCTGGGCTTACACCTTCGAGTGGCCGATCTTCGCGATCTTCGGCGTGGTGTTCTGGATCAAGACGGTCCGCGACGAGCTGCACCCGGCGGCGGACGGCACGACGGCGGCCCCGGTGGACCTGCCGCCGGGCAGCTACACCGGGCCGGACGGCCAGGCCGCGGGCCGCAAGGAGGCGGGCCAGGACGAGGAGCCCGACCAGGAACTCGCCGAGTACAACGCGTACCTGGCCAAGCTCAGCAACGAGGTCAAGGGTCACGGCCGGTGGCACGGGCTGCGCTAGGCAGCGGCCGCGGTAACGGCACCGGCGGGCACGAGGAGGAACGACGTTGAACGCCGACCAGCAGCTCACCCTGGTGGTGCGCGCGTACCGGACGCTGGCCTACGTGACCGGCACCGTCCTGATCATCTTGTGCTTCGTCGGCATCCCGCTCCAGGTATTCGCGAACAACCTGGTCATCGTCAAGTACGTCGGCACCGCGCACGGCATCCTGTACATGATCTACGTGGTCGTCGCGTTCGTGATGACCAGGATGGTGCGGATGAAGGTGGCCAGCCCGGGCACCGTGATCGTGCTACTGGCCGGGACCATCCCGATCCTGACGTTCGTGGTCGAACGGTGGGTCACCCGCACGTACATCAACCCGGCGCTGGCGGCGTCGGCCGGGCAGCCCGCGGTGTCGGCGCCCGCGGCCCGGTGACCGGCGAGCAGTACTTCACGCGCCAGCCCGCCGCCGCGCACCGGCCAGGCTCGGTGCACGTCCTGCTGCCCGGCCTGCACCTGGAGCTGGCCACCGACTCCGGCGTCTTCTCGGCGCGCCGGCTGGACCCGGGCACCCGCCTGCTGCTCGACGTGGCTCCCCCGCCGCCGCCCGAGGGCGACCTGCTCGATCTCGGCTGCGGCTACGGGCCGCTGGCACTGACCATGGCGGCCAGATCGCCGGGTGCCCGGATCTGGGCGGTCGACGTGAACGAGCGGGCTCTGGCGCTGACCGCGGGCAACGCCGCCCGGGCCGGGCTGGCCAACGTGACCTGCGCGGCTCCCGGCGATCCCGGCCTGCCAGGGACGTTCGCAGTGATCTGGTCCAACCCGCCGGTCAGGATCGGCAAATCCGCCCTCCAGGAGATGCTGGACTGCTGGCTGGGACGACTGTCCGCGGACGGCTCCGCGTATCTCGTGGTGCAGCGCAACCTGGGCTCTGACTCGCTGCAGCGCTGGCTGGCCGGGGCCGGCCGGACCGCCGAGCGGATCGCGGCCAGGGCCGGCTACCGGGTGCTGCGGGTGAGCGGCCGGTGACCCTTCGGACGTTGCGGTGACCCGCCAGCTCGGTCCGACCGAGGTCAAGCGGCTGAACCGGTCCTGGCGCCGGGCCACCCAGACCCGGCTCGGGTTGCTGCTCGAGTCGGTCAGCCAGCCGTTCAACCTGGGCTCGATCGTCCGCACGGCGGCCGCCTTCGGGGTCGAGCAGGTGTGGTTGTGCGGTGATGCGGCCGATCCCGGGCACCCGTCGGCCCGCAAGACGGCGCTGGGCACGGCCCGCTTCCTGACCTTCGAGCGCTGCGCGGGCCCGGCCGCGGCCGCGGCCGCGGTCCGGGCGGCCGGGTTCCGGCTGATCGCGGTCGAGCTGACCGACGGCGCCGTCCCGCTGCACCGGGCCGACCTGCACGGCGACGTGTGCCTGGCGCTGGGCAACGAGGACCGCGGGTGCTCGCCCGCGCTGCTGGCCGCGGCCGACCAGGTCGCCTATATACCGCAGACCGGGCGCGTCGGATCGCTCAATGTGGCCGCCGCAGCCGCTATCGTGCTGGCCGAGGCCCGTCGCAGGGAATGGGATCGCTGGGCCGGCCTGCCGGGAGGCACGGGGCTGCCAGACAACACGGGGCTGGAGGACGGGCGTGCGGGGGGACTTTCTTGACCATCCGGTTCCGCTGGCCTTCGCGCACCGCGGCGGACCGGCCCACAATCCGGAGAACTCCTGGCCCGCGTTCGAGCACGCGGTCCGGCTCGGCTACTCCTACCTGGAGACCGATGCCCACGCCACCGCCGACGGCGTGCTGGTGGCCTTCCATGATCACACCCTGGACCGGGTCACCGACCGGACCGGCACGATCGAGAAGCTGCCTGCCAGCGAGGTGACCGCGGCCAGGATCGGCGGCACCGAGCCGGTGCCGGTGCTGGCCGAGCTGCTCGCGGCCTGGCCCGACGTGCGGTTCAACATCGACGTCAAGCACGCTCCGGCGGCCAG
>DASWAH010000426.1:0-7140 GCA_036391235.1 Streptosporangiaceae bacterium
GGCCGCGTGAGCTGATCGCGGCCAGCATGGTCATCGCCAGCGGCGCGAGCGGAGCGGCCAGTAGCGCCGAACCGCCGGACTCCCGCCCCCCGCCGCCACCGTCAGCGCCGCCGTCGGCCCGGTCGGACCCGGTCTTGCGACTGCCCCTGACCAGGGCGAGCCCGGCCGACCTGGCGTGCCTGGGCCGAGCCGGCTGATCCGGCTCGGCCGGCGTCCCGGCCGGGTCCCGCTGGTCCGTGGCGGGTCCCTGGCCGCCTGGTCCAGGACCCTGCCCGGATCCCTGAACGGCCGGCTGGCGCCGGTCGCGCTGCCAGGCGAACGCGAGCGCGCCGCCGGTCAGTGCGAGCAGCATGCCCACGAAGAACCCGCCCAGGTTGGAGGTAATCCAGGAGCCGAGGGCCAGCACGATCGCCAGCAGCGCATAGAACAGCTGCTGCACCGGGTGGAACAGCAGCAGCACGCCGCACAGCACGAGCACGATCGGGACCAGGTACCCGGCCAGGCCCTGCAGCCCGATGTGGATGACCAGCGGCAGCGGGGCGCGTTCGGAGGCGAGGATCTCGACCCCGCCGAGCAGTACGAGCAGCCCGCCCCAGAACGGCCGGGAGCGGCGCCAGTCACGGAATGCGCGAAGTCCTCGCCTGAACCGGCCGGGTGGCCCGGGCTCGTTCGACTGCGCGGGGCCGCTCACTAGCAGGCGCCGCCGAAGGACAGGCTGAAGCCGGGCAGCGTGAACGTCCCCGCGGTGGTGGCGTAGGCGTGCTGGCGCAGGTTGGTGATGACCACCGAGGTGGCCTGCTGGGCGAAGTCACCGGCCGGGCCGGTGATGCCGGGCACCTGATTCACGGTGCTCGCGTCCCGGCCGATCTGAACGTGATGGAATGTTACGTTTCCCGATAGTTTGTCGGCGTCGACGACCAGGTCGGTGGCGGTGACCGGGGTCCGTCCCTGGCCAGCCGTGATCCGCAGGGTCAGCCCGCCGAGGGTCACGCTCTGGCACAAGTGGTGCAGCTTGGCCTGCCTGATCGCGTTGGCGGTGAGCACGATCTGGTTCGAGTGGCCGGGCAGCACCTTGAGCACCGAGGTGTCGATCACCCCGAACTGCTCGAAACCGCGGCCGTCAAGCTCGGTCGCGGTCACCGTGAACGGCGTGCCCGAGATGCTGAACGACACCGCGAGCACGCTCTGCGCGGTCAGCACGACCAGCACGGCCGCGATCGCCAGGGCCGGCAGCATGACGGCGCCGAACCGGCGCCAGCGCACCCGCCCGCGCAGCATTTCAGCGGACGCATCCCCCGATGGAGACATCGCGGCTCCCCCCAGATCCGTGATGCAAGCGCTCCGTAGCCTAATCCTAACGTTCGGTAACCGAGCCCCGGTTAGCCTGCACGCCCGTCGCCAACTCGCGCGGACGTACCAGATCCTGCGGTTACTGACCGGTACCTACCCGCCGCCGGCCTGCTTCAAGGCTCACGCACACTAGACAACGTGACCGTCGCCCCGCTGCGCTGGCTCGACCCGCCCGCCGGGCCGGCCATCGAACTGCTCGACCAGACCAGGCTCCCCGGTGCCGAGACCACGCTGACCTGCACGACCGTCCCCGAACTGGTCGACGCGATCCAGCGGCTGGCGGTCCGGGGGGCGCCGCTGCTCGGCATCGCCGCGGCCTACGGGGTCGCCCTGGCGGCCGCCCTGGGCGATGACGTGCCGGCTGCCGCGACCGCGATCAGCCAGGCCAGGCCGACCGCGGCCAATCTAGGGTGGGGTGCCAGGCGGGCGCTCGAGGCCTATCAGCAGGCTCGCTCTGCGCCCGCTCCTGAGGGAGAACTCCAGGCCGCGGCGGCTGCCCTCGGGCAGGCTCGCTCGATCGCCGTGGCCGATGCGCACGCCTGCGCGGCCATGGCGCGCAACGGCCTCGAGCTGGTGCCTCCCGGGGCCAGGATCCTGACCCACTGCAATACCGGCGCGCTGGTCACGGCCGGGGCCGGAACCGCCTTCGGGCTGGCCCTGGCCGCCCATCAGGCCGGCCGCCTGGAGATGCTGTGGGTGGACGAGACCAGGCCGTTGCTGCAAGGCGCACGGCTGACCGCCTGGGAAGCGAGCCGGGCCGGGATGCCGCACCAGGTGCTGGCTGATTCGGCGGCCGCCTCGCTGATGGCGGCCGGCCAGGTGGACCTGGTCGCGGTCGGGGCCGACCGGATCGCGGCCGACGGCAGTGTCGCCAACAAGGTCGGCACCTATGGCCTGGCCGTGCTGGCCAGGCACCACCAGATCCCGTTCGTGGTGGTCGCGCCGGTCTCCACGATCGACTTCGGCACGCCTGACGGCACCGCCATCGTGATCGAGCACCGGCCCGCCGGAGAGGTCACGCATCTGGCCGGGCAGCCGGTCGCCCCGGCCGGGAGCCTGGCCTATAACCCGGCGTTCGACGTCACGCCAGCCACATTGATCACCGCCATCGTCACCGAAGCGGGGGTCATCCACCCTGTTACTGCGGGTAATCTGCGTGTCCTGAGACCGGAGCCGTGACATCTCGGTCTTCCTTGCTGCCGTTTCCGTGGAACGATGGGGACTATGAAAGGTCGCGTGCTGGTCGTCGACGATGACGCCGCCCTCGCCGAAATGCTGGGAATCGTCCTGCGGGGCGAAGGATTCGAGCCGACGTTCGTCGCCGACGGAGACAAGGCGCTCGAGGCGTTCAGGGAAACCAGGCCTGACCTGATCCTGCTCGACCTGATGCTGCCGGGCATGGACGGCATCGACGTGTGCCGCCAGATCAGGGCAGAATCCGGCGTCCCGATCGTGATGCTGACCGCCAAGAGCGACACTGTCGACGTGGTGCTCGGGCTCGAGTCGGGGGCCGACGACTACATCGTCAAGCCCTTCCAGGCCAAGGTGCTGATCGCCAGGGTCCGGGCGCGGCTGCGCCGCACCGATGACCCGGCGCCGGAGATGCTGGCCATCGGGGATGTCGCGATCGACGTGGCCGGTCATTCGGTCCGCCGGAACGGCGAGGTCATCAGCCTCACACCGCTGGAGTTCGACCTGCTAGTCGCCCTGGCCCGCAAGCCGCGTCAGGTCTTCACCAGGGAGGTGCTGCTGGAGCAGGTCTGGGGCTACCGGCACGCGGCCGACACCAGGCTGGTCAACGTACATGTGCAGCGGCTGCGGGCCAAGATCGAGCGGGACCCTGAGCGGCCGGAAATCGTGGTCACCGTGCGTGGCGTCGGGTACAAGGCAGGGCCGGCCTGAGCAGCGCCGGCCAGTCCCGGTCGAGACTGGCCTGGCTGGCCGGCGGAACCCGGCCAGGCCGGGGATTCATCCTGCCCGCGGCGCTGCCGCTGGTGGGCGGCCGGCGGGTGCCGCCGCCCCGTCAGTGGCTGACCTGGCTGCAGCGGGTCACGGTGCGGTCGGTGTCCAGGACCGGCGCCCGCATCAGCCGCCTGGCGGCCAGCCTGCACCGGCGGTGGCGTAGCTCGCTGCAGGTGCGCGTGGTCAGCACGACGCTGGTGGTCTCGGCCATCGTCATCTCGCTGCTTGGCTTCTTCCTCATGCAGCAGGTCGCGTCGAACCTGCTGCACAACGCGAAGGTGGAGGCCTACGGCCAGGCCACCAACGGCCTGGCCTTCGTGACCGCGCAGCCGGGGATCTCCCTGCAGCCAGGTCCTGAGGCCGAGATCCGGATGACGCAGATCCTCGGCAACCTGCAGCCGAGCGAGCAGCGCCTCGGACCCGAGTACGGCGTGGCCATCGCGGTCCGGCGTACTCCGGCCACGCCCGCCACCTGGTCCGCGGTCTTCTATCGCATGTCAGTCGGCGACCTGCCCGCCGGCGTGGCTCCCACCGCGGTCAAGCGGACCGGGGCGACGTTGCGGTTCGCCCGGATGCCCTACCCCTGGCACGCCGGACCGCCGACGACCGGGCTGCTGTATGCGGCGCCGTTCGGCACCACCTACGACTTGTACTACTTCTTCCCGCTGACCCAGCTGCAGAACGAGCTGACCTGGATCCAGCGCACGCTCGTGCTGGTCGGCCTGGCCCTGGTCTTCCTGCTGGCCGGGATCGCCTGGCTGGTCACCCGGTGGGTGGTCAGGCCGGTCGCCAGGGCGGCCCAGGGTGCCCAGCTGCTGTCCACTGGCAAGCTGGACGAGCGCCTGCTGGTCCGGGGCGACGACGAGGTCGCCGCGCTGGCCACGTCGTTCAACGAGATGGCGGCCAGCCTGCAGGAGAAGATGCACGAGCTGGAGGAGCTGTCTCAGGTGCAGCGGCAGTTCGTGTCCGACGTCTCGCACGAGCTGCGCACCCCTCTCACGACCATCCGGATGGCCGCGGACCTGCTGTTCGAGTCCCGCGAGCAGCTCGAGACGGCCGAGGCCCGGTCGGCCGAGCTGCTGCAGAGCCAGCTCGGACGGTTCGAGTCGCTGCTTGCCGACCTGCTGGAGATCAGCCGGTACGACGCCAACGCGGCCACGCTCGACTCTGAGCTCATCGACATGTGTGACGTGGTCCGCCAGTCCGCTGACGTGGCCCAGCAGCTGGCCGAGCGGCGCGGGTGCCGGATCGAGTTCCGGCTGCCGGCCGAGCCCTGCCTGGCCGAGATGGACCGCCGCCGGGTCGAGCGGATCCTGCGGAACCTGCTCTGCAACGCGGTCGAACACGGCGAGGGCCGGGACGTGGTCGTCACCTCGGCCGCCGACCGGGACGCGATCGCGGTCGCGGTCCGTGATTTCGGCGTCGGGCTCGCTCCGGGCGAGGAACATTTGGTCTTCGACCGGTTCTGGCGGGCCGACCCGGCTCGGGCCAGGACCACCGGCGGCACCGGGCTCGGCCTGTCCATCGCGCTCGAAGACGCCCGGCTGCACGGCGGCTGGCTCGAGGCCTGGGGTTCGCCCGCCCGGGGCTCGGTGTTCCGGCTGACCCTGCCCAGGGTCGCCGGGACGACGCTGCTCGGCTCCCCGCTGCCGCTGGTCCCGGACGGCGCCGACATAGACAGCCTGATCGTGCCCGATCCTGGCCTGATACCGCCCGCGGTGGCGCCGCCGGCCAGCCAGGCGGCGCCGGCCGGCGCCGGCCGGGCGGCCGCCGGCCCGTCGGCCAGGAGGGACGGCCGCGGATGACCAGGGTCGGGCTCACCGTCTGCGCGGCCGCCGTGTGCGTGGCCGTCGCGTCCTGCGCGAGCCTGCCGACCAGCGGCACCATCCCGATCAAATCCCTGCAGGGCGCGGCCGGCCAGGGCCAGACCGGGCTGCAGGTCGTGCCGGTACCGCCGGGTCAGGGCTGGACGGCGCAGGAGATCGTGCGGGGATTCCTGTCCGCCAGCGCTAGCTTCGGCCGCCATCATGCGGTGGCGCGGTCCTACCTCACCAAGGGTTTCGCCAAGGTCTGGAGTCCCGGCTGGAGCGCCACGGTCGTCGACGGCCCGAGCATCGGCCAGAGCCCGATCCCGCACAATGTCGTGACCGGCGGCCCGCAGCGGGCCGCGGTCGCGCTGAGCGGACAGCGGTTCGCCACGCTGGTGACCTCCGGGCAAGACCAGGCCGGCAGCGTCGTCGTCGCGCCGGCCTCCACGATGTTCCGGTTCTCGCTGGTCCAGCAGGACGGCCAGTGGCGGATCGACAGCATCGACGAGAGTGTGGCCGGCAAACCGAGCACGCCGGCCCCCAAATCGCTCCTGCTGCTGACCAGGCCCGACTTCGAGCGCGACTACCTGGCCAGGAACATCTACTACTTCGCGCCAGGCTCGTCGTCCCCCACGCTCGTGCCCGACCCCGTGTACATCCCGCAGACCGGGCTGGTGTCCGAGGTGCGCGGACTGGTCGGCGCCCTGCTGCAGCCGCGCTGCCGCCGGGGCGGCGGAGCGGCGTCCTGCCCCGGCAACCCGCAGGATTCCAGCTGGCTGTTCGGCGCGGTCACCACGGCCTTCCCGCGCGGGGTCAGGACCGTCCGGCCGGTGCAGGTCGTCGGCGGGGTGACCGCCGTCGTGGACCTGGGAAACACCGCGGCCAGGACGACCAAGGCCGAACGCGACCGGATGGCCGCCCAGCTTGCGTGGTCGCTCACCGAGTCCCCGTACGGCCCGCAGGCCGGCGGTCAGATCAGCTCGGTGGAACTCAAGTTCGGCACCCGGACGATCTCGGCCGCGCTGCAGCCTGCCCTGGTACCGCGCCGCCAGAGCACCGACCTGTACTACCAGATCGCTGACGGAGTCCAGCCTGACCAGGTCATGCTGCGGTCCGGCGGCGGCCAGCCGTTCTCGCTGCCGCTGCCCAAGCAGACCGGCAGCCAGCCGTTCACCCAGATGGCCATGTCGCCGGCCCACCTCGGCGCCGCCGTCCTGGCCGGCTGCACCGGCCGGACGGTCTACCTGACCGCGCAGGCCAGGGTGCAGGTCATGGTGACCAAGCGGCTGCCCAGCCCGTGTACGTCCCTGAGCTGGGACGTACACGGCAACCTGTGGATCGCCGCGACCTCGGGGACGTTCGAGCTGTCCGGGGCGGCCATCACCCCGGCCAAGGCCGATCTGATCCCGGTGCAGATCCCGCCGCTGGCGCAGCCGAACGTCAAGCCGGTCCGGACCCTGCGGGTCGCGCCGGACGGAGTCCGGGTCGCCATGATCGTGCCGACCGGCTCCACCAGCAAGATCATGATTGCGGCGATCAGCAAGAACTCCACGTTCACCTACATCGCCCAGACCTTGCAGATGCTGCGGGTCGGCTCCGATCTCTCCCACCCCACGGCGCTGAGCTGGCTGGACCCCGACCATCTGCTGGTACTGAACCAGACCGCGCCCGGCCGGAGCGAGATCTACGAGGTACCTCTGAACGGCGGCGCCTCGACTGAGATCGCGACGCCGGCCGGCGTCGACTGGATGTCGGCCGCCTGGCCGCGGGCAGACGCGCCGCCCAGCATCGTGGTCGGGATCGCGGCGACCCGCGGCGCGCCGGCCAGGATCGAGCAGTCGGCGGGAGCGCTGAGCAACCCGGACTGGCAGCCGCTCGGCAGCGGCATGACGCCGGTCTTTCCTGGCTGATTTCCGGCCCGGCGTGCATGGCCCGCTGATGACCAGCGGCGGAACCCGAGGCGACCCTGCTCCTGACAGGAGCCCGGCGGGCGACTACCGTCATTGTCGTGGCACCCGTC
>DASWAH010000427.1:0-23469 GCA_036391235.1 Streptosporangiaceae bacterium
GGTGCGCGTACTGCTCGCCGCTGAAGCCGGTCACGAACCGGCCGCCGCGGATGGTGCCGCGTGCCTCCAGGCGGCGGAATGCCCAGAGCAGGTCGCGCCACGGTACCGCGAGGTTCTCGCGCGCCACCAGGTCATAGAACACCACGCCCCAGCGAGCCGCGAGCTGTTCGGCAATGGCTTCGGCGAGCTCATCGGAGTCGGCGTCCGCCAGCGGATCCGGCAGCAGGCACCACCGGCCAGCCGAGGCGGGCGCGGCGCCGCGGGCGCCGCGCCTGAGCCCGCGGGGCTGGCCGAGCTTGGCCCGGCTGCCGCGGCGTAGCAGCGAACGGACTGCCCGGAAGCCGTCGGCCGTCATCAGGCCGCGGGCGACGCCGTCCCACAGCGCCTCGGCTACCTGTTCGGGGGTCAGGCCGGCGACTACGCCGATGTCCGGCCTGAACAGCGCGCCGCGCTCGCGCAGTGCGGTCAGGACGGCGGCAGTGGCCCGCGAGTCCGGCTCGGCCGGGGCCAGGTCGCCGCGGGCGGCGCGCAGCAGCCAGGGCAGGTCGTCCCTGAGCGCGAGGGTGATCGGCGTCGCCCGGGACGGCATCCGGCTGTCCCGCGGGTCCCGCGGCTCGCGGGGGTCGCGCGGGTCGCGAACCGACACGCGGCCCCAGGACACCTGACCGGACAGGCACAGCTCGTCCAGCCAGTCGCGCCGGTAACCGTCGACCCTGGCGGCCAGCACGGCCGGCTCCCAGGCGCCCGCGGCGAGTTCGTAGCCCTGGAGTTGCTCCACGACGGACAGCACCCCGAACCGGCCTTCGCGCTTGGTGTCCGCGGTCAGGTGCTGCCAGCGCAGCAGGAACCGCATGAAGTCCCGCGGGTTCACCGGCTCGACCTCACGCCGCCGGCGGTCCCTGGTGTAGCCGTGGATCCTGGTCAGCAGCCGCCGGGCGCAGTACTCGAGCTCCGCGTCCTGACTGGTGAACCGGCCGCTCAGGACGAACCCCTCCTGCTCCAGGGTCGCCAGCCCGCGGGCGATCAGGGTCTCCCGCAGCCCGGTCGCCGCGGCCAGGTCCGGCACCGTGGACGGGCCGCGGCAGTCCAGGTGCCCGCGCAGCAGCCGGGCGATCGCGGCGTCCTGGTCCACCGGGGCAGCCACGGCGGCGGGGGGCAGGGCCGCCGGACCCAGTGCGGCGCCCGGGTAGAGCGCCGCGATCGCGGCCAGGCGCTCGACCGCGGCCCACAGCTCGCCCGCCCGCTCATCGCGCACGACCACGGCCCGGCCGGCCGCCACCAGGTCAGCGAACAGCGCCGCCCACTCCCCGTCGGGCCGGACCGCGACGAGGCTCATCAGCACGTCGTGGAGTTCGTCGGCGGTCTGCGGATCCGGTCTGACCTGCTCGGTCACCCGCGAGATGGCTGACTGGTCGAGCCGGGCCAGCTCGTGCGGGGCGACCGGGAGCCCGCGACGGAGCGGGACCTGCCGGCTGCGGCGCTCCTCCAGCGGCGCGTCATCCAGGTAGGTAAACGGGCGGCCGTTGAGGATCTCGTGAGCCAGCACGGACGGCTCGGTCGTGTCCCTGACCACCACCTGGACCCGGCCGGCCTCGATCGCCGCGACCAGGCCGCGCAGGCCCTCGATGTCCATCGCCTCGTGCAGGCAGTCGGTCAGCGTCTGCCGGACCAGGATGTGGTCGGGGATGTCCATCGGACCGGGGGCCACGTTCTCCTGGCAGGCGGCGAGCACGGGGAACACCGCGGCCATCAGGTCGTCGGCCTCCATCCGCTGGATGGCCGGCGGGTTCTTCTTGCCGCCTCGCATCCGCAGCACGGTCAGTGACGTGTTCAGGTTCCACCGCCAGCGGGCGGCGAACAGCGGCGAGGTCAGCACCGCCTGCCGCACGACCTCCTCGACGGTCCCGGAGGCCAGGAACTTCGGTACCCGTTCGAGCGGGAAGCTGTGCTGCGGCCCGAGCGACAGCAAGATGGCGTCGTCACTGGCCGCGGCCTGGAGTTCGAAATCGAACGTGACGCAGAACCGCTTCCGCAGCGCCAGCCCGAACGCCCGGTTCAGCCGGGCCCCGTAGGGCGAATGGCCGACCAGTTGCATGCCACCGGCCTCGTCGAAGAACCGTTCCAGCACGATCGTGTCCATCGTCGGCAGCACGCCGAGCTGGGCCAGGCCGGTGTTCAGGTAGGCCGTGATCGCCTCGGCGGCCGCCTGCGGGAGCGAGCACTGGGAGACCAGCCAGCGCACCGCGGCCGCCTCGCCGCCCGCGGCCAGCTCGGCCGCGACGGCGGACCGCAGCGCGCAGACCTCCTGCGACAGCTCGACCGTCCGGCCGGGCGCCTCGCCCAGCCAGAACGGCACCGACGGCGGCGCGCCTTGCGCGTCGGCCACCCGGACCACGCCGGGCTCGACCCGGCGGATCCGCCACGACGTCGTGCCGAGCAGGAACACGTCACCGGCCGCGGACTCCACCGCCCAGTCCTCGTTGACCGTGCCGACCAGCACGTTGTCCGGCTCGGCGAGCACCCGGAAGTCGCCGAGCTCGGGGATAGCCCCGCCCGAGGTGAGGGCGGCCAGCCGGGCCCCGCGGCGTCCACGCAGCTTTCCGGCGACCTGATCCCGGTGCAAGTAGGCGGCCCGGCGGCCGCGGCCGGTCCTGATGCCCTCGCTGATCAGCTCGGCGATTTCGGCGAAGTCGGCCGCCGAGACGCCCGCGAACGGGGCCGCCCGGCGGACCAGCGCGAGGAGCTCGTCTTCGGCCCACTCGGCGGCCGCGCACTCGGCCACCACCTGCTGGGCGAGGATGTCCAGCGGGCAGGACGGCATGACCAGCGCGTCCAGGCGGCCCGCGAGAGCGCCCCGCAGCAGCGCGGCACACTCGACCAGCTCGTCCCTGGTCGTCGGGTACAGCCGGCCGGCCGGGACGCCGCTGGTGGTGTGGTTGGACCGGCCGACCCGCTGCAGGAACGTGGCGAAGCTGCGCGGGGAGCCGATCTGGCAGACCAGCTCGACCGGCCCGATGTCGATGCCCAGCTCGAGTGACGCGGTCGCGACCAGCGCCCGCAGGTCCCCGGCCCGCAGCCGGGACTCGACCCGCTGCCTGCGTTCCCTGGACAGGCTGCCGTGGTGAGCCGCGACCACACCGTCCCCGAGGCGCTCGCCCAGTTCGTGCGCGAGTTTCTCGGCCAGCCGCCGGGTGTTGACGAAGACCAGCGTGGTCCGGTGGCCGGCCACCTGGCCCGCGATCAGGTCCAGGATCTCGGCCAGCTGCTCGTTGGTGCCGACCGCGCCAAGCTCGTCGCCCGGCAGGTCGAGCGCGAGGTCGAGGGCGCGGCGGTGCCCGGTGTCGACGATGGCGCACCGGGGGCCGCCGTCCGGCGCGTCGCGGCCCGGACCGCAGCCGACCAGCAGCCGGGCGACCGCCTCGATCGGACGCTGGGTCGCGGACAACCCGACCCGCTGCAGCGAACCGCCGGTCACGTGCTCGAGCCGCTCGATGGTCAGCGCCAGATGCGAGCCGCGCTTGTTCCCGGCCACCGCGTGGATTTCGTCGACGATGATCGTGCGCGCGGTCGCCAGCATGGCCCGGCTGCGCTCGGCCGTCAGCAGCAGGAACAGCGACTCCGGAGTGGTGATCAGGAAGTCGGGCGGCCGCTTGAGCATCGCGGCCCGCTCGGCCGGCGCGGTGTCGCCGGTCCGGACCGCGACCCTGATCCGGGGCGGGTCCAGTCCGAGCTCGGCCGCGACCTGGGCGATCTCGGCCAGCGGGCGTTCCAGGTTCTGCCAGATGTCGACGGCCAGGGCCTTCAGCGGCGACACGTACACGACCTGCGGCCCGCCGGCCTCGGTCTCGCCGGCCGGGTCCGCGGCACCGGCCTTGCCTGCCGCCTCGTGGGCCCGGTAGATCCGGTCGATGCAGACCAGGAAGGCGGCCAGAGTCTTGCCCGATCCGGTAGGCGCCGCGATCAGCGTGTGCTCGCCGGCCGCGATCCTGGCCCAGCCTGCAGCCTGCGGATCGGTCGGCCCGCCCGGGAACCGGCGCTCGAACCAGGTCCGCACGGCCGGGTGGAACGAGTCAAGCACCTGGTCAATCTAACCCGCCGGTCCGACAGCGGCCCGGCAATCCCGATCGCCTTGACAGGCCCGGCTATGGCTGGAAGCGTAAGCGGTTAACCAGAGTAACCGCTTACGTACCGCTGCACCCCCGTTCGCTCCGACCCCCGAGGTATCGCGACGTGGCTGTCCGCTCGACCATCTACGAGGTTGCCAGGCGCAGCGGCGTGTCGACCGCGACGGTGTCCCGGGTGATGGCCGATGGCACCGGGTTCTCCGCCGAGACCAGGGACCGTGTCCGCGCGACCGCGGCCGAACTGGGCTGGTTCCCGAACGGCCCGGCCCGCGGTCTGGCATCGCGGCGGACCGGGATCGTCGGGCTCATCTTCCCCGATCTCGGCGGCTCGGGCGGCGCCGAGGAAGAGTCACCGCTCTACGTCGACCAGGTGATCAGGGGGGCTGAGCGGGCCGCGACCGCGGCCGGGAACGCCGTGCTGATCGCTGCCTCGCGGACCGAGTCGGGACGCAAGCTCGCGCTGTCGGTCGCAGCCAAGGTCGACGGGCTAGTCGTGCTCGCGCGCAGCCTGCCCGACGAGGACATCGTGACGATCTCGCGGACGGTCCCGGTCGTCGTGCTGGCCAGCCCGCTCGCGGCCGGGACGGCGGACTGCGTGCTGGCCGACAACCGGGGCGGCAGCCGGGAGATCACCGAGCACCTGATCGCCGAGCACCAGATCACCGAGCTGGCCTTCCTGGCCGGGCCGGACGGGTCGCCGGATTCCGACGAGCGGTTCGCCGGGTACCTGGGCGCCCTGAGCGCGGCCGGCCTGCCGGTCCCGCGGCGCCCGGCCGCGTCCGGCGGGTTCACCGAGTCGGGCGGCGAGCAGGCGGTCGCGCGGTTGCTGGCCGGGGGTACCCGGCCGCGGGCGATCGTCTGCGGTAACGACGAGATGGCGCTCGGTGCGCTCACGGCGCTGCGCCGGGCCAGGCTCCGGGTCCCCGCCGACGTTGCGGTAACCGGCTTCGACGACATCGCGGCGGCCCGGCATATGCGGCCCGCCCTGAGCACGGTGCGCCAGCCGATGCGCGCGCTCGGCGAGCGCTCGGTCAGCCTGCTGCTGGACCGGATCGCAGCCCAGGACGGCGGGCCGCAGACCGCGGTGCTGCCGGTCGAGACGGTGATCAGGCGAAGTTGCGGCTGCCCGGCCAGGGGGCGGGCGTGACCGAGGCGACGACCCGCAGCGCACAGTCACCACAAGATGCCGAAACTCCCGGCCGCCCGACTGCCGGCGGAGCTGCCCGGGCCGACTGGGAAGATCGCGTCTACCGCCGCACCGAGGACCGGCCGCGGGCCGTGGGCCAGCTCGCGCTGGCCAAGCCCGGCCGGGTCAGGGCCGTGCCCAGGGCCGGCCACATCGAGCTCGACTGGGAGCCGGTCCCCGGCGCGGCCGGCTACCTGATCGAGCGCACCGAGCAGGGCGCGACGCCGCAGCTGGTCAGGCACGGCGGCAGCGACGTGGCGGCGGTCGCCGGGCCGCCGTTCGCGGACACCGGGCTGGCCGACGGGCCCGAGTACACCTACCGGATCGGAGCGGTGGCCGGGGCCGAGTACCCGGTGCGGTCCTGGTCCGAGCCGGCCAGCGCCCGGACCGCGGCCGGCCAGGCCGGGCCGGTGACGGTCACGGTTAACGCGAGCACGGGCGACGCGGCGCCCGAGGGCGGCAATGGCGGGACCGGGCGGCTGGACCGGATCTGGCGGATGACCGGCGCCGAGCGGCTGTCCCAGCTGTTGCTGCGCGACGAGGACGGCCCCAGCGAGCCGGTACCCGGCGGCGGTCCGTCGCCGGGCCAGATCGCGGCCGAGTTCGCCGCCGCGCTCCGGCTGGCCCATGACGACCTCGGTGCGACCATGGTGCGCGCGCACGCGATCCTGCACGACGACAACGCGGTCGTCACCAGGGGCGAGGACGGCGGCCTCCGCTACGACTTCACCCGGGTCGACGCGATCTACGACCGGCTGCTCGAGCTGGGGCTGCGGCCGGTGGTCGAGCTGTCGTTCATGCCGGCCGCGCTGGCCCGTGATCCGGGCCAGACCGTCTTCACCTACCGCGCGATCGTGTCGCCGCCCGCCGACTGGGCGCAATGGCGCGACCTGGTGGCCGCGCTGGCCGCGCACCTGGTCGGCCGGTACGGAATCGACGAGGTCGCCCGGTGGGCGTTCGAGGTGTGGAACGAGCCCAACCTGGAGGTGTTCTGGTCCGGCACCCAGCAGGAGTACCTGCGGCTGTACGCCGAGGCGGCGGCCGCGGTCAAGAGCGTCGATTCCCGGCTCCGGATCGGCGGACCGGCCACCGCGGCCGGGGAGTGGGTCGAGTTGCTGGCCGCGCAGGCAGCCGAGACCGGCATGCCGCTGGACTTTGTCTCCACCCACACCTACGGGAACCTGCCGCTTGACCTGCGGCCCGCGCTGCGCAGGCACGGCCTGGGCGGCATCGGGATCTGGTGGACCGAGTGGGGCATCGGCGCCGGGCACTTCGGCGATGTGCACGACGGCGTGCTGGGAGCGCCGTTCGTGCTGAGCGGGCTGCTGGCGGCCGACGGCCGGGTCGACGCGCTCGCCTACTGGGTGGTCAGCGACCACTTCGAGGAGCTCGGCCGGCCGCCCCGGCTGTTCCACAACGGGTTCGGGCTGCTGACCGTGGGCAACCTGCGCAAGCCCAGGTACTGGGCCGTGCACCTGGCCGAGCAGCTCGGCGACCAGCGGCTCACTCTGGCCGCTGACGGCGACGGGGCGAACACCCTGGTCAGGGCCGTGGCCGCCCGCCGCGAGGACGGCACCATCGACGTCCTGGTCTGGAACGGCACCATTAACGTGGCGCTGCGCGAGGGCGACCCGCGGCTGCTGCGCAGCGTCGAGCTGACCGTCAGCGGCCTGCCGGACGGGCCGCTGACGGCCAGCCTGGCCCGGGTCGACGAAGCGCATTCCAACATTGCCGCGTACTGCCCGGCCGGGACGGGCTGGCCGGACGAGCCGCTGTGGGCGCGGCTGCGCGCCGCCGACGAGCTATACGACCGGCCGCTGCCTGAGGTACGGCCGGCGGACGGCACCGCCAGTTTCGCCTTCGACCTGCCGATGCCCGGCGTCGCGCGGATCCGGCTCACGCCGCCTCCGCCACCGTGAGCCGCCTGGCGGGGCGGCAGGCTGCGGTCCGCCCCGCCAGGCTCTTGCCAGGCCAGTCCGCAGCAGACAGGGGCATGCGATGACCAGCCCGGGCCGATATCGCCTCCCGATCCTGCTCGCCGCGGTGGCGGCCTGCGTGCTCGCCGCGGGCGCGCTGCTCCCGGCCGGCCAGGCCAGGGCCACGGCCGTGGCCAGAGTCACGGCCAGAACTGCCGCCGGCCCGCGTCCGGTCGCGGCCTTCACCGGGCTGTCGGCCGCGCAGCGGGCCAGCCTGCTGTCGATCGCCGCCGACACCTGGAAGTTCTACGGCGCCGACATCGATCAGGCCACGAACCTGCCGATGGACAATCTGACCTTCGCCGGCGGGGCGCCGGCGCCGACCGGCTACGGCCGCTACACCTCGGCGGCCAACATCGGCGTGTACCTGTGGGCCGTGGTCGCGGCCAGGGACCTCGGCCTGATCTCCACGCCGCAGGCGGCCGCCCGGGTCAGGGCGACGCTGACCGAGGTGTCGAAGCTGCAGCGGTTCGACGGGTTCCTGTACCAGTGGTACGACACGACTACCGGCGACGTGATCCGGAACCCGGGCGACATCAGCTGCTCGGCCGAGACCACCCCGACGTTCGACAACTGCTACTTCATCTCGAACGTCGACAACGGCTGGTACGCGTCCGGGCTGATCGTGGTCCGGCAGGCCCTGCCCGCGGTCGCGCAGCTGGCCGACAGCCTGATCAGGCCGATGAATTTCGGCATCTTCTATGACAACCGGGCCGAGACGCACTGCAACGTGAACCCGGCCATTCCCGGCAACCAGCCGACCGGTCAGATGTACGGCGGCTACTACGTCGGGCTCCCGCCCGACCAGGGCACCAACTGGCAGCACTACTACCACAACGGCGCGTTCTACAGTGACCCGCGGATCTCGGCGTACATCGGCATGGGCCTGCACCAGATGCCGGGCAACGTGTGGTGGCGGAGCTGGCGGGTGCTGCCGCCGCCCGCGCCGTTCGCGGACTGCCAGAGCACCGACCCCGACTTCTCCTGGCAGGGCCAGTGGCCGATGGGCGGCTACTGGGCTAGCTACACCGACCCGCAGTCCGGCCAGCAATTCGATGTCTGGGAGGGGCACTACACCTACCCGGGCACGAACCTGACCTTCATCCCGACCTTCTCCGGCGGCATGTTCGAAGGCCTGATGGCCAACGAGGTGGTGCCGGAGACCAGCTGGGGGACGCACAGCTTCGGCCTGGCCGACGAGCGGACCGCGCAGGTCCAGATCAGGTACGCGACCCAGGATCTCGGTTACCCGGTCTGGGGCATGTCGCCGTCCAGCACCCCTGACGACTCCGGCGGTTACGGGGGCTACGGGGTCGAGGGGCTGAAGTTCCCGTACTTCGGCGCGGGCGCGACCGCGAGCAACCCAAACGAGGGATTGTCCCAGTGTCACGGCTGCGCGACCGAGGACGTGGTCACCCCGCACGCCTCGTTCCTGGCCCTGGACGTCGCGCCGCAGCAGGCCTACGCCAACATCACGACGCTGCGCTCGAGGTACCCGGGGCTGTACGGCCCGGACGGGTTCTTCGACGCGGTCAACCCGGTGACCGGCTCGGTCGGCCATCGCTACCTGGTGCTCGACCAGTCGATGATCATGGCCGCGCTGGACAACGCCCTGGCCAACCGGGCCATCCAGCGGGACTTCGCCGCCGATCCGGTGTCCTGGGCGGCGCGGACCTACCTGGGCATCGAGCACATGTCCCTGGGCGGCTGAAGCCAGCGGGCGCGGCGTCTGCGACCACCCGGCCGCCGCGCCCGCTGCTCAGAACTTCGCGGCTTCCGGAATGACCTTCTCGCCGAGGATCTCCAGCGACCGGGTGGTCGACAGGTCGGGAACCCGGATATGCGCGTGCGTGACGCCGAGCGCGGCAAGTTCGCGCAGCCGGTCGAGCAGGGCGCCGGCGTTCTCGCCGTCGGTCCCCGGATCGACCGGCATCAGCACGGTCTTGGCGATGTCGTCGTAGTCACGGCCGACGTCGCGGCAATGCCCGCGCAGCACGTCGAGCTTGTGCTCCAGGTCGGGGGTGGGGAACAGGTTGCAGGCCTGCGCGTACTGGGCGACCAGGCGCAGCGTCTTCTTCTCGCCGCCGCCGCCGATCAGGATCGGCGGGTAGGGCCGGCGCAGCGGCTGGGGCGAGTTCAGGGTCCGCTCCAGGTTGTAATGCGTGCCGCGGTACGGTCCCTGATCGTCGCCGCACATCTGCAGGTAGATCTGCAGCGTCTCCTCGAGCCGCTCGAACCGCTCGGCGGTCGGCGGGAACGGCAGCCCGAGCCCGTGCGCCTCGTCCGCGTTCCAGGCCGCTCCGATGCCGAGCCAGGCCCGGCCGCCGGACAGCACGTCCAGCGTGCTGACGCACTTGACCAGCATCCCGGGCTCGCGGTAGGTGACCGCGGTGACCCAGGCGAGCAGTTCGATCCTCGAGGTGCAGGCGGCCAGGTAACCGAGCGCGGTGTACGCCTCGAGCATGTCCATCTCCGGCGGCCCGACCGGGCCGATCTGCCAGACATGGTCCATGACGCTGAGCTTGGCGAACCCGGCATCCTCGGCGGCCTTGCCGACCCTGGCCAGGTTCGGCCCGAGCTCGGACGGGCCACCCGACCAGGTGAAGTTGGGCACGTGCAGGCCGAGTTGCATGACGGAACCCTTCGCGTCGTCGATGGGCTTCCAGTCTTTCAGAGGTCGAGAGCGAGCCGGGGCATCCGGGCCGTGAACTGGTCAGGCTGAGCGGTCAGCCGGTCCGGAAAGTTGGGTTCTGCTGGGGTAACGGGCGCCGAGCCGCAGGGACAGAGGGCTCCGGCGGCCGGGGGCCGTCAGCTGCTGGACGGCGGCGGCAGGCCGAGTTCGGCCCTGATGACCCGGACCTGGACTTCGACCTGCGCGTCGGCGGCGCGGTGGGCGACGGTGAGCGCGAGCAGGTCCCGGATCGAACTCGCACGGGCCTGCCGGAGCGTGAACGCGATCCTGATCTGGTTGACCCGGATGAGGGCGCCGGCCGTGGCGGCCACGGCCGGCGGGAAGCGGATCGCGGCGAGCCGCCGGTCGAACCCCCGCTCGATGGCCGCCTGAGCGCGCAAGGCGGCCTCGGCGGCGCTCAGGGCCGTCTTGCAGTGGTCGGAGTAGCCTTTCTCGGCCTTGTCGAGCTTCCGGTTGGCGGGCAGCGCGATTGCCAGGTAAGCGGCGGCCAGCGTGGTGCGGCTCGCGGGTCGCACCGCCGAAGGCGTCGCCGCGGGCCGCGGAGCCGGAGCCGCCGAGCAGCTGGCCGCGGCTACCAGGCATGCCAGCACCGCGGAGCGGCCGGCGACGCGTGGCAAGTCCACGACTGGGTTACACGGATCGCCGGGGCCGGCGGTTCAGCCAGGTCATCCAAGTGAACGATCGGCGGCCGGGATACGTTCTCCCGGGTATCGGCGCGACCACGCGGCGAACGGAGGAAACCGATGAATTACAAGATGCTTGCGCCCGCTGGCCTCGTGGCCGCGGCCCTCATCGCGGCCGGCTGCGGCAGTTCTGGCGGGTCAGGATCGGGCAATTCCGGCTCGCAATCGGGAATGCACGGCACGGCTGCGGCCGGCAACGCGCTGAAGAGCGCGAAGATCGGCGGCGCCACGGTGCTCACGGACGGGAAGGGCTTCACGCTGTACTGGTTCGTGCCCGACACGTCCACGAAGTCGATGTGCAACGGCTCGTGCGCGAGCCTCTGGCCGCCGGTCAAGGGCCCGGCCACGCTCGCATCGGGCGTGAAGGGCACGCTCGCGACGATCACACGGTCGGACGGGTCGACCCAGGCCACGTTCGACGGGCACCCGCTGTACACCTACAAGGGTGACTCCAAGGCGGGCGACAATACCGGCAATGGGCTGAACGTGTCCGGTGGCGTCTGGCATGAGGTGACGGTGAGCGGAGCGGCACCCGCGCCGGCACCGTCGTCCAAGTCGAGCAGCAGTTCGGGCGGCGGCTACGGATACTGACCGTCGTGACCGAGGTCAGCCGCGCTGCGCCGCCAGCAGGGCGGCGGGGATGCGCCGCCGGATCTCGGCGACCACAGCCTGACATCGGCGGCCAGCGAGGCGATATAAGCCTCGACGTCAGGACTGGTCATCCTGCCGAGCGTAGCGGCACCTGGCCGCCCTGACCGCGGTCTGCTCGCCGCATCAGGCTCTCGGCGCCGCCTGCTACCGTCCCGCTAACAACGGGATGAGACGTGGCGAGGTGACCGGCGATGGCCCAGGCAGGCGAGGACGGACGGCTGGCGGGCAGGACCGCGCTGATCACCGGCGGGACCACCGGTATCGGCTATGGGATCGCGGAACGGTTCCTGGCCGAGGGCGCGAGCGTGGTGATCACCGGCCGGGACCAGGGCATCGGCGAGCGCGCCCAGGCGAGCCTGCGCGCGGCGGCCGGCCGGAACACGGCCTGGTTCGTCGCCGCCGATGCCCGCGACCCCGGCGCGGTCGCCGCATCGGTGCTTACGGCGGCCGGCTATCTGGGCGGGATCGACGTGCTGGTCAATAACGCCGGAGTCGGGGTAACCGCAGGGCTGCTCAGTACCCCTGTCGAGGAGTTCGACCTGGTTATGGAAGTAAACCTGCGCGGCTACTACCTCTATGCGGTGGCTGCCTACCCGTACCTGGCGGACCGGCGCGGCAGCATGATCCACATCGGGTCGGACGCCGGGGTATGGGGCGAGCGGTCGATCGGCGCCTACTCGGTGTCGAAGGCGGCGGTGGTCATGCTGGGCAAAATGCTCGCGCTGGAGGGCGGGCCGGACGGGGTGCGGTCCAACGTGCTGTGCCCGGGCGACACCTGGCCCGGAATGCGGCACATGGCGCCGCCCGGGGAGGAGGATCGTCCTGAGGACGACAGCGGCTGGCCGGTGCCCCCGATCGGGCGGATCGGCCAGGCCGGCGACGTGGCCGCGGCCGCAGCGTTCTTCGCGAGCGCGGAAGCGGAGTTCCTGACCGGGACCACGCTGCTGGTCGACGGGGGCATGACGGCCGGTTACCAGCAGCGCGAGCAGGCGCCTACCTCGCCACCGCCTGCTTGACCAGCGACCGGCCGAAGTCCCACATCAGCCCGCTGCCCCGGTGGGCGTCCGCCAGCACGTCGGCGAACGCCTCGTCGAAGGCGGTCGTCTCCGCCTCGCCGATGGTCAGCGTGGGCAGCAGCTTGATGACCTCCATGTGGTCGCCGGAGACCTGGGTGAGGATCCGGTGCCGGTGGAACAGCGCCGCCACCACCATCTGCGCGAACAGGCCCTTACGGGCCGCCTGCAGCATGTTCCAGCTCGTCCGGAGCTTCAGACCGGACGGCTTGCCGAACTCGAAGCCGATCATCAGCCCGCGGCCGCGCACGTCCGTGAGCATCTCGTACTGCCCGGCCATCTCGCGCAGCGCGGCCAGCATGACGTTGCCGGTCCGCTCGGCGTTGGCGACGAGCTGCTCGTCCTCGATGACGGCCAGCGTGGCCAGGCCGGCTGCCATCGCGGCGGCGTTCGAGCCGAACGTGTTGTCGTGTACCAGCACCCGGTCCATCGAGGAGTAGACCTTCTCGAAGATCCAGCCCCTGGCGAGGGTGGCGCCGACCGGGACGAACCCGCCGGAGAGGGTCTTGGCGACGGTCACGATGTCGGGGTCGGCGTCGTCGTGCTGGAACGCGAACATTCGCCCGGTGCGGCCGAGCCCGCTCTGCACCTCGTCGCAGATCAGCAGGGCACCCTTGTCGTGCAGCAGCTTCTGGGCGGTGGTGAGGTACCCGGGCGGTGCGACGGCGACGCCCTTGCCCTGGATCGGTTCCACGATCAGGGCGGCCACGTCGCCCTTGCGCAGTTCGGTCTCGAGGGCCTCCAGGTCGCCGAACGGGATGGCGGTGTCCGGCAGCAGCGGGTCGAAGCCCTTGCGGAACTCGCTGGCCCCGTTGACCGACAGCGAGCCGGCCGTGAGCCCGTGAAAGGCGTGATCGCAGTACAGGATCCGGCGCTTGCCGGTCGCGTACCTGGCGAACTTCAGCGCGGTCTCGACCGCCTCGGTGCCGCTATTGCAGAAGTAGGCCCGGTCCAGGCCCGGCGTCAGCGCGACCAGCCGTTCGGCCAGCAGGCCGGGCAGCAGCGCGCAGTCGAACTGGACCATGCTCGCGACCTCGGAGTCGAGCATGTCGTGCAGTGCCTTGCGGACGACCGGATGGTTGTGGCCGACGCCGAATACCCCGAATCCCGACAAGAAGTCCAGGTACCGGTTGCCGTCGCCGTCATACAGGTAGGAGCCGTCGGCGCGTTCGTAGACCTTGTCGAAACCGATGGCGTGCAGCATGCGCGGCAGCTGCGGGTTCATGTAGCGGGCATGCAGGTCGTAACCCTGGCCGCTCCGCTCGGCGAGCAGGCCAGGCAGGTCGAATCCCATGAGTCCAATTCTGCACCGCCCGGAGCGTGCTCCGAGCCGGGAATCCCCGCAAACAGTCCGCTAAGCCGCGCACGGGTTGCGGCCGGCCTCAGTAGCGGATCAGGCCGCGGATGTTGATCCCGTTGCGCATGTCCTCGTAGCCCTGGTTGACCTCTTCCAGCGCGTACTCCCGGGTGATCAGCTCGTCCAGCTTGAGCTGGCCGTTGTTGTACATCTCGAGCATCCGCGGTATGTCGTGCTGGGCGTTGGACGACCCGTACAGCGATCCGCGGATCTGCTTTTCCATCATCGTCAGCATCCACAGCGAGCCGCTCAGCTGCGTGTCGGCCGGGTGGCCGACCGCGGTGACGATCACCTTCCCGCGCTTGGCCACCAGGTCAAGGGCCGGCCCGACGTAGTCGCCTTCGGCGACGTCGGTCGTGATGATGAACGAGTCGGCCATCTGCCCCCTGGTCAGCAGCCCGATGATCGGCCCGGCCTCGGCGACGCTGGACGCGGTGTGGGTGGCGCCGAGTTCCATGGCCTTGGTCCGCTTGAACTCCACGGGGTCGATGGCGATGATGTTCCGCGCCCCGGCGATCCTGGCTCCCTGGACCGCGTTGATGCCGATGCCGCCGATGCCCATGACCACGACCGTGTCGCCGGCCTTGGTCTCGGCCGTGCGGACGGCACTGCCGAAGCCGGTCGTCACACCGCACCCGACCAGCGCCGCCTTGTCCAGCGCGGTCCCGTCATCGACCTTCACGACCGACTGGGAGGGGACGACGGTGTATTCGGAGAAGGTGCCGAGCAGGCACATCTGCCCGACGCCCTTGTCGCGGGAGCGGAACCGGTAGGTGCCGTCCAGTTGCGGGCCGTTGATCAGGAACATCCCGAGGTCGCAGAGGTTCTGCATGCCGCGGGCGCAGTACGAGCAGTGGCCGCAGGCCGGCAGGAAGCTCAGCACGACCGAGTCGCCTTCCTTGACGTGCTCGACCCCCGGTCCGACCTCGACCACGATGCCCGCGCCCTCGTGGCCGCCGACGACCGGGAACGGGATCGGGATGTCGCCGGTGACCAGGTGCTCGTCGGAGTGGCACAAGCCGCTGGCGGTTAGCTTGACCAGCACTTCCTTCGCGTGCGGGGGGTCGAGCTCGACCTCCTCGATCTGCCACTTCTCGCCCACGCCATACAGCACAGCGGCCTTGGTCTTCATGGCTCACCCTCGTCTCGTACGGGCCGTTCTTGCCGGGCAGCCGTTCCTGCCGGGCGGCCGCCCGAAGTAGAACCTGTTCCAGTTCTCGATACGAACCGTATCCAGACTTCGCGTGCTCGGGAAGACCCAGCCGGTACGCTCCGCCCATGCGCTCGATCACGGCGACAATGTGGATCAGCCTGGACGGCGTCGTACAGGGGCTCGGCCGGCCCGACGAGGACACCAGGGGCGGCTTCACCCACGGCGGGTGGGGGCGGCGGTACGACGACGAGGTGCTGGGCCGCGAGATGGGCCAGGCCATGACCGCGTCTGCGGACGGAGCCATGCTGTTCGGCCGCCGCACCTGGCAGGACTTCATCGCGGCCTGGGGGCGGCGCACGGACGGCAATCCGTTCAGCACGCGGATGAACGCGACCACGAAGTACGTCGTCTCGCGGACGCTGGACAACGCCGATGACTGGGACAACTCGGTGCTGCTGCCGGGCGATGCGGTCGAGGCGGTGACCGAACTGAAGGCCGGGCCGGGGGCCGACCTGGGCATAATCGGCAGCGTTTCGCTGGTCAGGGCGCTGCACGGCGCGGGCCTGATCGACCGGTACGTGCTGGTGATCTGCCCGCTGACGCTGGGCAGCGGTTCGCGGCTGTTCGAGGGGCCGGCCCCGCTGACCGAGTTCGACCTCACCGGCAGCGTCACGACCACCAAGGGCGTGATCATCGCCCGGTACGCCCGGCGCTGAGGAGCGACCGGCAGCGCAAAGGCCATTAATCCGGAGACTTATTCTGCGGGGAGACTTTTAGCCGGTATTCGCCAAAAAGCCTCCATGCTAATTTGATCATGAAAGCACATGGGTGCGGGTGTGTTCGCCTCGGCCCGGTCACCTGATCCCGCGGACCGCGCGGGAGGCCGCCGTGCCCAGCGCGGCCAGCCGGGCGTCGCCGATCGGGGTGCCGCCGCCGCGGTTGCAGACCATGGCCACGGCGAGGTTGTTGCCGGGATCGGCCCAGCCGCCAGAACCGCCGAAGCCGAAGTGGCCGAACGCGCCGGGCACGGCGCCGCGGGTGGTGAACGCGCTGTGGTAGCCGAGCCGCCAGCCCATCGGCAGCATGAGGACGAGGTCAGGCCCGCTGGACTGCACCACGCCGATCGCTGCCACGGTCTGCGGTGACAGCAGCCGGACCCCGCCGGTCTCGCCGCGGCCCGCCAGCATCGCGTAGAGGGTCGCCAGCGAGCGGGCGGTGACGAATCCGTTGGCCGCCGGGACCTCGGCGTCCATGACCTCAGGCCCCCACAGCACGTCCTCGATGCCGCGCGGCAGCAGGGTGTTGACGAACCGGCGGGGGCTGACCGGCAGCCTGAGCAGCGCGGGAATCTGGCCGACGGGCCCGCCCATCACGCTGCCGGGTTCCAGCCCGAGCCGGCGCCCGATCGGCGCGGCCATCGGGGCGAGCGGGGCGACCCGCTCGCGCTGGTCGGGGGGGCAGCCGACGTACAGGCCGTCGAGGCCGAGCGGGGCCGCGAGCTCCTCGCTGATGAATTGAGCAACCGGCCGGCCGGACACCCGGCGGATCAGCTCGCCGGCCAGCCAGCCGTAGGTGAGGCCGTGGTAACCGTGCTTGGTGCCCGGCTCGTAGGCCGGCTCCGCCCGTTCGAGCGCGCCGATCATGTACTCCCAGTCGAGCATGCGGCGGGCGCTGTCGACCAGCGTGCGCATCCGGTGCAGGCCGGCGCTGTGGGTCAGCACGTGCCGGACCGTCACGTGCTCCTTGCCGTGCTGCGCGAACTCCGGCCAGTATGTGGCGACCGGCTCGTCGTAGCCGATCTGCCCGCGGTCGGCCAGCACGTGGACGGCGGTCGAGACGACGCCCTTGGTCGTGCTGAAGCACATGGCCAGCGTGTCCCGCTGCCACGGCTCGCCCTCGGTGCGCCACCCGCCCCATACGTCCACCACCAGTTCCCCCTGGTAGCAGACGGCGAGCGCGGCGCCGCCGCTGGTGCGCCGCAGCTGCCGGGCGAAGACCCTGGCGACGTCCTCGAACTCGGCCCGCAGCGAACCTTCCATGGGAACCACTCTGCCACCGCCCGGGCGCCCGCAGCCGGGGCCAAGGTCCCGGCCGGGACGGGCTGATCTGCTCTAGGGCGGGTGTCTCCTGGTGACCGATTCTGGTCACGACTGGGAGGTCAGGATGGGGCGTCACCTGCCTGCGGCGGCCACGCGGGCGATCCGGCTGCTGTGGCCGGACGGCAACCCGCTGCGGCGCGGGCTCGACCGGCTCGAGGGCATGCTGATCGTCGCGCTGGCCGTCGTGTTCCTGGCCGGCGCCCCGCTGGCGGCGGTGGTGGCCGGGCACGTCGCGTACGCGGACGGCGCCCGCAAGGCCGAGCTGGAACTGGTCAACTGGCACCGGGTCCGGGCGGTGCTGCTGGCCAGACCGATCAGCACCAACTACACGGGACCGCCGGAGGCTCCGGCCGCCTGGACCGCGTCGGACGGCACCCGCCACACCGGGGCAGTCCCGGCGCCGCCGGGCGCGCAGCCGGGCAGCGCCGTGCGCGTGTGGATCGACGCGGCCGGCCGGCTCACCGGGCCGCCGCTGACTCCGGAGCAGGTGCGAGGCCAGGAGATCCTGGTCGCCGCGCTCGCTCCGGTCGCCCTCGGCCTGCTCCTGGTCGGTGCCGGCCTGCTCGCGCACTGCCTGCTGAGCCGGCGGCGGCTCGCGGACTGGGACGCCGACTGGTACGCAACCGGGCCGCGCTGGAGCCGTCAGCGCTGACGGCGCCCCGGCGCCTAACTCCGTCAGTGCAGGTCCCGGCACAGCAGCGGCCGGAAGAAGATCGTCGGCTGGCCGTTCTTGGCGATCGTCTTGGTGTTGCCCTGATGGATGTTGATGTACCAGCCGTGGGCCGGGATCGGCTTGGTCACCCCGGTGATCACCCGGACCGCCCGCCTGATCGTGCCGTGCCGGTCCGCGATCAGATCGCCCAGCATGTACAGGACCGGCCCCTGGCTCTTGCAACTGCCGAGGTGAACGTGGGCGGCGTGCGCGCCCGGGGTGAGCCCGGTGGCGTGGATGACGATGGTCAGCGTGTGGCGTCGCGGGTTGTAGCCGACGGCGGCCCGCCCTTCGGGGGTGCCGTAGTACCGGCCGCCCGGTCCGACCTCGATCGCGATGAACCGGTGCGGCCGGCCGGGGTGTCTCAGGCGGGCGGTGAGGGCGATCGGCTCCCTGGCTACCCGGCTGCCGCTGGTCCCCATGAAGATGACCAGGCGGGCTAGGCGGGGCAGGCGGCCGGTGAACCGGCTGTGCAGCACTCCGCTGGCCTGGCCGGTGCCGTTGGCGGTGAGCGGGCTGAAGCTGACGGCCCAGTGGCGGCGGCCGGACAGGACCAGGCGCACGGCGTGCGACGAGCCCGGGGTGAGGCCGTTCATGGCAACCCGGGCGGTCAGGCGATGATGCCAGCGGCCGAAGCTGACGACCCCGCGCGGCATCGCCCGCAGGCTCAGCCGGTGCATGGCCGGATAGGCGGCGGATGCCGCCGCAGCGGGGCTGCTGGCCGCAATGGCCGCGCTGGCCGGCCCGGTCAGGGCCAGGACGGCGACGGCGGCCGCCGCGGGCGCCGCGAGCCGGGCTTTGCCGAACATGATCACTGGACGGGTCCTTTCGGTGTGCGCTGATCTCCCGCAGGCCGAAGCGACTGTAACGCGAGCACCCTGACCTGGTGTTTCATCGCGAATTTGGGAGCGCCAGGAACGCTCCGCGATAAAGCGGAATGCCGGGCCGGATCGGCTAGTTGCGGCCGCTGCTGGCGTACTTGCCCGGCTGATCACGACCTGTAAGCCGATGGCGTATCCCCATAGCGCATGAGATCATCCCGAATGTGGCCAAAGACCTGCGAGAATCCCCCGAGTACCAGGCGGTCGCCGAGTACGTGCGGCGACTGCACGAACCCGCGTTCGGCACGCCGCACCGTGTGACCGACCTCGAGGCGACCGACGACGCCCGCCGGATGGTAGTGACCGGATCGGTCTACGACCAGCTCGACGGGCTGCCCAGGACGGCCCTGTTCGAAGTGGCCGGCGGCGAACTGCGGCCGCTGACGTCCGGCAGCGGGTCGGCCAAGGCGGGCCGGTTCGCGCCGGACGGGACAGCGCTTGCCTTCCTGTCCGACCGGGCCACGGCCGGGCAGTTCCAGCTCTACCTGCTGGCCGACGGGCCGCTCGGCGAGGCCCGCCCGGCTCCCGCGGTTCCCGGCACGGCCGAGTACCTGGCCTGGTCACCGGATGGCAGCCGGGTGCTGATCGGCGTGGCCGGGCTGGGCGCCGAGATGGCAGATGCACAAGGATCTGGAACTGCCGGTTCCGGCCAGCCTGAGCTGCCGTCCTGGCACCCCGAGGTCGAGGCGGGGACGCCGGAGGATTCCTGGCGCAGCTTGTGGACGTACACGCCGTCCTCCGGAGAACTGGCCAGGGTCTCGCCCGAGGGCCTGAACGTCTGGGAAGCGGCCTGGTCGGGGCCGGGCCACGTGCTGGCTATCACCAGCGACCAGCCCACCGAGGACGACTGGTACACGGCGGTGCTCAGCCGGATCGACCTCGCCACCGGCGCGGTGACCGAGCTGCTGCGCAGCGACGTCCAGCTCGGCCTGCCCGCGGGTACGGCCGACGGTTCGAAGGCGGCCGTGGTCGAGGCGGTGTGCAGCGACCGGTGGATCGTGGCTGGCGACCTGATCGTGCTCGACCTGCAGACCGGCACGCGGTGCGCCGTCGACACGGCGGGCACCGACGTCACCGCGGTGCAGTGGATCGACGAAACCCGGCTCGGCTACGTCGGCCTTCGTCACCTGGATAGCGTGGCCGGGATCGCCGACGCCGGGGCGGGGTCGCTGCCGGACGCGATCACCGCGAAGGAACTGGCCGCGTCGGCGCAGTCGTGGGCGAGCTGGTTCTACCCGGGCGGGGCGTTCACCGACGACGGCCGGGTGCTCGTGATCCGCGACGACTACGACACCCCGCAGCAGATCGCGGTCGTCGGTCCCGGCGGCGACGAGGTGCTGGCCTCGCTGGCGCACGCCGGCACCGAGTACCTCGGGTCGGTCGCAGGCACCGCCGAGGTCGTGACCTGGGACGCGCCGGACGGGACACCGATCGAGGGCATCCTGTGCAGGCCGGCCGGGGACGGCCCGTTCCCGCTTGTCCTGCACGTCCACGGCGGCCCGGTCGGCGCCTACCAGCGGAGCTGGGCGATGGGCGACTACGCGGTGCCGCTGCTGGTGTCCCGCGGATACGCGGTCCTGAGCCCGAACCCGCGGGGCAGCTCGGGCCGCGGCCAGGAGTTCGCGGCTGCCGTCGTCGGGGACATGGGCGGGGCCGACACTCACGACTACCTGTCCGGGATCGACGCGCTGGTGGCGCGGGGGATTGCCGACCCGGCCCGGATCGGCACGATGGGCGTCAGCTACGGCGGGTTCATGTCGGCCTGGCTGGTGACCCAGGATCAGCGGTTCGCCGCGGCCGTGGCCGGCTCGCCGGTCACCGAGTGGTACAGCTTCACCTACACCACCAACATCGCCAAGTGGGGACTGTGGTTCCTGGGCAACGCCGACCCGGAAGAAACCGGCAACCAGGTCCACGAGCGCAGCCCGGTCCTGCACGCCAGCAAGTGCCGGACCCCGACGCTGCTCACGGCCGGCGCGAAGGACCGGTGCACACCGGCTGGCCAAGCGAGGGAGTTCTATCAAGCTCTGGCCGGACGCGGCGTCGACGCGCAACTGGTGATCTATCCGGAGGAGGGGCACGGGGTCAGCCGGTTCCCGGCCGTTACCGATTACCTGACCCGGCTCGTCACCTGGTTCGAGAAGTACATGCCGGCCGCGGCGGACCAGGACCGGCAGTAGGGGATCGCGACGACCAGGCTGCAGGAAGCCGCGTACAACGCGCAGCGGGCGGCCGGCTTGCCGGTCAGCGAACTGGCACATGCCGTGCTGGCGACCCACGACCAGATGATCGGCTACCGGCAGTGTGCGGCCTACATTCATGCCGTTCAGCGGGCAGAGTGGTTCACCGCCGCGTTCCCGGCGCACGATGGCCTCGTGACCGTGGTCGGCGGCCGCGGCGTGAGCCGGGCCGACGCGAGCCTGCGCTGGGTAAAGATCGGCACCAGCGACCGCGGCAGCGCCGGTGCCTGTGAACAGGCCTGCCTGCATGAGCTGGCCCACATCGTGACTCCGGATTACGGACCAGGGCACGAACTGCGCGAGCCCGCCCGGGGGCGCGGGAGCAGCCGGGGACATCATCACGCGTGGCGGGCCAACTTCGTTCTCATCGTCAGGAAGGCACTGGGGAATCCGGCGGCGGCCCGGCTGCGGCAGGAGTTCGACCTGTGGGGCCTGCCGACTCGCAAGTGACCCCAGCCGGTTATGCGGAACCGTGCTGGCGTCGCGCGAGTCTAACCGGCATGACATGGCTCTGGCGCTCCGGCGCGGTCTTGCTGACGGCCTGCGCGGCCGTGACGGCGGCGGGTTGTGCCGCCGGGGGCGAGGGGGGTGGGCACCGGCCCGCCGGGACGGCTACCGTGGCGCGGACGAAGACGACGCCGCGTGATCGGGCAGTCGCCGATGCCGCCGCCATCTTGAAGGAGTTCGTCGTACCGCCGCTCGCGCGGCGCCTCAGGTCGGCTCCGGGCCCGCTGAAGGTCCCGATTACCAGCCTCGAGTCTTCGGCGGTGGTGCACGATGCCTCGTTCTGGGAGGTCCCCGGGCGGCCGCGGGCGGTGCTGGCCTGGGAGCGGGCGCACTTGCCGCGCCGGTTCACCCTGGGCGACGCCGACTTCGGGCCGCCGTCGTGGGACCGGATGTTCTCGCTGCCTCCGGTTCCCGGCGTGCTGACCACGCGGGAGCTCATAGTCGAGGTGACCGGAGCAGGCCACGGCCAGACCCGGGTCCGGGCGGACGCCTGGGTGAGCTGGCAGCCGCGCCGGTCTCCGGCCGAACGGGTGCCGGCCGGCGCGCGGGTGGTCACGATCACGGCCCGGCGGAGCCTGAACCCGCGGGCCGGACGTCGGCCGGCACCGGTGACGATCACCGACCTGGCCGTGGTCCGGCGGCTCGCGGCGCTCGTCGACAGCCTGCCGCTGTCCACGATCGGGCCGATGGCCTCGTGCCCGCTGGGCACCGGCGGCGGGATCCGGCTGGTGTTCCTGGCCCGGGCGGGCGGGCCGCCGCTGGCCGTCGCGCAGGGTCCGGCTGCCTGCGGAACCGTGCAGTTCAGCGTGGGCGGCCGGGCGGAACCTGCGCTTCAGCTCACGAGCTCGTTCATCCCGCAGGTTCTGAAGCTCGCCGGCCTGCACTGGAAGGTGCCGTAAGTAATGACCTGCTTGCCTCGAAGACGCTTTTTGCAGGTCCGGAGCAACCGATCGGCTGCTCCGGCGGTCTAACCGTGCGTAGCAGCCGTTCTGCGAAATGACTACGAGGTGCCCTATGACTCATGCCCGTGCTCGCCGGGCCAGGTTCGCCGCCGTTTCGCTCGGCGGCGTCGCGACGGTCGTGGTCGCGGCGTCGACACTCGGCCCGGCCGCGGCGGCCCGGCTGGACAGCCGCTCCGGTGCCGCGCCCGCGGGCAGCCCGGTCGTCATCTCCTGCACTGGCAAGGCGCAGACCAGGCCGGCCAGCTACGTGCTGGCCTGCGCTGACGGTAACGCCTACCTGCAGAAGCTGCACTGGCAGGCATGGTCGGCGGCGTCCGCCTTCGCGTCCGGCACCGACACCTTCCGGGTCTGCATCCCCGACTGCACGAAGGGAAAGCTGCACAGCTTCCCGGTCCTGGTCGACCTGTGGCGCGCGCAGGCGCGGCCCGGGCACACCGGCCAGCGGTACTTCAGCCGCCTGACCGTTATCTACACGGGTGCTCGTACGTACCGGGCCGGCGGTAAGACCTACCGCCTCCCGCAGACCGTGACCTATCCGCTCTCTCCGTCGGGCGGGGCGTGACCGGGTCGTTCAGGCTTTCCCTGCGCAGATCCCGGTCCGCCGGGTGCCAGGATGACGGGATGGATGACGCTGCGTTTGCCGAGCTCGGCGCGGTGCATCGTGGACCGGTCATCGGGCCTGATGACGTTCGGTTTGACCGCGGTCGCCGCTCGTTCAATGCGCTGATTGAGGCGCGGCCCGAGGTGATCGTGCGTCCGGTCGACGACGCGGACGTGGCGGCGGCTATCGGGTTCGCGCGGGCCCGCGGCCTCGGTGTGTCCGTGCGTGGCGGGGGCCACAGTGTGGCCGGCCATTCCGTTGGCCAAGCCAGCGTGATGATCGACCTGCGGCTGCTGCGTGAGGTCACGGTTGACGCGGATGCTCGCCGGGTGTCGGTGGGCGGCGGTGCGTGCTGGAATGACGTGGATGCGCCGACGCAGGCGGCTGAGCTTGCGCTACCTGGCGGGACCTATGGGGATACCGGCGTGGCCGGGCTGACGCTGACTGGCGGGATCGGCCACCTGGTCGGCGCGTATGGCCTCACGCTGGACAACTTGGTGTCCGCGAAGGTGGTGACGGCCGGCGGCGAGATCATCCGGACCGCCGCCGACCGGGAGCCTGAGCTGTTCTGG
>DASWAH010000428.1:0-8985 GCA_036391235.1 Streptosporangiaceae bacterium
TGCTCAGCGCGCTCGGCTAGTGCCGCTCCGGGCCGGTCAGGGCACGATCAGGACGGTCCGCGACTCCGTGTAGAACTGCCGCGCGGCCTTGCCCTGCTCGCGCGGGCCGTAGCTGGACTCCTTGGCCCCGCCGAACGGCGCGTTGAAGTCGACCCCGGACGTGGGCGCGTTGACCCGGATCATGCCCGCCTCCAGCTGGCGGGTGAGCCGCAGCGCCTGGCCCAAGTCGCTGGTGAAGACCGAGGCGACCAGGCCGTACCTGACCTCGTTGGCGATCGCGATCGCCTCGTCGGCCGAGCCCGCCCTGATCAATGCGGCGACCGGCGCGAACACCTCATCGGTAGCCAGCGGCCCGGTCGCCGACTCCAGTTCGACCAGCGTGGGCGCCAGGTAGAAGCCGGGAGCCTCGAGAGCGCGGCCGCCGGTCAGCACCCGGCCGCCGGAGCGGTGCACCGCGTCCAGGGCAGCGTCCCGGGCCCCGGCATCGATGACCGGGCCGACGAGCGTCTTCTCATCGGCCGGGTCCACCACCCCGAGCCCCTCGATCGCGGCGGTCAGCGCCTGCCGGAACGGCTCGTACACCTGGTCGACCACGATCACCCGGCTGGTCGCGGTGCATTTCTGGCCGGCGTAGCCCATGGCCGCGTAGGCGATCGCGGCCGCCGCCCGGTCCAGATCGGCGTCGGCCAGCACCACGGAAGGATTCTGTCCGCCCATCTCGGCCTGCACCCGGCAGCCCCGGGCCGCCGCCCGCGCGGCCACGTCCTGGCCGACGGCCGACGACCCGGTGAACGAGATCGCCGCGACACCGGGGTGGCCGATCAGGGTCCGCGCGGTCGCGGCGCCGCCGAGCACCACCTGGAACACGTCGGCCGGGAGGGCCGAGCCGAGGATCTCGCCGAGCGCCAGCGCGGTCGCGGCCGCGGCGCTCGAAGGCTTGAGCAGGGTGGCGTTGCCGTAGGCCAGGCTCGGCGCGGCCTTCCAGAGCGGGATGGCAACCGGGAAGTTCCATGGCGTCAGCAGGGCGGCCACGCCGACGGGCACGTGCCTGGCCAGCAGCAGCTGGTCGGCGGCGGCGGCCGGCAGCGTCTGGCCGTCGGGCGCGAGGGCTTCCTGAGCGAAGTAACGCAGGATCGCCACTCCCCTGGCGACCTCGCCCCGCGCCTCGGAGGCCGGCTTGCCCACCTCCCTGATCACTAGGTCGGTGATCTCGCCGGCCCGGCGCTCGAGCTCGGTGGCGGCGGCGCCGAGTGCGGCCGCACGGGCCGCACCCGGGGTGTCCCGCCAGCTTCTGGCGGCCGCCTGGGCCCGGGCGACGGCGGCGGCGGCCTCGCCGGGGTCCGCTGCCGGCCACTCGCCGAGCACATCGGCCGGGTCGTGCGGGTTCACGCTGGTGAAGCTCATCGGGCTGACCTTTCTGGCGGGCGGATCTCCAGCAGCACCTTGCCCCGGGGGCCGGGCGCTCTGCGCAGCGCGGCGACGGCCTGCTCCCAGCCCGCCAGCGGGTAGCGGTGGGTGACCAGCAGGCCGGGTCGCAGCAGCCCGGCGTTGAGCAGCCCGACCGCCGATCGCCAGGCGGCCTGGGTGTAGCTGAAGCTGCCCAGGATGGCCAGGTCGTTGTTGACGATGTCGTCGGCCGCCAGCGGGACGGTCTGGCCGTGCGGCGGGAGCCCGACCAGGAGCACCGTGCCGCCACGCCGGACCGCGCCCAGCGCCGTCCGCACGGCTGCCGTGGCCCCGGCGGCCTCGATGGCCAGGTCGTACCCGGCCGGCTGGCCGTCGACCGAGAAACTCGACGCGCCGGCCGCCCGCGCGAGCTCGGCCTGGGCCGGGCGCTGGCCGAGCATCGCGATCTCAGCCGGCGACCACAGCCTGAGCAGCATGACCGCGAGCAGAGCCACGGTGCCGTCCCCGATGACCAGCACACGGCTGCCCGGCGTCACTCCGGCCCTGGTCAGCGCGCGGTACACGACCGCCGACGGCTCGGTCAGCACCGCGTCCTGGGCGGCGACATCAGCCCCGATCACGTGGGCCAGCCTGGCCGGCACGCAGATCTGGCCGGCCGCGGCACCATCCCTGGTGAAGCCGATCTCGTCGTAGGTCTCGCACAAGTTGGCCTGGCCGCGCGTACACGGGCCGCAGTGGCCACAGCCGACGATGCCCTCGACGACTACCCGGCGACCGGCCAGCGGCCCGTCGCTGGCGACCGTTCCCGTCCATTCGTGCCCGAGCGCGACCGGGTACCGCACATAGGCCGGGTCGATCGCGCCGTCGATGATCTCCAGATCGGTGCCGCACAGCCCGACCAGATCGGGCTCGACCAGGAGTTCGCCGGGCGGCACGATGACCGGGCCGTGCGGTCGGAGCGCTATCTCGCCAGGCCCGGAGACGATCAGCGCCTGGTGGTCCGGCCCGGTCATGCGGGTGCCACGGCCGGAGCGGCGGCGGTCATGGCCGCAGGCGCGGCGGGCACGCGGGCGGCGGCCAGGGGCGCGGCCGCGGTCGGGGCCGCAGCTGCCGGGGCCGGGACGCGGGCGGCGTAGCGGCCGCCACCGAGCAACTCGGACACCTTGTTGGCGTGCCTGCGGACGATCCTTCCCAGCTCGCCCATCCGCCAGGCCGGCAGGTCGCCCTTGATCCCGGTGACGCTGACCGCACCGGCGCAGGAACCGTCGTGGCCGAAGAACACCGCGCCCACGCAGAAGACCCCCTCGGCGTCCTCCTCGTCGTCCACCGCGAACCCGTTGGCCCGCGCGGCCGTCAGGTTGTCGAGCAGGGTGTCGACGTCGGTGATCGTGCGCGCCGTGCGCGGCCGCATGCCGGTGGCGGCGCAGATCGCCTGCACCCGTTCCGTCTCCATCGTGGCCAGCATCGCCTTGCCCGCCGCCGAGGCGTGCGGTACCTCCCGCTGGCCGAGCGGCGTGTGGAACCGCACGGTGCCCGGGCCGTCCACCCGCTCGATGAATACCGGGTAGCCGTCGTCGCAAATCGCCACCCGCGAGGTCATCTTGGTCGCGGCGGCGAGCTCGGCCAGCACCGGCCGGCAGATCTCGCCGATCGGGAGCTGGCTGCGAGTGATGTCGCCCAGCCTGATCAAGGCGGTGCCGAGGCTGTAGCGCGGGCCGGGCCGGGAGTCGCGCAGGATGCCCGATCCGGTCAGCGTCCTGGCCAGGGCCAGCGTCGTGCTCTTGGACGCCCCGAGCGCCCTGGCCAGGTCGCTCAGCGACATGCCGTCGGCCGGGCCGTCAGCCACGATGTTGATCAGCCGCATCGCCCTGGCCACGCTGCGCACCGTATAGCGGTCGCCGGTGGCTGCCTCGTCCGCGCCTTCCTGAGCCGGCTCGCCTGCGGCCCCGGCACCTGATTCCACTCGCTCACCCCTACACGCATTTGTTCGGTTCTGCCGAACGACGAATGTATGGAACCGATAACGCCCCTTGACAGGTGGGCAAATCGGGAGTTTCGTAGCCCCGTGATTCTACATCACGCAACAGGGTTCGGCATTGCAGAACACCAATCTCGCAGTGCCGCCAGGGCCGAGGCAGCCAGGCAGCGCATCGCCGCCTGGCTGGACGGTCATGCGCCCGCTCTCGTCCTCACCGGTCCCGCCGCTGTGGCCTGGGCCTGCGGCGGCATCGCGGCACCGGTCGATCGCACCGCGGCCGTCGACCTTACCTGGGCGGTGTTCACGCCCGGGCGAGCCAGCCTGATCACGACCAACGTCGAGGCGGCCAGGATCGCGGCTGAATACGGCCCGGCCGCCCATGGCTTCGCGGACCTGGTCGACGTGCCCTGGTACTCCCCCGCGGACTTCGTCACCGCCGCCGCCGGACTGGCCGGGCTGGCCACCGGGCAGCTCGCCAGCGACGGCCACCCGGCGTTCGGCCTGGACGCCAGCGAGGACATCGTCGCGATGCGGCTCGCCCTGTCCCCGGCCGAGACGGCCGACCTGGCCGACCTCGGCGCCGACGCCGCCGCCGCCCTGCAGGACGCGCTGACCGGATGGCGGCCGGGTGAGCTCGACACCGTCGTCCAGGCCCGCTGCGCGGCCGGCCTGGAGGCCCGCGGGGCCGACGCCCCCGTGCTGATCGTCGGCGGCGACGAGCGGCTGGAACGGTACCGGCACCCGATGGCAGCCGGCGTCCCGGTGCACCGCCTGGTCATGGCGGTCGCCGTGGCCCGACGGCACGGCCTGCACGTCGCCCTGACCAGGTTCGCTGCCGCCGGGCCGGTCAGCCCGGACTACGCCCGCCTGCGCGGCCGGGTGCTGGACATCCAGGACGCCGTCCTGGCCGCAGGCCAGCCCGGCACCAGCTACGGATCGGTCATGGAGACGCTGGCCGCGGCCTACGCGGCCGCCGGCGCGGCAGATGGCTGGCGCGGTCATTACCAGGGCGGCCCGATCGGGTTCGCCCAGCGCGAGTTCGAGATCGCGCCAGGCCAGGCCTGGTCCCGGTGGTACGGCGAGCCGGTCGCGGCCGGCCATGCCCTCGCCTGGAACCCCAGCCTGCCGGGCGGGGCCAAAGCCGAGGACACGTTCCTGGTGACCGGTGGCGCTCCCCGCCGGATCACCAGCGCGGCCGGCTGGCCCGCCGAGAAGAGCGACCAGGGGACCGAGGTTCCCGCAGTACTGGAGGTCCTGACATGACCGAGGTAGCCGGCCAGACCTACGTGACCGGCGTACAGGCGCTGGCCAGAGCCGGGCTGACGGCCGAGCCGGCCGCGGCGGCCAGCTCGGTCCGGTTCCCCGACGGAGCCGACTTCAGGATCGAGATCCCGAGCGTCGAGGGACCGTCGGTGCTCAGGGCGGTCGTGGCCGCCGCGGCCGAGTGCCGGGTCACCGTCAACCGGGTCTCCCAGGGCAGCGGCGCGATGCTGCTCTCGGCGGCCGAGCTCGACGAGATGGCGGCCATCGCGGCCGACGCCGGCATCGAGGTGTCCCTGTTCGTGGGACCGCGCGAGGAGTGGGATATCGGCCGGGCCGCGGCCGCGCCCGACGGCCAGACCCTGGCCGGCCGCATCCGCGGCACCCGTCAGCTCAGGTACGCGGTCGACGACATCGCCAGGGCGGCCGAGCACGGCATCCGCGGGTTCCTGATCGCCGACCCCGGATTGCTGTCGCTGGTGACCGAGCTGCAGGCCGCGGGCCAGCTTCCCGCGTCGATCGTGTGGAAGGTGTCGGCGGTGCTGGCGCCGTCCAACCCGGTCACGTTCAGGCTGCTCGAACGGCTCGGGGCGTCCACCATCAACGTCCCCTCCGACTTGACTCTCGGCCAGATTGCGGAGATCAGGGCGGCCAGCGACATGCCCATCGACCTGTACGTGGAGACGCCGGATGCGATGGGCGGGGTCGTGCGCGGGCACGAGGCGGCCGACCTGATCAGCGTGGCCGCCCCGATGTACGTCAAGTTCGGGCTGCGCAACTCGCGGCCGCTGTACCCGAGCGGCCTGCATCTGTCGGACGAGGCCGCCGCGATCGCCAGGGAGAAGGTGCACCGGGCCTCGGTCGCGCTGGAGTGGATCACCCGCAGCGGCATCAAGCTGCACCAGTCAGGGCCAGGCGCCCGCGGCCTCGGCGTCCCGGAGCCCCGATGAGTCAGGCGAGCGAGTACACCACGCGGGGGGTTCCGGGGGGTCGTCCCCCCGGGCCAGCACTGCGCAGCAAGGCCTGGCTGGACGGGGACGACGAGGTCGCGATCCTGCACCGGGTGGCGCTGGCCAGCGCGGGCGTCCGGGCCGGGGACGGCCGCCCGGTGATCGGGATCGCGAACTCGGCCAGCGACCTGAACCCGTGCAACCTGCCGCTGCGCGACCTGGTCGGCCCGGTGAAAGAGGGCATCGAGGCGGCCGGCGGGGCCGGCGCCGAATTCCCGGTGATCTCGCTCGGCGAGGACCTGATGAAGCCGAGCGCCATGCTGTACAGGAACCTGCTGGCGATCGAGATCGAGGAGATGGTCAGGGCCAACCCGCTGGACGGGCTGGTGATCCTGGCCAACTGCGACAAGAGCGTTCCCGGTGCGCTGATGGGCGCGATCTCGGCCGGCATCCCGGTGATCGTGGTGACCGGCGGCTCCCGCCCGGCCGCCAGCTTCCGCGGAGCCCCGGTCGGCACCGGAACCGCGCTCTGGCGGCTGTGGGACGACCGGCGGGCCGGCCGGCTCGACGACGCCGGCTGGCGGGAGCTGGAACGCTGCCTGTCCTGCGGCCGGGGCGCGTGCAACACGATGGGCACGGCATCGACGATGGCCGTGCTGACCGAGACGCTCGGGCTGATGGTGCCGGGGGCCAGCTCGATCCCGGCCGGCGACCCGCGGGCGGCCGCGGCCGCCCGGCAGGCCGGCCAGCTGATCGTCGCGGCCGTGACCGGCGGCCGCCGGCGGCCCAGGTACATCCTGCGGCCCGGCTCACTGGCCAACGCGATCGTCGCCCTGCACGCGGCCGGGGGCTCGACCAACGCCGTCATCCACCTGGCCGCAATAGCCGGTCGCGCAGGCCTGGAGTTCTCGCTCGACGAGGTGGCCAGGATCGGAGCCCAGGTTCCGGTGGTCGCCGACGTGGAGCCATCAGGGTCGGGTCTGATGGCCGACTTCGATGCGGCCGGCGGCGTCCCGGCCCTGCTCAGGGAGGTCTCCTGGCTGCTTGACCTGGACGCCCCGGTAATCACCGGCCAGCGGCTCAGCGAGGTCCTGGACGGGGCCAAGCCGGCCGGCGGCGCGATCAGGCCGGCCAGCGCTCCGCTGCGGGCCGGCGGCGCTATCGGCGTCGTACGCGGCTCGCTGGCCCCCGACGGTGCCGTGATCAAGATGTCCGCGGCCAGCGAGGGCTTGCTCAGGCATCGCGGCCCGGCCGTGGTATTCCGCGGCTACGACGACATGCTGGCCAGGATCGACGACCCGGCCCTGGCCATCACGCCGGACAGCGTCCTGGTGCTGGCGGGCTGCGGGCCGGCCGGCGTCCCCGGCATGCCCGAATGGGGGATGATCCCGATCCCGGCCCGGCTGGTGCGGGCCGGCGTGCGCGACCTGGTCAGGGTCACCGACGCCAGGATGAGCGGCACCAGCTTCGGCACCGTCCTGCTGCACGCCGCGCCGGAGGCCGCGGCCGGCGGTCCGCTCGGCCTGGTCCGCGACGGCGACCTGATCAGCGTCGACGTACCCGCCGGGACGCTGGACCTGGAGGTCAGCCAGGCCGAGCTGGATCGCCGCCGGGCCGCGGCCGCACCAGCGCCGCCGGGGCACCTGCGGGGCTGGCCCGCCCTGTACGCCCGGCATGTTCTGCAGGCACCACAGGGCTGCGACCTGGATTTCCTGACCGCCCCGACCGAACAGCACCAGACCTTCGTCGAACCGGTCGTCGGGCGTTCCTGACGACCGGGCCGGCCCGAGCATAACCGCATGACCCGCATTACTCGCACAACTCGCATAACCGAGACAGACAGCACGACAGCTACAAGACTGAAGAGAAGGGAGCGAGCCGTGAGGCGTTGGAGAGTGGCAGCAGCTGGGGTGGTGGCAGCGCTGCTTGCGGCCGGGTGCAGCAGCGGAGGAGGCGGCGGCGGTACGTCGTCGGGTCCGGTGACCATCACGATTGCCGAGAACTACGGGACCGAGCAGAACGCGACCGCGCTGCGGAACCTCGCCGCCGCGTTCCACAAGCTGCACCCGGACATCACCGTGAAGATCCAGCCGCAGAACGGTGACAACTACTTCGCGATCCTGCAGAAGGACGCGATCTCCAGGAGCGGCCCGGACCTGGCGGTCATGTGGACCGGCCTGTTCACGCTGCAGTACAAGAGCTTCCTGACGAACCTCAAAGGCGAAGTCCCCGCATCCGATCTCGCCCGGGTTGACCCGAACGCGCTGAAGTGGACCTCGGACGGGTTCAACGCTGCCAACGGGCCGTACGTGATCCCGCTGGAGAACCAGTTCTACATCGGCTTCTACAACAAGGCAGATTTCGCCAAGGCGCACGTCACGTCGGTGCCGACGGACTGGAGCCAGCTCTACGCGGCCTGCGCCAAGCTGAAGAAGGCGGGCTTCACCCCGCTGGTCTACGGCAACGGCGGCCAGCCGATCAGCTCGGCGTTCTACCCCTGGTACGACATGAGCTACATGATGATCGGCGCGTACCCGGTCAGCCAGTGGCAGGGCCTGTACAGCGGCCAGATCCCGTGGACCTCCCCCGCGATCAAGGCCCAGCTGACCAACTGGACCAAGCTGCACAGCTCGGGCTGCACCAACTCCGACGTCGTGACCAACACCGGCAACCTGGGCCAGTTCGAGAGCGGCAAGGCCGCGATGATGGTCGATGGCACCTGGGACACCGCCAAGTTCACCAGCGCGCTCGGCAGCAAGGTCGGCGCGTTCGCCCCGCCGTTCTCGAACTCGCCGATCAAGGGCGTGGTCGACTACGCGGGCGACGGCATCGCGCAGATGAGCTACTCCGCCCACGCCAAGCAGGACGGCGAGTTCCTGTCGTTCATGACCACGACGCAGGCGGCCGGCATCATCAACGCGGCCGGCCTGATCCCGGCCATCACCGGCACCTCCACCTCCAACCCGGTCAACCAGCAGATGCTCGACCTGGTGGCCAAGGGCGGTTACACGGCCTACCCGATGCTGGACAACGTGGTCCAGGGCGACGTCGTCAACACCGGCTCCAAGTTCCTGCCCGCCGTGCTGAACGGCAGCGAGTCGGTCTCGGCGGCCCTGCAGGCCATGCAGACCACGCTGACTCAGTTGCCGGCCAGCCAGCGCGGCAACACGTTCCCCTGATGTCCGGGCGTGATCGCCGGCCCCGGGCGTCCGCCCGGGGCCGGCGATCACCACCACGCTGAGGAGTCCCCCCAGTGGACCTGACCAAGGCAGGCACGGGCCGTTCCGTCGGCCGGCCGGCCACCCGTTCCAGCCGTTCCAGCCGGTCTAGCCGCCTGTCGCGGCGGCGCCGCCGGGCCGGCATCCTGCTCTCGCTGCCGGCCGTCGCGCT
>DASWAH010000429.1:0-9395 GCA_036391235.1 Streptosporangiaceae bacterium
GAGGCTCAAGAGTCAGCTAGCCCGCGAGGGTATTGAGATCGCCGAGGTTGACATCGAGCGTGAACCAGAGGCCGCGGAGTTCGTGATGACGGTGAACGGCGGTTACCAGACAGTCCCGACGGTGCTGTTCGGCGACGGCAGCACGCTGACCAATCCGTCCGTGCGCGCGATCAAGCAGCGGATGGACGAGCTGGCTGTGCCGCGATGAGCGACACCGGCAATCCGGCCAACGGCCAGGTCACGTCGTCAGGACCGGCCGAGGTAGCGGCGGAGACCGCGGCGGCCGAGTCAGGTGACGCGGTCGTCCGCCGGACCAAGGACGGCTGGCGAGTCGGCGGCGCCGACGTGTCCGATCTGACCAGCGCGATGGTGCTGGCCGACCTGATCTCCGCGGAACTGGCCTCCGACGAGGCCGCACCGGCGGAGGCCGCCGCTGCCGTGACGGCGCCGGCCAAGGGCCGCCGGGCAGGCCGGTCCAAGGACAGCGCGGCCAGCGAGACGAGCCGCCTGCGGGCGACGATCGGCCAGCTCGAGCACGCGCTGACCGCGCGGATCAGGGTCGAGCAGGCGATCGGCGTGCTCGCCGAACGGCACAGGATCCAGCCCCGGCAGGCTTTCGAGCAGCTCAGGACCGCGGCCAGGAACCGCGGCCGGCGTGTGATCGACATCGCCAGCGATGTCGTGGCCAGCGCCTCCAACCCCCTGCTGCAGCTGCCCGACGAACTGTCACGGCCTCGGTCGGGCGGGCGGCGCGGGCGGCAGACCAGGGGCGTCCTGCACACCGAGTAGGTGAACCTGGCGTTCCTCTTACTCCGCCGTTGACCTGCCATTACTTGCACAATGCAGGCGTTGGTTGACCGAACCTGGCCACGGGTAGACACCGCCTCGGGGGGCCGCGCGTGCGGTCCGGGACGAGGGCCAGGGCGTGGACGACGGGGGAGTTCCGGGCCGCCTGCTCATCATCGGCGGAGCCGAGGACCGGCGCTGCGGCGCCGGGATCCTGGAGCGTTACGCGGCCATGTGCGGCGGAGCGCAAGCCAGGATCGTCGTCATCACCACCGCCACCGGCATGCCAGACCGCGTCCTGGCCGACTACGAGCGCGTCTTCCGCAAGCTCGGCGTCCGGCACGTGCGCGAGCTGCCGATCAGCGGCCGGGCCGACGCCGACAGCGCCAGGGCCGGCACCATGCTGGACGGCGCGACCGGCGTCTTCCTGTGCGGCGGCGACCAGGCCAGGCTGCAAACCCTGGTCGGCTCTCGCATCAACGAGCAGCTCAGGCAGCGGCTGTCGCGCGGGCTGGTCGTCGCCGGGACGAGCGCCGGGGCCACCGCGCTGGGCACCACGATGATCCTCGGCGGCAGCGGTTCCGAGGTCGCGACGGCCGCCGTCCGGACCGCGCCCGGCCTTGGCCTGATGCCCAGGATGCTGATCGACATGCACTTTGCCGAGCGCGGGCGGTTGCCCAGGCTGCTCAGCGCGGTTGCCCTCGACCCGGACCGGCTCGGGGTCGGCATCGACGAAAACACCGCGATCTGCGTCGGCGCCGACGAGTTCGAGGTACTCGGCGCCGGCGTGGTCTCCGTTGTCGACGCGAAGAAGGCCACGGTCGTGCACGCGGCCGCCGACACCGACCCGATCACCCTGTTCGACGTGCGCCTGCACCTGCTCCCGGCCGGGTGCGTGTTCGATCTGGCGAACCGGTCGCCGGCCATCGGGCCGGCCCACGCCAGGTATTAGAGCGAGCAATGGCTGGCGGCCATCACGGTGACACCCATCGGAGGAGACTGAAGTGCGGCTAAAGCACGTGCGTCATCTCAGCGGCCCGAACATCTACGCGGCCGGGCCGGTCAGCGTGGCCAGGCTGGAGCTGGGCGAGCTGACCAACGCCGAGACCACCGACCACGCCGGGTTCGCCGCCCGGCTCGCGGAGCTGCTGCCCGGGCTAGCCTCGCACCACTGCGCGGCCGGGCGGCCGGGCGGGTTCACTGCGGCGATGCGCCGCGGCACCTACTTCGGGCACGTGACCGAGCATGTAGCCCTCGAGCTGTCCGCGCTGGCCGGGCGCGAGGTGCATCTGGGCCGGACGTTGTGGGCCGGGCAGGACGGGCACTACGACGTGATGACCGAGTGCCCGCCCGACGAGCCAGAGGACTCGGCTGTCCCGGCCGAGCTGATCGCGCTGGCCATGTCGGTCGTGCGAGACGTCCTGGCCGGGCGGCGGCCCGACCTGAGCACGCCCGTCGCCGCCCTCGCCCGCACGATGGAACGGGAGCGGCTCGGACCGACCACCGCCGCGATCGCCCAGGCGGCCCGGCGCCGCGACATCCCGGTTCGCCGGGTCGGCGGCCTGTCCATGCTGCGGCTCGGATACGGCTGCCACCGCCGCCTGGTCAGCGCGGCCATGACCGAGCAGACGTCGGCGATCGGGGTCGACATCGCCGGCGACAAGGTGCTGGCCAAGCAGTTCCTGGCCCGAGCCGGGATCCCGGTGCCAGAAGGGACCGTGGCCAGAACGGAGGCCGAGGCGATCAGGGCCGTCGCCGAGGCCGGCGGCCCGGCTGTCGTCAAGCCGCGCAACGGCAATCACGGCCGGTGCATCTCGGTCGGCATCCAGACCGGCGAGGAGGCCGCCCGGGCCTACCGGCGCGCCGCCGCCGGATCAGGTTCGGCCGAGGTCATCGTCGAGCGCTACATCCCCGGCCGGGACTACCGGGTGCTGGTCGTGGACGGCCGGGTCACGGCGGCCGCGGAGCTCAGCCCGCCGTCGGTGACCGGGGACGGCAGCCACACCGTGATCGAGCTCATCGACGAGCTCAATGCCGACCCGCGCCGCGGCCCCGGTCACTCCCGGGTGCTCACCCAGATCACCGTCGATGACGCGCTGCTCGCGCACCTTGCCGATGACGGCCTGCGCCCAGGGTCGGTGCCGGCCGCCGGCCGGGTAGTCCCGCTGCGCCGCAACGGCAACCTGTCCACCGGCGGGACCAGCCGGGACGTCACCGGCCAGATCCATCAGGACGTTGCCGAGCTCTGCCGGCGCGCCGCCGGGGTCACCGGCCTGGACATCTGCGGCGTCGACCTGCGCCTCGAGGACATCGGCGCGCCGCTGTTCGGCGCGGCCCTGGCCGGCGGCGGCCTGCCGGGCGGCCAGCGCCCGGCGGGCACCTCCTGGCGGCAGGCGGCCGCGGTGCTGGAGATCAACGCCTGCCCGGGCCTGCGCATGCACCTGGCTCCGGCCGAGGGCACGCCCCGGCCGGTCGCCGACGCCGTGGTCGACCGCCTGTACCCGCCGGGCGCGGTCTCCCGCATCCCGGTCATCTCGGTGACCGGCACTAACGGCAAGACCACGACCGTGCGCATGATCGCGCACGTGCTCAGGCAGGCCGGGCTGCACACCGGCATGTCGTGTACCGACGGGGTGTTCATCGGCGGCCGCTGCGTGCTCGAGGCGGACGCCTCCGGACCCAAGTCGGCCGAGCTCGTGCTGGACGACACGACCGTCGAGGCGGCCATCCTGGAAACGGCCAGGGGCGGCATCATCAGGGGCGGCCTCGGCTATGACCAGGCCGACGTCGCCGTCGTGACCAACATCACCGCTGACCACCTGGGCGACCAGGGCGTCGATGACCTCGAGGAGCTGATCGACGTCAAGGCGCTGGTCGCCGAGAGGCTGCGGCCGGGCGGCAGCGTGGTGCTGAACGCGGCCGACCACGCGTCGGCCGGGCTCGCCGACCGGCCCGCGGTACGCCGCAACGATCCGGTGATCCGGTTCTTCAGCGCCACGCCGGGCAGCCCGGTGCTCGACCGGCACAAGCGGGCGGGCGGCCATTGCTACGAGATCTGCGATGGCCAGCTGGTCGAGACGGCCGGCGGCCTGCAGCGGGTCATCATGAACCTGGCCGAGCTGCCTGGCGCGTTCGGCGGCCGGGCCAGGCATGTCGTCGCGAACGCGCTGGCCGCGGTCGCGGCCTGCCGCGCCGCCGGAGTCACGATCAAGGACATCAGGGAGGCGCTCGCGACGTTCACGCCCGGTGCGGTCAACCCGGGACGCGGCAACGTCTACGCGGTCGCGGCCGGGCCGGCCGCCACCGCGGCGGCCGGGCCGGTCCTGGTCGATTACGGGCACAACGCCGCCGCGCTGCACGCCACCGGCCAGATGATCACGGCCGTCTGGCCTGGCGAGCCGGTCGCCGCGGTCACGCTGCCCGGTGACCGGCGCGATGACCTGGTCGCCGAGTCGGCCCAGGCGATCGCGGCGCACTTCGGCACGGTCGTCGTGTACGAGGACGACGACCTGCGCGGCCGGGCTCCCGGCGAGATGCGGGCCCTGATCACCGCGGCCATGCGGGCGATCAGGCCGGGCATCGCCGTGAGCGCGGCCGACGGCCCGGGCGCGGCGCTGCGGGCGGCGGTCTCCCAGGCGGGCGGCTCGCCGGTGCTGTTCCTCTACGAGAAGCTCGACCCGGCCCTCGCCGCTCTCGACGCCCTCGGCGCGACCCCGTGGCCCGAGGAGGACCTGATGGGAGCGCTGGACGACGGCGGAGCCGGGCCGGCCCCCGATGGCCAGGTCGCCGCCGGCCTGACCGCCGGACTCGCCGCCGGCCTGACCGCCGACGCCGCCGACCTGACCGCCGACGACGCCGACCTGACCGCGGATACCGAGCGCGAGGAAAGCGTCTGACCACCGCTGGCACCAGCCGTTCAGGCTATTTCCGGCCGGGACGGGAGGGGCTACAGTAATTCAGGCGAGCCCGTGACGCGGCAGAGCGCCTGGTGCGAGGATTCTCCGAGCGCCGGCGCGGGCGAGCGGCCCCGTGCAGCGCCGCCCGGGCTTTGTCGAGGAAGATGCGGTGAGCGACGACATCACGCCAGCACGCGCCAATGTCAATCCCGGCGACAAGATCGCCGGGTACCGGCTGGAAGAACAGATCGGCCAGGGCGGCATGGCGGTCGTATACCGGGCCTACGACGAGCGCCTTGACCGTCGCGTCGCGCTGAAGGTGCTGTCACCGGCCCTGGCCGCCGACACCGCGTTCCGCACCCGGTTCATCAGGGAATCCAGGGCGGCCGCGGCCGTGGATCACCCGAACATCATCCCGGTCTACGACGCCGGCGACGCGGGCGGCTGCCTGTTCATCTCGATGCGCTACGTGCAGGGCGGCGACGTCCGCGCCCTGCTGTCCGAAGGCCAGTCGCTGGCCGCGGCCAGGACCTGGAACATCATCACCCAGGTCGCGGCGGCGCTGGACGCCGCGCACGAGCAGCAGCTCGTCCACCGCGACGTGAAACCCGCGAACATGCTGCTCGACCAGCCGCCGAAAATGGCGTCAGGGAAATCGCCGGCTAACGTCAGCCAATCCCCCGAGCACGTCTATCTTTCCGATTTCGGAATCAGCAAGCACACGGTAGCGAGCAATCTCACGTCGACCGGCCAGTTCGTGGGCACCCTGGATTACATCGCTCCCGAGCAGATCGAGGGACACAGCATCGACGGCCGGGCGGACCAGTACTCGCTCGCCTGCACGGCCTACGAACTGCTCTGCGGCGCGCCGCCGTTCAGCAAGTCCAATGGCTTCGCGCTGATCAATTCACACCTGACCGAGCAACCGCCGTCGGCGCGGTCCCGCCGCCCCGACCTGCCGGCCGCCGTTGACCTGGTCCTGTCCAAGGCGATGAGCAAGGCGCCGGACCAGCGGTACCCGACCTGCGCGCGATTCGCGCGCGACCTCGGACGGGCCCTCGGGCTGGCCACGGGTCCGCTCGAGGCTGGCCCGCCCGCACCGCCGGCCGCCGTCACCGCGGCCGACGCCAAGCCGTGGCCGGCCACCGAGCTAGCGGCCGGCGCGGCTGCCGCAGGAACAGGGGCGGCCGCGGCCGCCGCCGGTCCTGGCCCTGCGGGCGGCCTCACGCCTGGTCCGGCCGGTCCTGAGGCGACGATGCTGGCCGCTCAGGGCGTGGCCGTCGGCACCGGGCAGCAAGGCCAGCCCGGTCAGCCCAGCCAGCCCAGCCAGCACGGCCAGCCCAGCCAGCACGGCCAGCCGGGCGCCGGCTGGCCACCGGCCCCGGCCGGCTACAACGCCGGTCCCGGGTACGCGCAGTACCCGGGACAGACGTTCCAGCAGCCAGGCGGTCAGGCTGGATTTTCCGGGCCGGCCGGGCCGTCCGGACCCGGCTGGCCGCAATACCCGCCGCCTCAGCCACCGCGGCGGTCCGGCCGCCAGCTGCTGTGGGGATTGCTCAGCGCCGCGGCCGCCGTCATCGTCGTCGGCGTCGTGATCGCCGTCACGGTCCTGAACGGCGGCGGCACCAGCGGCGGCGGGCCGGCCAAGGTGCATTCGCATTCGCCGTCGAGCCCGGCCACCTCGGCCTCGCCGACCCCGCGCAGCCAGGCCACGGCGATGAGCAACCTGCTCAGCACCAGCAGCGCGACCCGCGGCATGCTGGGCCCGGCGGTCAACGCGATCGAGTACAACTGCGCGTCGCTGTCGCCCGGCCAGCTGTCCTCCGAAGTCTCGACCATCCGGACCGTCGCCCAGCAGCGCAACAGCGAGTACACGCAGGCGTTCAACCTGCAGGTCAGCGCGCTGGCCAACGGCAGCCAGCTCAAGAATGACCTGCTGACCGCGTTGCAGGCATCGCTGAACGCGGACAACGACTACCTGAAGTGGGCTCGCGAGGAGCAGAGCAGCGGATGCTTCCCGGCCGGAAACTCGGCCGCCTTCAACAGCGCGGGCGGCTACGACAACCAGGCTGTCACGGCGAAGACGGTCTTCGCCAACGAGTGGAACCCGGTCGCCGCGCAGTACGGCCTGCCCCAGGTCAGTCAGTCCGACATCTGACCGACCCCGTTAGCCCGCCCGGGGGCCAGCCGGACCAGCACATCCAGCACTGCAAAGACTGGGTGGAGTTCGAGCGTGATAGCGCCGGCACAAGATCCACCCAGTCTTCGCAGTGATCATTTCCAGAGCGTCGCCCGGTCAGATCCAGAGCGCCCCCGGTCAGAAGCCCGCGTTCTGGCCGTTCCGGCCGGCCGCCGCGGGCGCCAGATCGGCATACACCTTTGCGGCGATCTGCTCGATCGTCGCGATCCCGTACTGATAGGCGGGGTCGTGATCGGTCAGCACGGCGAGAACGTAGTTCCGGCCGTGCCCGGAAACCCAGCCGATGCTGTTGATTGTCCAGCCCGCCCCGGACAGCGGCAGCCAGCCGTTCTTCAGCGCGATGGTGGACCCGGCCGCGGGTACGCCGCCCGAGATACCCCAGGCCTGATCGCTCTCCACGTGCTCCATCAGGTTCAGCCCGTAGGCGCGGTCCTGACCGGACAGCAGCCGGCCCGGGTAGGCGAACGCACGCACCAGCCTGACCTGGTCGAGCGCGGTCGTGGTGGTCAGTCCCCAGCCCGGCAGGGTCGTCCCCGGGATAAAGCGCAACCGAGAGGGGACGGTGGACGTCAGGCCGGCCGCACGGTCGAACGCCGCCAGCGCGGCCGGGCCGCCGACCTTGGCCAGCATCGCGGTCGCCGCGTTGTTGTCACTGTTCTCGATCATCGTGGGGATGAGCGCCTGCTCGCTGGCCGGAAGCTGGCCAGGCAAGGGCCGCCCGGCCAGCGCCGCCGTGCGCATCGCCGTGCCCATGATCTGGACCTTCACGATGCTGGCGGTGACCTCGCGCAGCCCGCCGTGGTAGACCCACGTCTGGCCGGTCCGCTCGTCGTACAACGCCGCCGTGATCCGCCCCGAACGGCTGGCCAGGGCCCGCGACATCGGCAGGAACGGGGAGTTCCGGCTAGGAAGACGGTCAGGCGAGCTGCCCGGAGAGCTCGTCGCGGTCGGGCCCGGGCTGCCTGCCCCACCGGTCAGGCTGCCCGGCGAGCCTGAGCAGCCGGCCGCCGCGACCGACGCGAGCGCGCCGGCCGCGGCCAGGCGCAGAGCCGTCCCGCGGACCCCGCAGGCCCGGCGGGCCCGGCCGCCGGTCATCCGCTCGCGCGGCCGGCCGGCCAGGACCCCGTCAGGAACTTGATGATCGCGGCCTCCAGCGCCCTGGCTATCCGGTGCTGCACCGCGGTCGAGGTCAGCAGGGCCGCGTCGGCCGCGTTCGGCATGTTGCCGCACTCGATCAGCACCTTCGGCACCGTGGTCAGGTTGAGCCCGGCCAGGTCGTCGCGCAGGATGTAGCCGTTGCTGCCGTAGTAGTCCGAGACGCGGAACGGCGTCCTGGTCAGGAAGGCCTGGTGCACGTACCGGCCGAACCGCAGCGACGAGCCGATGACGCCGTCGTTCGGCCCGTCGGCGACCGGCTCGAGCACGGTGAACCCGCGGCCCCAGGCCGGCCCGCCGTCGGCGTGGATGTCGATGGCCACGTTCGCGTGCGCGGCGTTGATGATCTGCGAGCGCTTGTTCACGCACGGGCCGAGACCATGATTGTCCGGCCGCGTCATCACGACCTTGGCCCCGTCCCGCCGCAGGTAAGCCCGCAAGTCGACGGCGACGCGGAAGTTGAACAGGGATTCGGTGTAGCCGGACGCGGTCTGGGTGCCGGTCGTGTCACAGCCCTCTTGCTCGCGGCCGTTCCAGATCAGGTGGTTCAGGTAGGCCGCGTTGGTGTTGTTCAGGCCGTTGTGTCCGGGGTCGATGCCGACGATCTGGCCGGCCAGCGGTCGCGGATCGCGGGCTCGCTTGGACGGCGACGGCCGCGGGCTGGACGACGGCCGCGGCGTCCTGGTGGCCGAGTGGCCGGCCGTAGCGGGCTTGTGGTTTGCGGCGGCCTGGCTGGCCGGGGCGGCCGACGGCGGGCCGACGACCGAGCAACCGGCCACCGCGGTCCCGGCCGTAGCGAGAGCGAGCAGCCGCAGTACCGCAACCCTGACCAAACCCACAGACCGAGGATAGTGACGGCCGCCGGTACCGGAAGCCGAACACGTCACCCGATGACGCCCCGGCCGCTAATGAGGGACTCGGCGATCACGGTCCGCAGGATGTCGTTGGTGCCCTCGCCGATGACCATCAGAGGCGCATCCCGGTACAGGCGTTCGACCGTGAACTCCTTGGAGTAGCCGTACCCGCCGTGCACCTGCATGGCGGTGAACGCACAGGCCTGCGCGACCTCGGACGCGTACACCTTGGCCAGGCCGGATTCCAGGTCGGCCCGGCGGCCGGCGTCGGCCTGGGACGCCGCCCAGTAGGTCAGCAGCCTGGCCGCCTGCAGCTTCATGGCCATGTCGGCCAGCTTCAGCTGGACCGCCTGGAAGCCGGAGATCTTCTGGCCGAACGCCTCGCGCTCCCCCGCGTACCGCAGCGCCTGGTCATAGGCCTCCTGGGCCACGCCAACGGCGCGTGCGGCGATGTTGATCCGGCCCTTCTCCAGCGCCGCCAGCACCTGTTGCAGGCCCCGCCCC